>NZ_JBEXPG010000009.1:0-161578 GCF_040611935.1 Streptomyces sp. NPDC006512 | reverse complement strand
GGTATGCCCCGGCGGCGGAGCCAGGCGCGGATCGCCTTCGAGCTGTAGCCCTTGTCACCCAGGACGTGATCGGGCCGGGTGCGGGGTCGCCCAGGCCCGATCCGGGGCACCCGGACCGCTTCCATCACGGCAGTGAACCGGGTGCAGTCGTTGGTGTTACCGCCCGTGACGACGAAGGCGAGCGGACGGCCCCGGCCGTCACAGGCCAGATGAATCTTGCTGGTCAGACCGCCTCTGGACCGGCCGATGGCCGGGTTGCGGAGCCCCCTTTTCGGGCCCCCGCCGCATGCTGGTGGGCCCGGACGACCGTGGAATCGACGGACACCAGCCACTCGATGTCGCCCACCGCGTCCGCCCTCGCCTGGGCGGCCCGCAGCATCCGGTCGAACGTCCCGTCCGCCGCCCACCTGCGAAAACGCGTATGCAGCGTGGCCCACGGACCATAACGCTCGGGCACATCCCGCCAGGCCGTCCCGGTCCGGAACTTCCACACGATCCCGTTCAGAACCCTGCGGTCGTCCAGCCGCTTCCGCCCCCGCACCGACACGGGCAGCAACGGCCTGACGAACTCCCACTCGGCATCAGACAGTTCATGGCGACGTATCACGACACCATGATCCACCAGTGACGATCATTTGAAGACACTGCCTAGGTCCTGCCTCTTCGGTCAGCGTCTGATCCAGATGCGGGTGCCGGCGAGCTTGAGGCGCAGGGGTGCCGTCCGGCCGCCCGTACGCAACCGGCCGCGCTCCCGGCCCGTCAGTAGGGGCGGCCGGGGGCAGGGAGCTGCGGCCGCGTGAGCTCAGGATCCGAACACGCGGAGGACGCGTGGGGCGTTGGGGAGGTCTTCTGGAGTGGTGGCCGTGCCGGTCAGGGGCATCAGGTGCCTGTTGGCGCAGTGTCCGGACTGCTGCTGGTGGTCGATCTCCCAGTGCCGGTCGGCCGGGAAGCAGTGGGAGCTGGTCGCGTAGAGGGGCTGGCGGCACGCCCGGCACCAGTAGAAGGACCGGGCGATCACGGCGCCTCCCCGCACACGACCGGGACGCGGGCACTGTTTGCGGGATACGGAGACCGGCTGGGCAGGCAGCGGGCCGGACCACGGGGGCTGAGCCCCGACAAGCGGAATCTGACATTCACATCTGCTGGAACGATCCGGCACCGCCCGACGTCACACCCGCTCCGGCATCCGAGGCACAGTCGCCGGCACGCGAGGCCCGGCATGCGTCGGGCCGGCCGGTCGCGCCGGTAAGCCGGCACCTCAGCCGAATCAGGTCTGAAAGATCAGCCACGTGCCTGAACCGGTCGAGCAGGAGAGCGATCCGGTGATCGTCCCCGTCCCGCACGGCTACTTCGATGGCATCGACGAGGTGGGCAGGTTCTTCAGGCATGCGCACAGACCTGCCCCGGCGATCACGGGCTTACGCCTGGCAGACCCGGAAGGAGGCCGGCGGCCCGGCAACCGGTACGGCTTCGCCTGGCGGCGGTACGGGCAGCACACACGCACGGTCCGTTCGAGGTGGCTGGTCCGTGCCGCCTCAGGCCGCGGTCCGGGGATCCGCCTCCGCGGCGGCGCGGCGGTACTCGGCGTTGATCCGCTGGGCTTCCTCCAGTTGGTCTTCGAGGATGATGATGCGGCAGGCGGCCTCGACAGGGGTGCCCTGGTCGACGAGTTCGCGGGCGCGGGCGGCGATGCGCAGCTGGTAGCGGGAGTAGCGGCGGTGTCCGCCGGCGGAGCGGAGCGGGGTGATGAGGCGGGCGTCTCCGATGGCGCGAAGGAAGCCCTGGGTGGTGCCGAGCATTTCGGCGGCCCTGCCCATGGTGTAGGCGGGGAAGTCTTCGTCGTCCAGGTGGCCGCCGAGGGGGCCGGCCGGGGTTTCTGCTGTCATGAGACCTCTCTGGTGGAAACGCGTCGAGGGGCCCTGGCGCCTATCGCGCCAGGGCCCCGAAGGAACTACAACACCATCCGCCGGCCCTGAGACTGCGCCGGCCTTCTGTTTCCGCCAGCCCGACCGATACGCCGGCCGGGGTGCGGGGATCGCGGTTGCTTGACCGGAGACCACCTCACTATCGATGTCCTGCGGTACCCGGGCCCAAAACTTCCGCCCGGGCGATCCTGATGGCGCTCGGCTCCTCCGTTCTTCCCTCTGGGATCCTTCACTCAACCACTGGCACTGCTCGTGACCTGTCCAAGCGCCACGCTCCGGCAGCCAGCCCCGTCGCCCATCCTGCGTCTGCTCTGGCTTGGAACCCCACTGCCGAACTTCCCGGTGCGCGCGCCCGCAGCCGACGCCTTCACCGAGGTACCACTCACTCACTTCACTGCTGGGTACTGCCAACTTCACCACTGCGTTAACTGCGGTACTGCTGATGGCGGCCCCTGAACCTGCGGGCCACCCGGTCCGACCGTCAGTCCCGTCGCCGTCCTTCGACAACCCTGGCTTCGGAACTCCACCGCCGCACCGTACTGCTGAACTGCAACTACCTGTACTGCTGCCTGGCAGTTCGTCTCTGCCGGGCCTTGCGGTCTCTCTGGCTACGAGAGAAACCATAGCCACACCACAGCCCAATGTCTACTCCGGCCAGCATAGATTTTTGCGCCGTGGGCGAGGAGGTAATCGAACGTGGTGGACTGCAAGAGTCCGCCCGGGGCAGCGCAGGGTGGAGAGTGCCAGGCCAGGAGCCCGTTCTCGGCTCGGAGGGTGGCGAGGGGCCAGGCCGAGGGCGAACTCGGGCTCGGCTTCCGAAGGGGTCCATTGGCCACGCTCGACCCTCGGGGCGGGGACGCGGCCCCCGGCATCCCGCAGGATGCGGTATGCCGGGGGCCGATGGTCGGTCCGGTCGTGCCCCAGAGCGCTCTGGGTTCCGGCCCTGACCCGCGCACCCATGTCGGCGCGGACTGGGCATGACCCTAACGATCACAAGGCCGACTCCGCAGGATTCCCCGGAAACCGGCCACCCGCGGGTGTGGTCAGCGGCGTTTCAGCGGTAGCGGCTCGGACCGCCGAAGCGGGCCGTCAGCTTGCGTGCCGCGTTCTCATCGACATCGAGAGCGGCCGCTCGCCTGCTCGGCGCTCAGGTCGGCGCGGGTCCGTGAGCGGTTCAGGAGAGCCAGTCGGCGTAGCGGGTGGGGGCGAGGTGGGCGTCCTGGTCGGTGAGGACGTCACCCTTGACGACGGCGAACATGCCGGCGGCGGGGTCGGTGACGACGGTGCGGCCGTCGCCCTGGTGGGCGAGGGTGATCCGGCCCAGCTCGTCCAGGGAGAAGACCTCGGGCCCGGCGATGTTGCGAATGCCGCCCAGCGGGGCGCCCGCGGCGACTTCCGCCACCGCGTCGGCCACGTCCTTGGAGGCGATCGGCTGGATCGGCGTGGCGGGCAGCCGGACGGTGTCGCCGTCGGCGGTCCAGGACAGGACGGCGTCCATGAACTCCATGAACTGCGTCGCACGGACGATCGAGTAGGGCACCGGCCCAGCCGCGAGGATGTCCTCCTGGAGCACTTTGGCCCGGTAGTAGTCCAGCTCCGGCACCTGGTCCACTCCGACGATCGAGAGAATGACGAAGTGGCCCACGCCGCCTTTCTGGGCCGCGGCCAGAAGGTTGTCCATCGAGGTCTGGAAGAAGGCCGGGGAGGCTTCGTCGAAGGTCGGGGAGTTCGTCAGGTTGACGACGACGTCGGCCCCCGCCACCGCCTCGCCCAGCCCCCGGCCGCTGATGACGTCGGTTCCGGTGGACTGCGCGTGCGGTACCGCCTCGTGCCCGGCGGCGTTCAGGTTCTTGACGACCTGCGACCCGATCAGCCCGGTACCGCCGATGACCGCGAACTTCATGAGGTGCCTTTCGCCAGGATGGATGTCCGAAATATGCCATAAAACCTGTGTGCGGATGGTTGGTACGGGGCCCAGGTCGTGGCTCCGGCCAAGGAGTCCGGCACTGCTCAGGCGCTTGCCTGATGCGGGGAGGAGGCCCCTGCTTCGGCCATGGATCCTGCCCTTACCGTGGAGCGCCAGGTCAGCGGCCTGGGACTGTCTCGTCGAAGGGGTGCGGCATGGGGGAAAGCGGGGCGTCCGGCTCGGGGGCGGAGGGGCTTGAGGAGTACCGGGGGGAGCTGATCGGGTACTGCTACCGGATGTTGGGGTCGTACGCCGAGGCCGAGGATGCCGTGCAGGAGGCTCTGGTGCGGGCGTGGCGGAACATCGACCGCTTCGAGGGCCGTTCGGCGGTGCGGACGTGGGTGTACCGCATTGCCACCAACGTGTGTCTGGACGCCCTCGCGTCGGGCAGGCGGCGGGCGCTGCCGATGGACCTGTCCGGCCCGAGCGGGGGCGGCACCCCGCCGGCACCCCCGCAGGATTCCGTCCTGTGGGTGGAGCCCTGCCCCGGCGGTGATCCGGAGGCGGCCGCGACGGTGGGCGAGTCGGTCCGGTTGGCGTTCGTCGCCGCGCTGCAGCACCTGCCGCCGCGCCAGCGGGCGACGCTGATCCTGCGGGACGTTCTGGGTTTCTCGGCCCGCGAGGTCGCCGACCTGCACGGCTGCACCGTCGCCTCAGCCAACAGTTCCCTGCAGCGGGCCCGCACCACGCTGGCCGACCGCCGCCACGCGACGGACGGGCCGGCCGCCCGGCCTTCCCACGACAGCGTCCGCCGGGTGCTGGCCGAGCGGTACGCCGCGGCCTTCTCCCGCTACGACGTGGAGGAGCTGAACATGCTCCTCCACGTCGACGCCACGCTGTGCCTGCCCCCGTACGCGAAGTGGATGCGCGGTCTCACCGATATCCACGCGTGGCTCACCGGCCCAGCGATCGGTTGCCGTGGCTCGCGGCTGGTCCCGACCGTGGCGAACGGCTCCCCCGCCTTCGGCCAGTACCGCCCCCACCCGGGCGGAACCGGCTACGTGCCCTGGGCGCTCCAAGTCGTCGAGTTCCACGGCGACCGGATCAGCGGCATTACCGCCTACCGTGACACCGACCGCCTCTTCCCGCTCTTCGGCCTGCCGGACCGCCTGCGCGAGGCGCAGTCCGACTCGGGTGTCGAGCCGGAGTACTTGGCGGCGCGCCCGTCGAACAGCCGTGGCGAGAGCGGTCGTTGACCAGCGGTCAGCGGTTCACGCGACGGAATCCGGACGGGCCGAAGTCCGGCCGGCCCGGTGCCCGCCAAAGTTCCACCGTCTGAACGGGGCCGTCGGGGCCGGAGGACGGTTCTGCTGCGCCACGGACACCTCGCGGTCCGGCACGTGTCCGATCATCACTCGTTTCTGCGCATTCGAATGAACGTGCCGAGCAGAAACCGTTGGCCAACCACCGTCCGGTGCTACCAATTGCCCTGCGCCCGGACCCGCGTCCACCAGGCACTTCGCGGTCGTGCGCGCATCACACACCCTTCAGCGAGAACGGACTCCCCCATGGCAATCGCACTCCGCAAGACGCTCGCCATCGCCGCGCTGTCCCTGACGGCTTCCCTCCTGCCGGCTGTCGGAGCGGAGGCCGCGAGCACCGCCGCCCCCGCACTGCGCGCTCCCGGCATCTACTGCCTCGCCAACGCGTGGGACACCCCGAACATCTCCACGAAGCCGTGCGACACCGCCGACCGGGGCCAGCACTGGACCGTCTCGGGCCAGCAGATCTCCCTCACCTACGCGCGGGGCTACTGTCTCGCGAACACCTGGGGGACCCCGAACATCTCCACCAAGCCCTGCGACCCCAAGGACCAGGGCCAGTACTGGACCGTCACCGGGCAGCACATCGCCCTCACCTTCGCTCCGGCCTACTGCCTCGCCAACACCTGGGGAACCCCGAACATCTCGACCAAGGCCTGCGACTCCGCCGACCCCGGGCAGAACTGGGCGGTCTTCAACGACCAGATCAGCCTCGCCAGCGCCTGACCCCCTGACCCCCGCGGCCCAGCGGGCCCGGACGGTGCGGTTCACCGCCCAACGGGTGTCGCGGCCCGTACGGGCGGCGCGGCCCTCGGGTAAGGGGTGAGGCGGGCACCGGCACCTCCCGGCCACCGCGCTCGTGAGCGCGGTGGCCGACAGCCTGTCCCCACAGGTGACACCGTCACCGTGGTACGACTCAGGTCAGGCTGTCGAACTTGCCGAGGAAGGCGCCGACCACCACCGTGACGGCCCCGCCGACGAAGACGAGGCCGATGGCGAGGATGAGAACAACCAGAACGGCGGCCCGGATCCGCTGGCCCCGCGACCGCAGCGGAAGGACACGGCCGGGGTCGCGCGGGTCGTACGCCGCCTCGATGCTCCAGGTCGGGATGGAGTGCCGCACGGTGCGGACCACACCGCCCGGGTCCGTGTAGGCGTACCGGCCGGGCTCGTCCCGGAGCCGGATGGCGGCCGTCCGGACTCCGTGCTTCCGCAAATAGCGTTCCTCGACCGGTGCGTAGGCGAGGAACGCGCCGAGCGTGAGGATCAGTATCCCGAAGAAGCTGAACGGGATGATCAAGACCATGGCGGCAGGGCTTGGCGTGAAGCCCACGAGCACGCATGAGCCGATGGCCACCAGGGTCGCGACGAGCGCGCCGCGCTTCATCGCGCGAAGCCAGTTCCGGTAGCTCGGCTGGTACAGGCGCTCGCCCGAGACGAGGTCCGCGCCGTCGATCGTCTCCGTCTCCTCGGTGCGCTCCGGCAGAGCCGCGTTCACGGCGTCGGCGAAGGCGACGGCTGCGGCGGTGTCGGCCACGTCCCAGACCCGGTGGACGTGCGTCTTGTCCGTGGTCGGCGCGGCTGTCAGCTCGATCGTGACGGACTGCCCCTCGGCGCGTACACGACTGATGGCCTTCAGCGGGATGTGCGTCTGCTCGTGCGGACGGCGCACGAGCAGCGCGTCGTTCTCGACGAACACGACGGTTTCCTTGTCGGCGTGGAGAACGGGTGTGGGTGAAGTGATCGACATGTGCGTGATGGTAGGGGTGGAGGCCGGCGCTCGGGAGCCCTCGGGTGTGCAGGCTCGACAGTCCGGCTCGGACGAGGCCGCCGGGTAGCGTGGTGCCGGCGGCTGGCCGGCGGCTGGCCGGCCGGCCGGGCGGCCGCCTGCTCAACTCCCTTTGAGGAAGCCCGTATGTCCACTGTTCCTCCCGAGGTGGCGGTCTTCGTCACCCAGGCGTCACGGCTGACGTCGGCGGTGCTGGACGAGATCCGGTACGCCGCTGCCGTGGCCGCGGCGTCGGACGCCTGCTGGAACACCGCCGTGCCGGCGCTCTCCGCGTCTCAGTTCAGCGCGCTGAACAAGCAGGTGCGTGACGCCTTCGCCCCGCGTGCCGGGGAGTTGCGCGCCGGACGCCCCGGAGGGCTGCGCTCAGCCATCTCCCGCACGACACACACCGCGCAGGCGATCTGGAAGCGCGACACCCTGACCGCCGAGCAGTACCTCTCCCACATCGAGGCGTACGCGGCCCACGGGGTCACGGTGCCCGTACGGAACCCGTAACCCCGCAATTCCCTTGCCTAATGGTCAAGAGTCGTTGACCATTGCTCGCATGCCTACGGATGATCTTCCCGAGACGTTTCACGTCACCACTGACGAGCAGCTGCGCGCCGTCTCCAACCTCACGCGCCACCGGATCATGGCCGTGCTCCGCTTCGAGCCCGCGACGATCACGCAGATCGCCGAGCGGGTGGGGCTCGCGAAGGGGAGTTCCAGCTATCACGTACGGCTGCTGGAGCGGGCCGGCCTGGTGAAGGTGGTACGGACGCGGAAGGTGCGGGGTGTCACCGAGCGGTACTACGCGATGGCCGCGCGGTCGATCGTGCTGCCGGATCCGGGCGAGGGCGGCCCCGATGTGCTGATGCGGCATGCGGTGGCGGACCTGGAGGCGGCGCCCCCGGATGGCGAGCGGCACGTACGGATGGCGCACCTGCGGCTCACCGAGGCGCAGTTCGCGGAGCTGGGGGCGCGGCTGCAGGCGCTGGCGGACGAGTACCGGGAACTGTCCGATCCGTCGTTGCCGGACGCCTCACTCGTCTTCGCACTGTTCCGGCAGCGGGCGAGCAGGCCGAAGGGGACGCCAAGTGACCTCAGACGTTCGGAAGCTGCCGACCGGGTTCGGACGGCTGTGGACCGCGCAGACGGTGTCCTCGCTCGGTGACGGGGTGTCGCACGCCGCGCTGCCGCTGATCGCGTTGACGCTGACGCGGGATCCGATGGCGCTCGCCGTCGTCACCGCTGCCGGAACGCTGCCGTGGCTGCTCTTCGGGGTGCTCGGCGGTGCGCTGGTGGACCGCTGGGACCATCGGCGCACGATGTGGGTCGCGGACGTGGCGCGTGCGGTGCTGCTCGCGATACCGGCGGCAGCGGCCGCGCTCGACGTGCTGAGCATTCCGCTGCTGGCGGCCGTCGCCTTCGTGCTCGGCCTGGGCGGACTCTTCTTCGACACGGCCGCCACGGCCTATCTGCCGGATCTGCTCGGCCGCGACCCCGCGCTCCTGGAGCGCGCCAACTCCCGCTTGCGCGGCGCCCAGACCGCCATGTCCGGCTTCGCGGGGCCACCCGCGGGCAGTGCCCTGCTCGTACTGGGGCGGTCGGTTCCGCTGCTCGCCGACGCGGTGTCGTTCATGATCTCCGCACTGCTCGTCCGGTCGCTGCCGGCCCTGCCCCGGCCCGTTCCGGAGGTCCGGGAGTCGCTGCTCCGGCAGGCGCGGGCCGGGGCCGCGTACGTGTTCCGTGACCGGTTGCTGCTCGGGCTCGCGCTCCGTCCGGCGATCGGGAACATCGCCTTCCTCGCCGTGGAGACCGTACTCGCCCTCTTCACGCACGACCGTCTCGGCATCGGAACCTTCGGCTACGGCCTGCTCCTCACGGCGGAGGCCACGGGCGGTCTGCTCGGCGCGGGCATCGCCTCCTTCGTCGGCCGGCGGCTCGGCACCGGCACCGCGCTGACCTGCACGACCGTGGTCGAGGGAGTCGCCATCCTGGGGCTCGCCGCCGCCCCGAATCCGTACGTGGCCGGGCTCGCGCTCGCCGTCTGCGGGGCGGGCATGGGCACCACGATGGTGCTGGGGCCCTCCCTCCGCCAGGCGATCGTCCCGGCCCACCTCATGGGCCGGGTCGCCTCCACCTCCCGCATGCTCTCCATGTGCGCCGCCCCGTTCGGCGCCTTCCTGGGCGGCTGGCTGGCCACCGCGTACGACGTACGCACCCCGCTCTACGCTGCCGCCGGCCTGCTCCTGACGATGACGGCCGTCACGGCGTCCATGACTAGCAACCGCCGGGTCGAAGCGGCGCTGCGTGCCGCCGCCGCCCCGGCCGAGGGTCCGGATCACACGGCAGCCGAGGATCCCGCCCGGGAGGGTGCGCCCAATGTGTCGTGACGCCGACCGCGATGGCGTCACGGCACGTCGGATGCCAGGGCGGTGCGGACCAGGTCCCGGGCGTCCACGATGCCCACTCCGGTGATGTCCTCGACCGGTCCGGCTCCGAAGCGGACCCACAGCGGCACCGCTCCGGCGTCCCGGACGAACTCCAGCTTCCGCACGGACGACGGGTTGGGAGCGGAGTCGATCTCCACCACGAAGTCGGGGAGGAGGGTCGGCGACCATGCGGCGACGTCCACGCGTCCGTAGCGGACGGCGCCGTCCGGGAGGACGGGCAGTCTCAGTTCCCGGTACACCCGGCCGTGCGGTTCGACCGCGGCCCGCAGGAATTCCTGGATCACACCCGTCAGCGCACGGGTGACCCCGGCCGTGCCGCTCGGTACCGGGCGCCCGGCCGTCCGGTCTTCCCGTACGCCCTCGGCCCAGTCGGACAACCACGCGGAGAGCTCGGCGGCGATGTCCGCCGGGAAGCCGGGGTCCACGGGGCGGGCGTCCTCGCCCGACAGGGCATGGCCCCAGCCCTCGGCCCAGTGGGCGGCTTCGAGAAGGCGCAGAACCCCGTCGCGGGCCGCCGCGGCAGCGATGTCGCCCGGAGTCGGTGTCAACCGCGGCGCCATGTGAGCGGCGCGGGCCAGTGCCGCCTCGACCTTTCCCGTCCGCTCCAGGACCTGTTCGGCGGCGATGGCGCCCTGGAGGTGTTTGGACGCCCACCAGCGCCACTCCAGCAGCAAGGGGGCCGGCACGTCATCCGGTATCGCCACCGTGTCCAGCAGCCGGCCCGCACGCCCTGCCGCCGCCTTCGCCGCCTTCGACAGTTCCTCCTTGACGCGCGGTGCGTTCGTCTCGAAGTCCCGGGTCCGGCAGGCATGGCACCGGCCGTGCTCGGCTTCCCTGGTCCCGGGGCGCACCTTCTTCGTGCACCCGCACCCCGGAAACGTCCGCACGAAGGGAGCCGTGCCGGAGCACTCCCGGCAGGCGGCGATGTCCCCTCGCTTCCACTTGGGCAGGGACCTGCGGCTGACCACGGTCTCTTCCCATTCGTGCCCGGCCGGGCACGACCACCACATCATGCCGCCGCCCGTCCCGATCTGATCGGGAGTCACGGGCCGGTTGCGGGTCGGGTGCCACGTCGCGGCGACCTCCGGATACGCCTCGGCCAACGACACCTTCACTCGGCCTGCCATGCCTGCCCCTTTCCTTCGCCGACCCCGGGAGTGGCGTCGGCGCAAACTCATGTGACAAAGCCGTGAGCCTTTGGCACGATCGCCCAGTTGTCCTGCCCCTGCCTGATTCTGGAGGAACGTCACGGCCGTCAACTACGAGCTCGCTCCGGCCTGGCTGCCGTGGTCCGCCGTCGATCCCGACCTGATCGCCTTCGACTGGGACGACGAGGAGGGCTCGCACGTCGCCGCGGTGATCGCCTCGATGGTTCCCGCCGCCGGTGCCGGGTGGGAGGACGGACATCGCTTCACCACCGAGGTGACGGCGTTCCTGGCGGCGCGATACGGCCGATGGGCCTGCGGATGGGACTGGGCGGTCGGCGAGGGCGGTGGCGGTGGCGTCGTCACCAGCTGGTGCTGCACCTCCCACTCCGTGGGCGAGTCCGCCGCGACGGCCGCCAAGGTGGTCGCCTCACTGCTGGAGTGGCGCGACTGGCTGGAGGAGCTGGCCGAGCGGTTCGCGCAGTTGGCGCCGCCCGCCGGGGCGGATGCCGAGGAGCGCAGCTGGCACCTGGAACGGGCCGCTACCCGACTCGTGACGGTGGTCGTGGACCGCACGGGTGCCGAATGCGGCTGGTACGGGCTCTGCCGCACGGTGCTGACGTGGTTCCTCACGTCCACGGGCATGGGGCCGGAGAGCGCGAAGGAAGCGGTCGACGCCGCGGTCGGCGGACGGTTCAAGAGCTGGACCACGCCGTCGCGGACCTTGGTCGACGCCGTGGGAGAAGACCTTGCCGTAGGCCTGACCGGGGAGCAGCCGTACCGTGACCGCTGACGCCTTGGCCGCCTGGTGCCAGATCAGGAAGCGGATCGACTGGGCTTCCGCGGTCGGTGAGACACCGGCCCCTGTCGAGGCGGCCATGGACGGCTTCGGCGTCTGGTGCGATGCGGGAGGCCGGTACTCGGATCCGGCGCGAGGCGACCGACTGCTCGCGGCACTGGCTCAGTCGCGTGCGGACGCTTCCCGTGAGCGCCCCCTCACCTGCGCGCTCCTGGCTGAATGGCAGCGGCTCGTCCTCGGCGTGCCTGAGGTTGCGTTCCGGCGGGGCGATGCCTTCGCCAAGGGTGGCCGGGAACGCTACGCCCTCACACCGCACACCCGGCGGGACTTCGAGCACTGTCTGCGCGAGAGCGCCGACCCGCGAGTCCCCCTGGCCTCCCGGGCGGCCAGGGCCTACCTGGACGTGGCCTTCTTCCACCCCTTCCCGGACGGCAACGCCCGCCTGGCCATCCTCGTCCTCGCCTACGTCCTGGAGCTGGAGGGGGTCCGGCTGGATCAGGTGGGCCCTTTGCAGACCACGCGTTACGCGGACGACGCCGCCGGCGCGGAAGACCTGGCTGCCCTGGTATCCGTCCTCATCCGCTCGGCCCATCGCCGGGCGACCGGCCGGAGGGACCCGTCCGGCGGCCGCGGACTGCCGGCCTGCGCCACGACGTGACCGGGCGGCGGGGGGGGCCGGGTGGTCAGATCCGGCCGCGGAGGGCCGCCTTCAGGCCCGCCGTGCACACCACGCCCGCCGCCTACCGCCGTTCCTTCCGGCGCGGTGCGGTGACGCGCGTTCAGGGTTCCGGGGCCGGGCCCGCCTGACCCGGGCAACGTCCGCACCCGGGAATGGTGTTGGTGCGGCCGGTGTCACCTTGGTGTCAGGCACCTTCGTGACGGGGCCGAACCCTTCAGTCCGCGCCCGGGGTGGCACAGGATGGTGACCACCGAGAGGGACGCGGCGCCGAGAGGCAGCCGGCACCGGCCCGCTCGGCGGTACGGCCCACCCACCCCGGCACCCCGCGGTGCCCCACCGGAAGGAACATGTCATGTCCACGCCCATCCGCCGCGTTGTCGTCGCCGCCGCTCTCGCCCTCGCCGTGGGCTCCCTCGCCGCCGAATCCGGCATCGGGTGGGACGTACACCCCGGCGGCACCGCCATCGCCCAGGGCCCGGCCCCGGTCATCGGGTGGGACGCGCAGCCGGCCGACATCATCGGCTGGGACTGACCCCGCCGGCCGCGCCACCCGATCCGTACGCACCATGCGCATCGTCCACGCCCTCCTGAGGGGCGCACCCGACACCGCGACGACCGTCCCGGGCACCCACCTGATCCACGACCTCCTCTGGGCGCACTCCGCGCCGGGCGACGGGATCCAGCACATCGTCATCCGGCCCGCCCCGTACGGGATGGAGGCCGTCCTCTTCCTCACGGCCCCCTCCGACGAGGCAGCCCTCCACCGTGCGCGGGGCCTGATGCTGCGCGCCCGTGAGCCCATCGCCGCCCACGGTTTCACCGCCTCGCTGCCCGCGTAGCGACCACGGCCCCCGCGGCCGCCCCTCATCCCGCCCCGCGCGCTCCGGCGCCGCCTCGCCGCGCCCTCCCGCGCGCTCCGCGGCGTGCCTCCGCACCGGGCACCCGGCCTCCTCAGGCGCCACCGGGGTCCGTCACGGCCCCGCCCGGTCCGCCTGCCGCCCATTTCGCCCACACCCACTCACCCACTCACCCACACGGGGAACTTCAGCATGCGCACTTCAGTCCGCTCCGCCACCGTCGCCGCCCTCGCCGCCGTCGTCCTCGGCGTCACGGCCCCGAGCCAGGCCGCTCCCGCCCCCGCCCCGGCGCCCGTCGCAGCGGCCGCCGCGACGACCACGGCCACCTCCTCCGTCGGCGGCTCCATCGCCCGCGCCGAGATGATCGACCGGGCGCAGTACTGGGTCGACCAGGGCGTTCCGTACAGCCAGCGGGCCTCGTACCGCGACCCGCAGGGCCGGCTGTACCGCACGGACTGCTCCGGACTCGTGTCCATGGCCTGGCACCTGCCGGCCAGCGCGACCACCTGGACCCTGCCGAACTACTCCACGAAGCTCGGCAGCCTCGACGACCTCCAGCCGGGCGACGCGCTGAACGACATCAACACGCACGTGGTGCTGTTCGCCGGCTGGACCGACTCCAGCCACACGGTCGCCAACATCATCGAGCACGCCCGCCCGGGCACGGACGCCCGGCGCAGCACCTACACCCGCAGCTACATCACGTCGAAGGGGTTCCTGCCCTACCGGTACAACAAGGTCGCCGACAGCCCGGTGACCGTGCCCGACAAGGGGATGACGAACGTCACCGCGGTCGGCGACCTCACCGGTGACGGGGTGAACGACATCGTGGCCGTCGAGACCGCGAGCGGCGACCTCTACCGGTACTCGGGCCCGTCCTACACCGGCGGCTCGGGCCGGGTGAAGATCGGGTACGGCTGGGGCTCGATCAGCGACATCGTCGGCGCCGGGGACCTGACCGGCGACGGCGTGGCGGACATCCTCGCCGTCGACGCGACCAACGGGAACCTGTACCGCTACTCCGGGCCGAACTACAACGGCGGCACCAAGGTGCAGATCGGCACCAACTGGGACTCGATGACCAACATCACCGGTGTCGGCGACCTGACGGGAGACGGCCATCCCGACCTGATCGCGGTCGAGAAGAGCACCGGCGACCTGTACCGCTACTCCGGCCCCTCCTACACCGGCGGAAGCCGCATGAAGATCGGCAACGGCTGGAACATCTACTCCACGATCGTGGGCGTCGGCGACCTGACCGGTGACGGCGTGGCCGAGATCATCGCCGTGGAGACCGAGACCGGGAACCTGTACCGCTACTCCGGGCCGAACTACAACGGCGGCACCAAGGTGCAGATCGGCACCAACTGGGACTCGATGACCAACATCACCGGTGTCGGGGACCTGACGGGAGACGGCGTCCCGGACCTGCTCGCCGTGAAGGCGGCGACGCAGAAGCTGTACCGCTACTCCGGACCGTCCTTCAACGGCGGCAGCGCCGTCGAGATCGGCACCAACTGGTAGCCGGCCAGCCGGGCAAGGCGACCGGTACCGGCCGCGGGACCGGCCTCCCCCTCACCGCTTCACCGATCTCCCTTCCCTCTCACCGACTCACCACCTCACCACCTCACCGAGGAACCGGCATGCCTTCGCGTCCGCGCACCACGCTCTCCCGGGCGGCCCTCGTCGCCGCCCCGCTCGCCGCCCTGACCCTGCTGGCCCCGGGCGCGCCGTCGGCCGGCGCCGCGTCCGTCACCACCTGGGACAAGGTCGCCCAGTGCGAGTCCAGTGGCAACTGGAGCTACTACAAGGCGGGTCACAGCTACTACGGCGGCCTGCAGTTCCTGAAGTCGACCTGGGACGCCTTCGGCGGACGGCAGTACGCGCAGTACCCGCACCAGGCGACCAAGGAACAGCAGATACGGATCGCCGAGAAGGTCCTGGCCACGCAGGGCCAGGGCGCCTGGCCGACCTGCGGCCCGGCGGCGGGTCTGGGCGCCGATCCCGCCGACCCGTACCCGGCCGAACCGCCCGCCCCGCAGTCGAAGATGACCCACCTGACGCCGGTCGGCGACCTCACGGGCGACGGCGTGACCGACATGATCGCCGTCGAGGTCAAGTCCGGTGACCTGTACCGCTACTCCGGCCCGTCGTACGGGGGCGGTTCGCGGGTCAAGGTCGGCTACGGCTGGAACGCGATGAGCGGCATCGTCGGCGTCGGCGACCTCACGGGCGACGGGGTGACCGACGTCCTTGCCGTCGACGCCGACAACGGCAACCTCTACCGCTACTCCGGCCCCGACTTCAAGGGCGGCGGCAAGGTCCAGGTCGGCACCAACTGGGACGCGATGACCAACATCACCGGCGTCGGCGACCTGACGGGAGACGGGAAGCCCGACCTGATCGCGGTCGAGAAGACCACCGGCGACCTGTACCGCTACTCCGGCCCCTCCTACACCGGCGGAAGCCGCATGAAGATCGGCAACGGCTGGAACGGCATGCGCGACATCGTCGCCGCCGGCGACCTCACCGGAGACGGGGTGACCGACGTCCTCGCCGTCGACGCCGACAACGGCAACCTCTACCGCTACTCCGGGCCGAACTACAACGGCGGCACCAAGGTGCAGATCGGCACCAACTGGGACGCGATGACCAACATCACCGGCATCGGCGACGTCACCGGCGACGGCGTCCCGGACCTCCTGGCCTCCGAGACCGCCACCGGCAAGCTCTTCCGCTACTCCGGCCCCGCCTTCGCGGGCGGTTCGGCCCGCGTCCAGATCGGAACGGCCTGGTGAGCACCTCTCCCCTTCGCCCCGTACCGCAACCTTCAGCCCCTCTCACCCAGTTCAGGAGCACCTCGTGATCGTGCGCAAAACCCTCGGCACGGCCGCTGCCGCCCTGCTCGGCGGCGTCCTCAGCGCCCTGGCCCTCGCCCCGGCCGCGCAGGCCGACAGCGTGGCCGGGGCGGACGCCCCGCCCGTGCGGTTCCTCAGCTACAACATATGCGGCAACAACTGTTCCGAATCCAAGGGCTACGACAACGAGCGCCGCATCGACTCGGTCGTGGCCGAGGCGACCGGTTCCAGCTGGAACGCCGACCAGCTGCACCTCCAGGAGGTGTGCCGGCCCCAGTTCGACGCGATCCGTACGCGTCTGCAGTCGGCCGGTTTCCAAGGCTTCTTCGCGACCGCCCTGTCCGGTGGCAACCCCGCGGTGTGCGGCGGCGCCGACTACGGGAACGCGGTCCTCGTCAAGGGCCCGCTGTCCGAGACGAAAGTCCTCGACCTGACCGTGGGCGGGGAGAGCGAACCCATCACCGTCCCGTGCGTGAAGACGTACACCCAGAGCCGCGCCAACTGGGCCTGCTCCGTCCACCTTTACTGGAGCGACGCCGGACTGCGCGAGCAGGAGGCCGTCAAGCTCGCCGCGCAGGCCAAGCAGTGGCAGGACGCCGGCGTCCCGGTGGTCCTCGGCGGCGACTTCAACGCCGCTCCCCGTTCCAAGGCGGCCTCGTACTTCTACGGTCCGGGCGTCGGCGACGGCGGTTGGGGCACCTTCAGCGAGGCCGACGAGACGGACCGCGACCACTTCGCCTCCGACCCCTGCGGCGACGGCCGCCCCCGCTGCCGCAGCGGCGAGCCGACCTTCAACACCACGAAGATCGACTACGTGTTCCTGTCCAGCCGCCACTTCAAGAACGCCAAGGCGGACGTGCTGCCCCTGGACGGCCTGGTCTCCGACCACAAGCCGCTGCGGGCGGGCGCGTACTGGTCGGACTGCGGGCCCGCCGCCGCGGGCGCGGGCTCCGTCCTGCGCCGCGACGCCAAGGGCGCCCTGTTCGCCTACGCCGGCCGCCCGGACGGCGGCGTCGCCGGGGCCTGCAAGGTCGGCACCGGGTGGAGCGGCATGACGCACGTCGTCCGCGACGGCTCCGCCCTCCTCGCCGTCGACACGGCCGGCGCCCTGTGGCGCTACCCCGCCGACCCGGTCACGGGTACGTACTCCGGCGGAACCCGCACACAGGCCGGCACCGGCTGGCAGGCGTACGACGAGCTGATCGCGCCCGGCGACTTCTCGGGCGACGGCAAGGCCGACCTGATCACCCGCGACACCGCCGGTGTCCTCTGGCTGCACAAGGGCAACGGCAACGGCTCGTACGCCGCCCGCACCCCGATCGGCACCGGCTGGCAGACGTACGACCAGCTGATCGCGCCCGGCGACTTCTCGGGCGACGGCAAGGCCGACCTGATCGCCCGCGACACCGCCGGTGTCCTGTGGCTGTACCGGGGCGACGGCGCCGGCTCCTACGCCCCGCGCACCCAGATCGGCACGGGCTGGCAGACGTACACCGCGCTCACGTCGCCGGGCGACCTCGACGGCAACGGCCGGGCGGACCTCGTCGGCCGTGACGCGAACGGCGGCCTCTGGTTCTACCAGGGCGACGGCGCCGGCTCCTACGCCCCGCGCACCCAGATCGGCAACGGCTACCCGGACGGCGAACTGCTCGTCTGACCCGGCCGGGCCGGGCGAGGACGTCGGCCCCGCGGATCCCCAACGGATCCGCGGGGCCCGCGGCGTCACCGGGCCGCTGCCCGCGCGCGGCCGACAATCCCCCGCACGGGTGAGCGGCCCTGTTCGAGCGAGTTTCAGCGCGGCCACCCCAGACCCGCCAAGGCCACCGACCCAAGAAGGAACATGTGTTCGCCGATTGCCCCCGAATCGGCCGTGACGGATGCGTTCTGGCGCCGTTCTTAGAGCACCAGTACCCATCTTGCGCCCATCCGGAGGATGCCGTGAATCCTGCACCCGCCCGCCGCGTAACCCCTGCAACATTCGAACATCAGCCATTCTCCCCCTGTTTTCCGCCTCGCGAGCGGCGTCGTGTTGACACGCGGGTCGGGCGTCGTGGGTCACGACCGGATACGAGGTGGGGGGCGTGAGCGAGAAGAACTCTTCCGGATCCGGCACCGCGGGGGTGTCTGAGTCCGAGCGGCTCCTCTTCGGCGGCGAGCTCGCGTACGACATCGGCTGGGAGCGGCACGAGGGCGCCTGGCTGAAGCTCGGACTGTGGACGATGGCGAAGGGCCTGCCCCGGCTCGTCGGCACGGGCATGCGGCTCGCGCACCTCGCCGACGCCCACGCCCTGCGGGTCGTCCTCGGCGCCGAGATCAGCCGCGGTGTCACCCAGGCCGTCGGGCTGGTCGCGGTCAACGGCGTGCTCGGGCACCTCCTCACGGACGGCACCACCAACGAGCGGCTGGCCCGGGCGGTGCCCGCACTCCTCGTCGTGGCCGTGACGGCGCTCCTCGGATCACTCCTGCGGTCCGCTTCCACGGCGGCGACCGGAACGCTGGAGCCGAAGGTGCAGCGGGTGGCGACCGAGCGCTATCTGGGGCTGGTGCACCGGGTCGAGCTCGCGGCCGTCGAGGACGACGAGTTCCACCGGCTGCTGGACGCCGCCCGCTACGGGGCCGACTCCGCCCGCCGCATGATCCGCTACTGCACCAACACGCTGAACTCCGCGATCTCGTTGACCGCAGCGGCGGGGGTCCTCACCATCCTGCACCCGGTCCTGCTGCCGCTCCTGGTGCTGATGACCCTGCCGAGCGCGTGGAGTTCGCTGACCATCTCCAAGCAGCGCTACATCAGCTTCCACACCTTCGTGCAGCACGCGCGGGCCGGGCACCTGCTGGGGCAGCTGCTGACCGAGCAGGAGGCCGCTGCCGAGGTGCGCGTCCACGACGTCGGGCCGTTCCTGCTCGGGCACTTCCGGCAGATGGCCGAGACCAGCGAGCGGGAGCAGACCCGGCTGGCCCGGCGGGCGGCGCGGATCGGTCTGGTCGCGGACGGCGCCGGCGGCATGGCCACCCTGCTCACGTACGGGGCGCTCGGGCTGCTGCTGTGGGGCGGGGCCATGGAGCTGGCCGTGGCGGGAACGGCCGTGTTGGCGATCCGCACGGGCGCCTCCAGCCTGGACTCCTTGGTGCTGGAGATCACCGAGCTGCACCAGGAGAGCCTGTTCGTCGCCGACTACGAGCGGCTGTGCCGGGAGGCCGAGGCCCGTGCCATCCCCGCGGGCGGGACACCGCTGCCGGAGCGGCTGCGGGAGGTCCGGTTCGAGGAGGTCACCTTCACCTACCCCGGCAGCGGCGGCGAGCAGCCGGAACCGACCCTGCGGGACGTCAGCCTGTCCTTCCCCATGGGGAAGATCATCGCGCTGGTGGGCGAGAACGGATCCGGCAAGTCCACCCTGGTCAAGCTCTTGGCGGGCCTCTACCTGCCGGACGAGGGCGGCGGGACGATCCGGTGGGACGACGTGGACGCCCGGACGGCGGACCGCACGCAGGTGTTCGCCCGGGTCGCGCTGATGTCGCAGAACTTCTTCCACTGGCCCTTCACCTTCCGCGTCAACGTGGGCATCGGCGAGTCCGGCCGTCCGATCGACGACGATGCCGTCCAGGACGCGGCCGCCTACTCCGGGGCCGACGAGGTCCTGGCCGGCCTGCCGCGCGGGCTGGGCACCCTGCTGGCCCGCGGATACCGGGGCGGGCACCAGATCTCCGGCGGCCAGTGGCAGCGGGTGGGGATCGCCCGCGCCAAGTACCGGCAGGCGGAGATCCTGATCGTGGACGAGCCGACCAGCGCGCTGGACGCCGTCGCCGAGCAGCGGGTCTTCGACCAGATCCGGGCCCTGGCCGCGAGCACCGGGCAGACCATCGTCCTCATCACGCACCGCCTGCACTCCGTGCGCCATGCCGACCTGATCCATGTCCTGAAGGAGGGGCGGGTCGCGGAATCGGGGACCTTCGACGTGCTGATGGACGAGAAGACCGGCACGGGGGACTTCCGCGACGCCTACCTCGTCCAGGCCGCGGCCTTCGCCGACCGCGTCCCCGGGCAGCCCGTCGGCAACCACGACACGCTACCCACCAAGGACCGGACATGACCTCCCCGGCCCAACGGGCCCGTGACACCCGCCCCGGGACGTCCGCGCGCAGATCCAGGACAGCGCAAGCCGCCGGCGGATCGCCCGCCTCCTACCGACTGCACCTCGAACCCGACGGCCACCCATGGGTCAGTGCCGGAGCGGGACATGAACGGTTGTCCTGGTCACGTACCACCACCCCCGGGCGGGAAGCGCCAGGAGAAGGCGCGGCCCCCGACCGGGCGAGCGACCGACCGACCAAGGAGATCAACGCATGACGACGAAGCCCGTGCTCCTCGCCCGACGCCCGAAGGCCTCGTGGTGAGCGGCGGCGCACGGCACACCGTGCCCGTCGACGTCCACCATCCTGCGCCGCGACGGCGAGAGCGGCTCGGAGGTACTGCTGTCCCGCCGCGCCGGGCCGGTGTACGCGGCCGGGCTGTGGCACCTTCCCTCCGGGCACCTCGACCCGGGCGAGGACATGGTCACGGCAGTGATCCGGGAGGCCCGCGAGGAGACCGGCGTCGTCGTCGCGGCGGAGGACGTGACCGCGGCCGTCACCGTCCACCACCATCCGCCCATCGGATCCCGCTCCCGCCTGGGCGTCTTCTTCGAGGTGCGCAGGTGGTCCGGGCAGCCTCGGATCATGGAGCCGGACCGCTGCGACGGCATGGACTGGTACCCGCTGGACGCCCTCCACGGGCCGATGGTGGCGTACTGCCGGGCCGGGCTGGACGCCTACCGCGCCGGCCTGCCCGCCGCCGTGCACTTCCAGCAGCCGGGCGACGCCGTCGAGTACGGCCCGGACGGCCCCGACCGTACCCACCTGCTGGCCGGACCGCCGGCAGGCGGGGTGGAACTGCCCCGTCGGCTGCGGACGTTCGCCGAGCAGGCCATCGGCAGGATCGAGCAGGCGACGGAAGTCTCCTGGCTGCGCGCCGGCAGCCGGGTGTGGCGGCTCACAGGGACCGGTGGGGGCACCTGGTTCCTGAAACGGCACCGCGGGCCGAAGTTCCACGACCGGGAAGTGGCCGCGTACCGGTCGTGGGTACCGGCGCTCGGGCCGCGGGCTCCCCGCCTCGTCGCGGCCGACACCGCGGCGCAGACCGTCGTCGTCACCGCGCTCGCCGGAAGCCCGCTGCACGGCATGGGCCTCAGCGCTGCCGGCGAGGCTCGCGTCCAGCACGGTCTGGGCCGTCTCGTCCGCGCCCTCCACGGCAGCGCGCCCGGGCGGCCCGCTGGATCCGCGACGGCCGCCGACAGGGTCAAACGCCACCTGGAGGACGCCCGACCGTACCTGGCCGATGGCGACGAGGAGCTGGTCCTCGGCTTGGCCAACGCCTACACGGACCTCCCTCGGCCCGCGCTCGTACCCACCCACGGGGACCTGCAGTACCGCAACGTTCTGCTCGCCGACGACGGCGAACCACAGCTGTTCGACTTCGAGCGGTCCGAGTACGGAACCGTGACACGGGACCTGGCGCGGCTGAGCGACACCTGGACCGGCCGCCCGGACCTGCGCACCGCGTTCCTCGACGGCTACGGAAGACCGCTCACCCCCGTCGAGGAACTCCGCCTGGACTGCGAAGCCGCCTTCGACGCCGTCTCCGGCATCGCCTACGGAACCCGCCACGACGACCCGGAGGTGACCGAACGCGGGCACCGCACCCTGCACCGACTCCACGCCACCCGACACCCATGACCGGTGGGCCCACCGCACCCCTTCGAAAGGAATCCCCGTGCGTCGGCGCGGTGTTCTTCACCGACGAGGACGACCGGCCCGTACAACTGCACGCCACCTACTGGACGCGGCGCACGGATTCACCCTGTCTGCCGGCATGCGCCCGGCCGGCTCGCCGAGCACGTGACGGAGATCCAGCGGCTCGCCGTGGCCCGGCCCGAAACCCCCACCACCGCCATCGCCGACATCCTCGGCCGGCGGGCTGACCCAATGGGGTGCAGGACTGCTGACCCCTGCTGCCCGGTCATCCCGTCACTTCCGCGGCGACGCCCGGCTGCGGCCGGGTCCGCAGGCCCCAGCGGGCAAGGGAGGGGCCGGCAGCGCCCAGCGCCGCGAAGAACAGCGCCAGCAGCAGCCAGCCCGTCGTGCCGAGGCCGAGCACGACCGTGGTGAGGATCGCGGGGGCGAGAGCCTGGCCCGCGCTGAAGCCGAGGCCGAGTACGCCTTGGTACTGGCCCTGCGCGTGGTCGGGGGCGAGGCCGAAGCCCAGGGCGAAGCCCGCCGAGGATTCCCAGACCTCTCCCAGACTGTGGACGAAGATCGCTGCCAGGACCAGTCCCGCTGCCGCCCAGACCGGGGTGTACGCCGCCAGCGCCATCATCGGGCAGCTGACGAGGAAGAGCAGCCCCGCGGTGCGGAACGCCCGGCCGCCGTCGTGCGGGGTTTCGATGCGGGAGCCGATCCGGGTCTGCATCAGTACGCAGAAGGCGGCGTTGACGGCGAACAGTGCGGCCACCGTCCAGCGCGGCGCTTCGGTGTGTTCGGAGATCCAGATCGGCAGGAGCAGGGAAACCACCGGGTATTGCAGTCCCATGGCTCCGTAGAGGGCGGTGAACGTCAGGAACGGGCGGTCCGCGAAAGCGAGCCAGCGGCGCTGCTGCGGTGGCGCCGCCAGCACCGGATAGCGGGGCAGCAGGAGCAGGAGCACCGCGCACAGGGCGAAGCTCGCCGCGTTGCCGAGGATCAGCGTGACATAGGCGGCGCGGGTGTCCGCGGCCAGTGCCAGCCCGGCACCGACGGTTCCGAGGATGACGCCCAGGTTGACGAAGGTGCGCAGTTTCGCCCGGAACCGGGCCGGGCGGTCACCCCCGACCCGGACCACCAGAGCGCCCCAGGCCGCCCCACCCGCCGCCGCGGCGATCTGGTCGACCGTCGCGATGATCGTGAGCGCGGCCCAGCTCTCGACGAGGACGAGGGCCGCCATCGACATCGCCTGGACCACGAGGGCCAGCATCATGATCGTACGCGCCCCGCGCCGGTCGGCGAGATGCCCTCCGGGTATCCCCGCGCACAAGCCGATCACTCCGGCGATGGTGAGCGCGGCGCCGACCTGCACCGCGGGCAGGCCCACGACCAAGGTGAAATAGAGCGCCGACGCCGCGTTGAACAGCCCGTTGCCGACCCGGTTGGTGAAACTGGCGGCGATCAGCACGCGTTCCGGCCCGTTGTCCCCCGCCATGCGGCCTATTCGGCCTACCAGACCACCCTTGATCATGAACGGGAGGCTAGCAGCGGTCACAGAACCCGCCGCGGTTGCACCACGGTTCACGCCGCGCTCGGCTACCGGCGACAACCCGCGCGCCCGCCCAACCCACCGACTCCGGCCCATCCCGAGGGTCGCGGTTCAGCGGAAGGCATCGACGTTCTCTGCAGCCCACTGCCGGAAGGGGCGGGCCGGGATTCCGGTGATCTGTGAAACCGTGTCGCGCACCATCAGCAGTTCGTCGTTGACGTCGCCGCCGGTGACGTCGAGCACCGCGTCCGCGGCGTCGGCGCCGAACACCGCGGCCATTCGTGCGTGTGCTTGGCGGCGGCTGATCTCGGCGAAGGGAATCCGCCGTCCCAGTGCTGCCGCGATGGCCTCGACCTGCTGTCGGGCGGTCACCGGCTCTGGACCGGTCAAGGCGTACGTGCGTCCCCGGTGGCCGGGCTCGGTCAGTGCCACGCGGGCCACCGATGCGATGTCCGCGGGATGGACGGTCGGCAGCGCGGTATCGGCGTACGGCGCGTGGACTGTCTCGTGGCCGCTGATGGCCGCGGCCCACATCAGGGCGTTCGATGCGAACTGTGTCGGCCGCAGGACCGTCCAGTCCATGCCGCTCGCCTTGAGCGCCTGTTCCACCGCCAGGTTCTCGCCGGCGGGGCCCAGGTGCGGGTGGGTCCGGACGGTGATGGACGACACCAGCACGACGTGCCGGACGCCCGCCTGCCGGGCGGCTTCGAGGATGTCGGCGTCCGGGCCCAGCCTCGACAAGAGGAACAGCGAGCGCACCCCGTCCAGCGCCGGCTTCAACGACGCAGGCTCTGCCAAGTCGCCCTCCACGGCCTCGACCCCGTCGGGGAAAGCGGCTCGGGCGGCATCACGAGTGAGCCCCCTCAGCGGCCCGACACCGTGTGCGTGCAGCTCCTTGAGGAGGGCACTGCCTATGTTTCCGGTGGCTCCGGTCACGAGGATCATGGGCTGTTTCCCGTCGTCAGATGATCACGTAGGAGACACGGTAGAACCTCAATCACGCTTGATGTCCAGGAAGTTCCTGGCCTGTGTTTTCCCCTGTTCGAGCATGTCCACGCGGGGTGTCTGCACCGGCTGCCGGGGTGGTCGGGTCGGTCACCCCGCGGCCGGGCTGCGAGGCAGGTCGCGGTGAGCGCGCCAGGCGGCGAGCGCTTCGGTACGGCTGCCGGCGGGATGTTCGGCACGCCAGTCACGCAGGAAGCGGTTGAGCTCGAACTGCGAGCCGATCTCCTGCGGCCGCGCAGCGGCCCGGCGCGTGGCGTGCCAGTGTGCGACGGCGTCTGCCAGGGTGCGCCCCGCGCCTTCGGCAATGAACGTTCGCATGTACGCGTCGAAGTGGAAGCCCGGGCCGATCTCGCGGCGGAAGTACTCGCGCAGCACCTGACTGCACCGCTGGCCCTCGGGGATCCGGGTGGAGCCGTTCACCGGCGCGGCGAGCTGGCGGCCCGCGCTGCGCGTCCGGGACGGCTCGGCCGGCGGGGCGACGCCGTCCAATGCGGCCCGCAGTCGCTCCGTCAGCGCCGCCTTCCCGCCGCTCCGCCGCACCCCGATCTCCCGGGCGAGCGCGGTCAGCTCGGCCAGCGTCCAGTACCAGCGGGCCAGCTCGTCGCCGCTCAACGCCGCACTCAGCTCCGGTCGCGCCTCAGCGCCCATATTCGAACTCATGTCCCCATGATAGGTACCCTCACGCCATCAGGTCTTGCGGGAGCGAGGCCCTCGACCCCAGCGCGTCCCGGGGTCACCGCGCCGAAGGGCTCGTCGTGCCGGCGCTGCGGATGCGCGCGGCACGAACTCGGCGACGGCGCCGCCGGCGGGGAACGTCAGGGTAGTCATTGGCGGCTCACCGAACGCGTCACGCCCGCGACGATCGTCGTCGCCAGGATCCAGCCGGTGATGATCAGGGCGTACGACAGCCACTGATGCCAGCCGACAGGGGCGAATGCCGATTCCTGGCCGAAGCTGATGATCGGCAGGAGCAAGTCGAGGGTGTAGAAGACGGGGTTGAAGGCGGGCGCCTCGCCGGCCTTGACGGGGCGTGGGTGGTCCAGGCCGTACGCGATCGACCCGATGGCCATGAGCGACAGCAGCCAGACGGCCGCGCGCTGCGGGCGGAAGCCGTAGCCGACGACGGCGTCCTGGAGGTACCCCGCCAGCCGCCCGTACCAGGTGAGCGTGGAGCGTCGGCGGCGCTGCTTGGCGAGTTGGACGAGCCGGGCCGCGTCGTCGTCGCCGACGTGGCGGTAGGCAGCCGTCAACTGCTCGTAGCCGTAAGGCTCGTAACGGTCGCCTTCCCGCTCCAGCATGGGCAGGCGCCTCTCGGCGGGCTCGTGCGGGGTGAGTACGGTGTACGTGAGGTTGCTGATGTGCACCTGGTCCGGGAGCATCTCCGGTTCGATGTTCATGATCTCTATTCGGGAACGTCTCAGGTTCAGGGCGCCCTCGATGCGATCACCATGCTGCAGCCAGAGTTCACCGATGACACAGCTACTGGCCCGCAGGGCCGTGTCGCCCGGATGGGACAGGTGGGCCTGAAGCAGGTCCAGGCGGCCTGATATGTGCGAGCCCCGGAGCTCGATCCCGCCCCGCGTGCGTATGCGCCGCGCCCGCACATGGGCTGCCACGTTGAGGTTCTGTGCGTCAAGTGCGGTGCCGTCGGGATGGTTGAACTCGGCGTCCTGAACGTTCATCCGCCCCGCGATCGAGGCGCCGGTCAGCCGTACCTGTCCGTTCGCTCGCATGTTCGGCGCCCACAGGTCGGCACCGATCACGGCCTGGTTGAGCTGCAGCACCGGCTCGGAGTCGTCCGGCGCCGAGAACTCCGCGTCGTCCATGAACAGCGCCCCGGAGATCTGTGCCCCGCCGAGCCGCACCGGCCCCCGCATGCGGCAGCCCGTCATCCGCACCACCCCCTCGACCTTCAAGGTCGCCGAAGTCAGGCCCGGCAGAACCGACTTGCTCAGGTTGAGCTGGCGCAACTGGGCACCGTACAGGTTGGGAACGCCGTCGAACTGGCAGCGGCTCAGCCGGATGGCGGCGTCGATCGTGGCGTGTTTCAGGTCCAGCACGCCGGTGATCCGCACCCCCGTGATCTTGAGCGCGGCGATCTCGCCCTCCTCCTGCGGAGCCTTGATGAGCAATGCCCGCAGCACACTCGCCCGTACGGACCGCTCGGCGCCCCAGGCGCTGCCGAGCGCCGGATCCTCGTCCTCGGCGGCACAGAAGTCCACGGACTCGCCTCGCGGAAAGGCCCGCCATATGCGCTCTTCCGCCGGTGTCAGGTCGTTGGTCTCGCTCACGCCGGCACGCTGACGTGCCGCGTCCGAGCTGCCACTTGCCGTACAGAGCACGCCATTTGCCGAGAATCTCCCGCCCCGCCCGGCCGGCGCCGAGCCCGGCCCTCAATTTATCAACTGCGACGACACCAACTCCCTTCACCGCCTCCCGAGCGGCATCGAGAACCGCGACGGCGTCCTCGTCGGTTCTGAGACGTGGCGTCGTGGATGATGAGGCAATGTTCGTCCGCACGGAGAGCCTGCCGCAGACCCCGCAGCAGCACATGACTGTTCGGGTTCACACCCCCATCGGGTCCGCCGTGGTGCTCTGGCGCGGTGATCCGCGAGAAGCGGACGGCCGGCACCTCATCGAATGGACCGTCGACGAGGACATCCACTGGGGCCAGAACACCCGGCCAGCCGCTGCCGCCAGGCCGGAACTCCGGCAGGAGGGTGACCGGGTGGTCATGATCGGCCGCCTGTGCCTAGCCGACGACGGCGCCGCCTGTCTCCAGATGGGCCAGTGGTCCGTGCTGCTCGATCTGGCATCACCCATCCCCACCGGCCTGGACGACTCCTGGGTACAGATCAGCGTCGGATCGGAGAGCGTCGCCCTGTACCCCTACCGATCCTGACGGGGCCAGCCCCAGGTTCTCGGCACTCCTTGACCGCTGTCCCGTGCGGTGTCGGTGTTCGGGGAGGTCAGGTGACGGAGCATGACCGCGTACAGGGGTGAGTCGGGGAAGGGCCGGCGTTCGCCGACCTTGCGGTACCGCCAACGCTCGTACAGCGCCTGTACCCGGGGGTGGGTGGTGTCGACGAGGAGCGCAGCGAGGTCCTCGGTGCGCGCGGCGAGGAGGGTCTCGTGGAGGGCGTGGGCCGCACCGCTCTTGCGCCAGGCCGGGCGGACCATGAGCTCGGCGACGGCGAACGTGGTGTCCTTCGCCGGTGCCGGGTCGAGGTGGTCTCGCCACCATTCGTGTCCGGGGCTGGACGGCGCTCCGTAGGCGAAGCCCGCGGGCTTGTCCTGGTCGTAGGCGATGACGCAGGCGAAGGCGGGGTGTTCGCCCCAGTGGTCGACGAACCACGGGAAGCGCTGGGTGAAGGGGTCGTCCAGGTCGTCGGCGTAGGAGTCGGCGTGGACGTCGAGGAGGGTCTGCCGTATCCCGGACAGGTCGGCATGGGTGTAGTGGCGCAGGTGGAGGGCGCGGCTCATGCGGGTCGGCTCCTTTCGGTTCGCTGTCGGTCGCCCCGGTCCGGGGCACGCGTGGCTGAGCACCGCAGCTGGCCGGCTGCGACGCGCTTGTTGGCCTCCGGCGTGACTCAGCGCCTTCGGTCCTCTACCGTCCAGCCGTCGCCGAGCTCGCGGCGCAAGGCCGCGAGTGCTGCATCGGCCTCGCACTGGAACGACTTCTCCTGCTCACCGGTCCAGGGCGAGGGACCCGCCGGGTGGTCCCAGTCCAGTGAGGACTGGTACAGGTCGGCGAGCCGCGTGAGCTCGTGGCTGGTAGCCGTAGTGATGGGCAGTTCCTCCGGGGCGCACGGGTACCCGTAGGGGCTGTCGAGGTCGGGTGTGCCCGACGGACCTGGCCACAACGGGGTGTCGACGCCGTACTCGAAGAAGAACCGCAGGTGTTGGGGCATGCCGCTCAGCCTTTCACAGCACTGAGTACACGAGCGGCCGACTACGGCGCGCAGCCCCCTCGGGCATGAATTGCGCGCCTTGTGCGGTCGTGGCGGGCGGGTATCGATGTCCCCGTATTCGCCAACCAAGATCAATCGCAGGTCGGCCCATTAGGGTCGGGGGCATGACGACACCCCTTGCCGGCAGCGCCTTCGACTCGCTCCGCCGCGACGCCGTGCCCGACCAGGAGACACTGCGCCGCGCCTACGCACTCCCCAAGGACTCGGCCGTGCGGAAGCAGATGACCGAACTCACCGAGCAGACGCGGCGATTGATCGGCTGCTCGTCGCTGGTACTGGTCTCCAGCGCGGACGCCGAGGGCAACTGTGACGTCTCCCCGCGCGGCGGCCCCGCCGGCTTCGTCTCCGTCCTGGACGCGCGGACGGTGGCGATACCGGACGCGACCGGCAACAAGCGTCTGGACACCCTGCAGAACGTCATCGCCACCGGACGGGCCGGACTGCTGTTCGTCATCCCGGGGCGCACCACCACGCTCAGGGTGAACGGCCGGGCTGTCGTCTCCACCCGCCCGGAACTGCTGTCGCAGCTGACCGCCGTGGGCAAGCCGCCGGCCAGTGCGCTGGTTCTGGGGATCGAGGAGGTCTACCCGCACTGCCCCAAGTCCCTTCTGCGCAGCGGGGCCTGGAAGCCGGAGCAGTGGCTGCCGGCGGACGCCCAGCCGACCTCCGCCGAGGTGACGCTGGCCCAGCTGCGGATGCCGGAGCTGACGATCGCCGGCATCGAGCAGGATGAGGCGGACTCGCTGAAGTACCGGTACGAGTAACCGGCCGGCCCGGCGAGTGCCGTACCGCCGGCCCGCAGGTGAGGGTTGCGCCCGGCTACAGCCAGCCCCGCTGGCTGGCTTTCAGGCCCGCTTCGAAGCGGCTCGTGGCGTCGAGGCGTTCCATCAGAGCGGCCATCTGACGTCGGACGGTGCGCAGGGAAAGACCGAGGCGCTTGCTGGCGGCTTCGTCGGTCATGCCTGACGCGAGCAGTTTCAGCAGGCCGCGTTCCGCGGGCGCCAGGCCCCTGCCGTCCCTGTTTTCGGTACGGGGGTCGGCGTCCAGGGGTACGGCGTTCTCCCAGGTCTGCTCGAACAGGACGACGAGTGCGGCGACGATCCCGGGGGCGGTCGTGCACAGAGCGCCCTTGCGGGTGTGGGAGGGGTCGATGGGGACGATCGCGATCCGCCGGTCGAACACGATCAGGCGGGGTGGGGTTTCGGGGCAGGTACGCACCTGACCGCCCCGCTCGTTGATCCAGCGGGCGTGGGCGTGAGTGGCGGGGTCGTTCCGGGCGCTGTCCTGGTAGATCGTCAGGAAGCGCACGCCGCGGTCCAGTGCGCTCTCGTCGAGGGGGCGGGCCGCGTCCAGACTGGCCTGGGACTGGGCTCCGCCGGGTTCGATGGCCAGGCACTCGTCGCGGAGCTGACGGGTGAGGGTCTCCAGCCGTTGCTGGATGGCGTCGAGGCCGATCAGCCGTTCTCCCGTCTCGGAGTCGGCAGGTCCGTGCTCGCGGGCGAAGGCGGCGACGGTCCGGGCCACGATCTCCTTGCCCAGGGTGATCTGCCGTTGCCGGTGCAGGAGTTCGGCTTCGTGGCGGCGCAGGATGATGTCGAAGCCGATCTCCGGGCTGACCGCCCGGAGCGTGCCGCTCCGGTCCCGCGAGGGCTGGAGCAGTCCCATGTCGAGGAGGTGCTCCAGACAGGCGCCGACGTCACCGGTGGAGATCCCCAGGCGCGAACTGAGCTCTTCGACCCCTTCGGCCGATCCCGCCAACAGGCTGCGGTAGACGGCCTCCTGGGTTCTGTTGAGGCCAAGGACTTCCAGCCCCGATGTGTCGTTCATTCCCCCACCCCCGTGCGCGCCCAGCAGGCGCGCGTGTCGTAGCCGAAACGTTCCGTCATCCCCTTGACGGTGCCGGTCCTGCCGGTCCTGCCGGACCTGCCCGTCCGGCGAGCGGCCCCTCGCGTGGCCCCGCGCGTGCGAGGCGCGGCGGCCGGTCAGCCGGGAAGAGCGCCTGCCACTGGTAGCCGGACAACGCGACTGTTCTGCCCAACCACTACTCCTTGAGGAAGCCTCAACGGTCGTACGCGAGCCGGACGAGGGACACGACGGCCCCTCGTGGCGGGCCTCCCGCAGCGGCCGCGCCGATCTGACCAGGGTGCCCAGCGAAATCCGGTTGATCAACGAGAGATACTGGAACCTGCGTTTAGCGAGGCTCAACAGGGGGTGGCGGACCGCGTGCTCGAACGCCTGGAAATGGAAGCGTTCCTCGTACTGGCCGCAGAGCTGCACTTCGGGCGTACCGCGGAACGCCTGCGCGTGACCACCGGCAGGGTCAGCCAGCTCATCAAGAAGCTCGAACGCCAGGTCGGGGCGCCGCTGTTCGAGCGGTCCAACCGTCGCGTCCGCCTGACCCCGCTCGGCCACCAGCTGCACGACGACCTCTGGCCCGCGTACGAGCAGATCCAGGCCGCCCTCGCCCGCGCCGTCAGCAGCACCCGGCAGACCACCAACGTCCTGCGGGTCGGTTTCATCGGTGTCGCCGCCGGCCAGATCGCCCACCGGGCGGGCGGCATGTTCCCCGAACGCGAGCCCGGCTGGCGCGTCCGCATCCGCGAGGTCCAGCTCTTCGACGCCCTGGCGCGGCTCCGCGAGGACGACGTCGACGTCCTGCTCCTCCACCTGCCGATCACCGAACCCGACATAGTCGTCGGACCGGTGGTCCTCTCCGAGCCGCTGATGCTCGGGCTGCCTGCGAACCACGCCCTGGCCCAGCGCGAAAGCGTGACCCTGGAGGACCTGGCCGACGTCGCGCTCCTGCGCGTCGCCGGCGTACAGCCCGGGGAGTGGCTCTCGGACCGCTGGCCCGACCGCACGCCACAGGGCCGGCCGATCGCCCCGGGCCCCGAGATCGAGACGTTCCTGGAGGCCCTGCAAGTGATCGCCTCCGGAACCGGCGCGGGCATCGTCGGCGCGCAGGTCACCCGGTTCTACACCCGCCCCGACATCGCCTACGTCCCGTTCACCGGCTCACTCCGGCTCGACTGGGCGCCCGTCTGGCTGAAGTCGCACAACACCCCCGCCACCCGCGCCTTCGCCCGCACCACCCTCGAGGCGGCCCGACTGCTCCACCCCGCCACCACGCCCTGACCCCATATCGGCCGAGAAGGGACAGGTCGGACGTGGGCCGCGGGCCTGGCTGCGTCTGACCGAGGACGGAGCAGCCACCTACCGGCGCCACCTTGCCGCGCTCACGGAGATCGTGGGCCCGCCGCATTGATGGAGATGGTGCGGTTGGCGTTGGCGGGTGTGCCGTGCTTCCTTCCGCGAGCGCCGCTTGAGTAGCCGGAGCGGCTCCGTCCCGCAACCTGGCGGGACTCCGCGGCGCCGCGGCTGTCTCGGTACGGGTATCAGTCGGTCCGCTGGAGGCGGACGGACCACTCGCTGCTGCCCGGACCATTGATCTCGGCGACGGCCCAGGAGCCGTTGGCCAGCGCGAACTCGGCTCCCAGGGGCAGGGTTCGTGGTCCGCTCGCACCGCCCGGTACCTCGATGAACAGTCGCACCTGCGCGGGCTGACCTTCCTGCGCCGCGATCGCCCCGACCCCTCCGACGGTACCGAAGGGCAGTCGCATGACCTGGCCTCCCCTGACGCTGAATTCGCGCTCTATTGCAGACATTTCCATTCCTAGCGAAGCGCCATCCACTGTCTCCGTACTCACGCCTGCGCGCAACTCGCTCAGCGCCGACGATCGCTACGAGGCTATACGCCGGGTCCTGCCGGCCCACCCCCGATCCGAACCGGCCACATGGAATGATCAGTCGATGACCGAGACGAGCAGTGCGGACGAAAGTTCCTTCAGGCGCGAGACCGAGCAGGTCGTCAACGAAATCGCCCAAGAGCTCCGCACCTTGGACGACGGGGCAACCTGGTTCACCGACCTGTCCCTCGAACGCCGGCGGGCAGTGCTGAACGAGGTCGCCGGCTACGCGATGCAAGCACACATCACAGCAGCGGACGGCCGCGCAGGAGTCGCGCGGTCGGGAGTGAAGCCCACTGCCAACCCCTCAGTGATGATCTGCATGAACCCGCCCCGTTACGGCTTCTCGAGCCTCCCCGCCGACGAACACGTCAAGGCGTTCCGTGTACTCGTCTCCGTATTCGCCGTCGCCGACACCCGCCGCAGGCAGACGTACTGCAAGGGCGCCTGCGGACACGCGTGGCACCACCTGCCCACGCCCACCGCGGAACGGTGACGACGACCGCCCCGCTTCCGCCGGTGCGGCCGTCGGGAACCGTCGTCCGCACCGGTACGCTCCCTCTCCCCCGACGGCCAACGCACCGCCCCCCACAGGTCAGTGAGCCGGCGTGGCCGCTGCCTCGCTCGGGCGACCAAGACCCGCCCGGGTCACCAATTCACTGACTACGACAGGTCGCCCGCCGATTTCTGCGGACCGCCGGCAAGGTGCAGGGCGCAGCTAGTCTTATGATCATGGCCTTGCGACCCGATGAGTTCTACGACCACGCGCGTGCGGCAGCGGATGATGAGCTTCGGCTTCCGCTGGCGAGAATGACCGGCTGGGACATCAGCCCCTTCGAAGCGGACGGACTGCGCGTGTCCGCGCTCCGCCCGCCCGTTCTGCCCGAGCCGCCGCGGCACGGCGAAGACCCGGCGGACTGCGCCGAGTGCCGCTCCCGCGACGAGGGCGTCTGGCTCAACGACCGCTGGCGGCTGGCCCGGATACCGGGCGTCGGTGTACCGCTGGTGCTGATGCTGTACCCCCGCGACCACTTCGACATGGCCGACCTGCCCGACGAGCTGGCCGCCGAGCTGGGCGTGCTCACCACTCACATCGTCCGCCACGTGCAGGCACTGCCCCACATCTGCCGGGCCCACGTCTACCGGATCGGGGACGGGTCCGCACACCTCCACGTGTGGTTCTTCGCCCGGCCCGAGGGCCAGACCCAGCTGTACGGGTCGTGGCTGCCCGTCTGGGACGACCTCCTGCCCGCGTACCCGGCCGAGGTGGCCGACGCAGATGCAACCGCTGTCGCCGAAGCGCTGGCCGCCTCGTACGGAGGCGCGCCTCAGGCACCAACGGGCCGATGAACCCAGCCGCCGCGGGCACAGCGGCTCGGCAGCGGCGGCAGGCTTCCCCCGATCGGATGAAAGCAGGGCCCGGTAGAACCGAGGAGGCCGAGGGCGGTGCCTCCCGTGCGCCGGGAGCCGGAGTCGGTACGGCGGCCCTTTCGGGCCGGTGGGTACGGCCGGGGTACGCGCAGAGCGACGGAAGATCGACTTCCGGGCCGGCAGCCGCTCCGGGAGACTGAGCAGGGTCGGTTCTCGAGGGAAGGCTGGTCCGTGGTGGCGGAGTCGGAGGATGGCCTCACCATCCGCCAGGTGGTGGAGCGACTGCTGGCGGCCCATCCCGAGCTGGACCCGGAGCTGGTGGAGAGTTCCGTGAGGACGGCGTACGAGGAGCTCAGGTACGCGCGTGTCCGTGCCTACCTGCCGGTCCTGATGGAGCGCAGGGCGAAGGATCTGCTGCCCCCTGCCGAACAAGGGGAACGCCCCGCCTGAAGCTCGAGGTGTCGAAGGGTCCCGGGTCCCGGGGCGTGGACAGGTCCGGGCCCGGGTCGGCGGGGCGGGGAAACGGCCGCCGGCGCGGAGCCTCGGCGTGCCGCGGCGGTCCAGCCGCTCCGCAAGAAGGCCCCGGCCTCCTGAAGGAGGCCGGGGCCTTGGTTGAGCGCTGGGCAGGCCTTGCACCTGCATCCCCCCACGGGAAGTGGGGTGTCTTTCCTTGGACCACCAACGCCAGACCCGTCAGCCGCCGTTCACGGCCACGAGCTCAAGATCCAATATACAGCAGGAGAGGACCCTGCCGCCATCGGCTCCGCCGGCGCATGCGCAGCTCGGGCGCTGCGGTCTGCGTACCGGTAGAGGGCCCGGCGGGCGGTGCGTCGTCTCAGCAGGCGGGGGACGAGCCCTTCTGGCCCTTGAGGTCGCGGTTGTACAGCCAGCCGGTGGCGTTCGTGCCGTCCACGCGCACGAACGTCCACTGGTTTCCGTACGAATTGACGATGTAGCACTGGTACCAGAGCTTGGTGCCGTTCTTGACCAGGCTGCCCTTCGGGCACTGCTGGTACGGCGCTCCCAGCAGGTGGTGGTCGCCGGAGATGTAGCCGTAGGTGCCCGGCGCCGGGTCCCTGTGGGTCCAGCCGGCGCAGCCCGTCGGGACGGGGCTCGGCTTGGCCGGGGCGGGTGAGGAGCCCTTCGGGGAGGGCGATGACGTGGCGCCCTTCTTCGAGGGGCTCGCGGACGGCTTCGCCGTGGGTCCGGAGCCGGAGGGCGACCCGGAGCCGGAGGGGGACGTGGCCGGGGTCTGCGCGACCGGCTGCCCGCCCGCGGCCGGGGAGCCGCCGGGTGCCGGAGTCGGGGCCACCGCCCGCGCCGGGTCTTCGCCGCCCGAGGTCAGGGCGTAGGTGACGCCGCCGGCGGCGAGTACGGCGACGACCGCCACGGCCATCGCGGCACGGCTGCGACGCCGCGCCCGATCCGCGGCCGCCGAGCCGGACTGGTTGGTGGTGAACGGCTGACCGGGCGGGAGTCCGTGCGACGGGAATCCGGGCTGCGGGGTGGGGGCGTAGGGCTGCGGAAACGATACGGCGCCGGCGTCGAATCCGGCCGGGGGCGGGGGCCCGAAGCCGGGGACGGGCGCTGACACGGGCGGCGCGGAGGGGGTCGGCTGGACCGTGGCGGGCGCCGCCTCGGGGACCGCGTCGCCGCCGGCCGCGACCTGCTCCAGCATCGCGCGGGCTTGCTCGGCGGTGGGCCGGTCCTCCGGTTCCTTCGCCATCAGTGCCCGCAGCACGGGGGCGAGCGGCCCCGCGCGTCGCGGCTCGGGCAGCGGGTCGCCGACGATCGCGGCCAGCGTGGACCACACCGAGGTGCGGCGGAACGGCGAGACGCCCTCGACCGCCGCGTACAGGGTCATCCCGAGCGACCATATGTCGGAGGCCGGTCCGGGCTCCCGGCCCTGCGCGCGCTCCGGCGGCAGGTAGTCGAGCGAGCCGACCAGCTCACCGCTGCGGGTCAGCTTCGCCACGGCCTCGTCGCCGGAGGTCTCGATGGTGGCGATGCCGAAGTCCGTGAGCACGACCCGGCCGCCGCGCTCCAGCAGTACGTTGCCGGGCTTCACGTCGCGGTGCAGGACGCCCGCGCGATGCGCCGCGTCGAGCGCGTCCATCAGCTTGGCGCCGATCGCGGCGGCCTCGTGCGGGTCGAGCGCGCCGCGCTGCGTCACCACCTCGTCGAGGGAGGGTCCGTCGACGAGTTCCATGACGATGACGGGCAGACCCTGCTCGTGCGTGACGTCGTGCACGGTGACGACGCCGCCGTGCCGGATGCGGGCGGCGGCCTGCGCCTCACGCTCCATCCGGGTGCGCAGGTCGGCGAGTTCGGCGTCACTGGAGTCGGTGTAGGCCCGCAGGACCTTGACGGCGACCTCGCGGGCGAGCAGCTCGTCGACGGCCCGCGCGACCACGCCCATGCCGCCGCGGCCGACCACGGAGGTCACGCGGTAGCGTCCCCCGAGCACCTTGCCGATCAGGTCCCCGTCGTTCGCTTCCCCCGCTTGGCCCACTGGCACCCCATGCTCCGTTCCACGACCGGTCGTCCGTCTCGACTCTCTGACGGGGCACAAGCCTAGATGCATGATCCGCAGGCGGACCGCGCGGCTGCCGCCTCCCTTGCGCGAACGGCGAACGCGCCGCGGGTCCGGGGCCCGGCCTCCGAGGCGTGGCGCGCCGGGACCGGGCCCAGCGCATCACGCCCCGTGACGCCGCGCCGCCGTCGGGGACGGCTTCCGGCTAGGCCTGGACGGCCACCGGCTACCGGCTACCGGCTGAGCGACTTCAGCGCCTCCGCGTCGTACGGCTTCAGCTCGTCGAAGCGGTTGCCGAGTACCTTCGCCGCCCACTGAGGGTCCTGGAGCAGCGCGCGGCCGACGGCGACCATGTCGAACTCGTCGCGTTCCATGCGGTCCAGGAGGTTGTCGATGTCGCCGAGCGCCGCTCCCTCACCGGCGAAGGCGCGGATGAAGTCGCCGTCGAGGCCGACCGAGCCGACGGTGATGGCCGGCCGGCCGGTGAGCTTCTTGGTCCAGCCCGCCAGGTTGAGGTCCGAGCCCTCGAACTCCGGGAGCCAGTAGCGCCGCGTGGAGGCGTGGAACGCGTCGACGCCCGCCGCCGCCAGCGGGGCCAGGATCGCCTCCAGTTCCTCCGGGGTCTGCGCGAGGCGTGCGTCGTAGGCCTCCTGCTTCCACTGCGAGTAGCGGAAGATCACCGGGAAGTCCGCCGGGACGCGTTCGCGGACCGCGGCCACGATCTCCGCCGCGAACTTCGTACGGGCCACCGCGTCGCCGCCGTACGCGTCGGTGCGGCGGTTGGTCCGCTCCCACAGGAACTGGTCGAGCAGGTATCCGTGGGCACCGTGCAGTTCGACGCCGTCGAAGCCGATCCGCTCCGCCTCCGCGGCGGCGTCGGCGAACGCGCCGATGACGTCGTCGAGGTCGGCACGGGTCATCGCCCTGCCGGTCCCCTCGGTGCCGTCGACGCGGATGCCGGAGGGGCCGACGGCGGGTGCGTCGGCGTACGGCGCCTCGCCCTGCTTGCGGACCATGCCTATGTGCCACAGCTGGGGCACGATCGTGCCGCCCGCCTCGTGCACGGCCGCGGCGACCTTCGCCCACCCCGCCAGCTGGTCCTCACCGTGGAACCGCGGCACCCGGTCGCTCTGACCGGCGGAGGCGTGTCCGACGTAGGTGCCCTCGGTGACGATCAGGCCCACACCCGCGGCGGCCCGGCTGGCGTAGTACGCCTGCACGTCCTCGCCGGGCACGCCGCCGGGGGAGAACATCCGCGTCATCGGCGCCATCGCGATGCGGTTGGGGACGGTCAGGCCGTTCAGCTGGACGGGCCGGGAGAGGATCTCGGCCGCGCGGGAGGCGGTGGGCTTGGTGGCGGTCATGCGGGTCCTCCGGATTGAGGCTGCTGTGGCTCGTCGGGTGACAACGAGAAGTGCATAGTACACACGCTATGTATCATGCATATTGCAGCGCCCGGTCTTCGCGCCCCGCCGCCCGCAGCCTGGGCCCTGCGGGGGTCCGCCGGTCCCCCGGGTCCACAGGTCCGCGATAATGGAGCGCCGGAAGGGAGCGGGAGGCGCAGTGCTGGAGAAACTGGAGCGGGAGCTGATGCTGCTGTCGCGGCACCAGGTGCTTGCCCGGCGCGAGCGCGATCCCGAACGCCTGGAGCGGTCGGCGTACCTGCTGCTCAGCCGGATCGACACCCAAGGCCCCATGTCCATCGGACAGTTGGCGGAGGCCTTCGGACTCGACACCTCGACCGTGAACCGTCAGACGGCGGCGCTGCTGCGCTGCGGACTGGCCGAACGGGTCGCGGATCCGGACGGTGGCATGGCCCGCAAGCTGCGCATCACGGTCGAGGGCGGGCGCCGGCTCGCGGAAGACCGTGAGGTCAACCGGAGCTGTCTGGCCCGGGTGGTCGCCGGCTGGTCCCCCGAGGAAGTACGGGAGCTGGAGGACGTCCTGGTCCGGCTCAACCGCAGCGCCGAGGCCCTGGAAGGCCGGTACTGGCCGCGCGCGGAGGAACGCACCGAGGAAGACGACGCCCGCGCCGCGTGCCACCCGCCGGTCCCGCACGAATCCCCGACGCCTGGTCCCTAGGAACGCCTGCGGGCCGCCCTGTGGAAAATCCCGGCGCTCGCCCTGGCGGCGGGTGAGATCCTGAACCGATGAACGAGACCTCCGCTGCTAGGGCGGCCGCCCGGTGGCCGCTGGCCGCGGCCGGGGAGACCGATTGGCTGCGGGAGCTGGCTGACGATGACGGGCTCACCGGCTTCATGCCGCCCGCGCTGCCCGACGCCGCCTGGGTGCTCCACTCCATGTACGAACACGTACTCGGGCCGACCGACATGTCGTTCGTCGCGTATCAACGAGCAGTGCTGAACGGCGGCGGGCCCGAGATCATCCCGGGTCTCGACCCCGCGGACGTGTTCGGGGGCACGCCGGGCGAGCCCCACGGCCCCCGTTGGCGCCGACTGCTCTGGGCGGAGCTCTCGCAGCGGACCGGTGAGCCCGTGGCACCCGAGGGGCGGCTGCCCTGCTACCGCTCCTTCCCCTCGCTCCGGGAACCGGGCGGCTGGCCGGTCGGCATCACGGGGGCGTCCGAGGGGAGCCTGGACCGGACCGACTGGAACCGCCTGGTCGACATCCTGACCGAGCACAGCCCGCAGGGTGCGCGGACCCCCTGCCTCGCCTACTACAACCCGCTGTTGCAGGGGGCTGAGGACTTCGACAACCTGCACGTCCGGGCCGGCACGCTCGCGGACGCCAAAGCGTTGTACGACCACCCCGAGGAGGACGGCTGGACCCCGTCCAACCTCTGGGCCCGGGACCGGTCCTGGGTCCTGTGCACGGACTATGACCTCTGGGCCACCAAGGTGGCGGGCCCCGCCCGGCTCGTCGAGGCCCTCCTCGACGACGCGGAGGTCGAGGCCGTACGCCTGCCCTGGGCCCACTGATTCCGGCCTGCCGCCCGCCCCGGACCGATCAGGTGCGGCCCGTCGCCCGTCGTCGGCCGTTGGCCGGGGTGCGCGTGAGACGGCCCGCCAGGGCCTGCTGCCCGGGTGTGACCCGTCTGGGACCTGTGTGGGACCCATGTGCGTCAGGCGTCGGACATGCCGCTCGCCCGGGCGATCCCCTCCACCACCTGCTCGTCCTCCCTGCGCTGGTGCTGCCGGTCATCGAGCTTGTCCCGCAGCGCCCGCAGCTTTTCCGGGTCGTCCGCGACGTCCGGGGGAACCAGCGACATCGCCGCCCTGGCGTGCTCGCCGTCACCGAGGCGGGCAACGACGTGGTCGGCCCGGTCCTCGTGGCCGGGTTCCATCGCACCGAGCAGGCCGAGGAGGTTCAGCAGCTCCATCTGCACCTCCTCGGTGAACAGCGCCCTCTCTTCCGGCTCCAGATCGAGCCGGAACCGCCCGCCGCCGGCCTTCACGTACTCGCGGACGACCTCCATGAGGAGGTCGAACTGCTGCTGGGGCATCCGGACCCGGAGCGTCTCCACGTAGAGGGCGTACCGCGCCCGGACGATCGAGGCCGGGTCCCCTCCGGCGGTTCGGGCCAGGTCGGTCAGATCCGCCAGGAGCGGATGCGGTCGGCGGCGTCGTACGCGTCGGCCCGCCCGGCGCCGATGTCGCGGGCCAGGTCGATCAGCGCACCGTACGGGGCGTCGATGGCTTCCCCGGCGGCGTGCATGTAGGCCACGGCGGTGCCCGCGCCGAACAGCGAGTTGCGGGCCGGGAGGGGGCGCAGTCGGATGACGGAGTGCATCAGGGCTGCCGCGCGCCACGCGTTGTCGGCGAGGGCGCCGACCTTCGGGGTGTTGACGCGGTGGCGTCCGACGGCCGCTACCAGAGCGCTGAAGTCGTGGATGACCGGCTCTTTGGGAAGGACCTCCGCCTGGCGCTCCAGGAGCCAGCGGATGTCGATGGAGAGCTCCACGGTCAGGCGGCCCGTCCCGCGGCGTCCAGCCGGCCCGGGGCGTCGTCGGGGAACCCCTTGTCGAACGCGGCGGCGTGCTCTGCGACGAACGCGCGGAACACTTCGGCCGCCCCTTCGAGGCGTGGATCACGCACCGCGTTGGCCGCGGCCTCGGTGATGAGCGCGGTGACGGTGGTGCCCTCGGCCTCGGCACGCTCCTGAAGCTGCGCGTGGAGTTCCTCGGGGACTCGGATCGTGACGGGTTTCGATGCCATGCCCCGAACGTACAGCAGCCCGTACAGCATGGGTGTGGATTCCCTGAAAGACCTCCCGCCGCCGCCCACAGCGTGCAGCCTCGGCTCGCGAGCGGCGTGACCTGCGGAAGGAACCACCGGGCGGCGTCTGGGACGAGCCCTGCGATCGGCGGACGGCTCCCGCAAGGAGCTTGGTCCCCGCTGCGGCCGGCCCCGTGGCCACGAGGGTTGAGCGTGGGTGTCAGGAACTCATCGCGGCATGGTCGGAGTCGCTGCGGAGGACGCAGAATTCGTTGCCTTCGGGGTCGGCAAGGACTGCCCAGCCTGAGCCATCGGGATTCCGGCGATCGGTGACGAGGGTGGCACCGAGGCCGAGCAGCCGTTCCACCTCCTGCTCACGCGAGGTCTCAGGGCGCAAGCACAGATGGATCCGGTTCTTGATCCTCTTGGGCTCGGGTACCTGGTTGAAGTACAGCACTGGGCCCGCCACCAGCATCACCTGAGTCTCCCGGTCACCCGGTTTGTCCTCCGGATGCAGTGGCCGGCCGGTCACTCCACTCCAGAAACGGGCCAACTCGTAGGCATCCGCACAGTCAATCGCCACGTTCTGCAATACCGAAACCATGCGCGCGAGCCTGCCCCACTTCCACTGCGGACGCCACCGAGTTGAACGCAGCTCCGCGCAGGCTACGGGCATCATGGCGTCGTGATCACGTTTCATTGCGCCGCGTGCGGCTCCCGCCTGTCCGCTCCGGTGCGCGAGGTCCCCCCGCCCGCGGAGGCGGAGACCTGGACCCCGCTCGACTCCCCCGTGGACCCCTGCCCGCCCCGCATGGCGGCGGGCACCTTCGCCCTCGATCCGCAGTCGGGACGGATCGCATGGGGTCCGCCACCCAAGGGCTTCAGGAAGTCCCGGGCGGGACACGGAACGCCGGTTGACCTACTGCTGAGCCCGGGCGACTTGGTGGGCACCTCGAAGATCCTGCACCGTTGGGGCGGCTGCTGCGGGCCGGGCGGGCACGACGGGCCGAACCTGGCGTGCGCGGGGTGCGGGGCCGAGGTGGGGCTGTGGACAGGTGACTGCTACACCTGGCTCGAAGTCGTGCTCAACGCACGCCTGGTCCGCCGTTCCCCATCGGCATGATCCGGCCCCGCACCCGCCCTCCTCTGTATCCGGGGCGGCACCGCCCGCGTCCGATACCGACCTCGGTTCGAGGAGTCCAAGTACGTTGGCGCCGCTAGGCAGTGCGGCCGGGACTAGCCGTGCGCGATGGTGTGCGATCGACGGACTACCGGATGGGCCCGGAGGTGGTCGGCCGTACCGGACTCTTCGCCCAGTACTCGAGCTGCTTGCGCACGGTGGGATCGCCGATGGTGATCAGCACGGTCGCGGGGTTGTCGGCGAGCTGCGCGGCGGTGGCTTGGCCTCGGACGTCGTGCGGGGCCGCAGGCCCGTCGGAGACATATTCGATCACCATCGCGTTCTGGCCGCACCGCAGGGACACCCAGGCCTTCGCGCCAGCGGCTCCGGAGACGCTGTGGTACGGACCGGCGGGAGGGGCGGTGCTTCCCTCTCCCCGGCCCGGCCACTTCGACACCAAGTGGGCACGATTGGCTGCGGGGTCATCCGTAGAGAAAGTCAGAAGCCCACAGGAATCGTCATTCACGTAGCCGATGATTCGATTGTGGCCGAATTTGGTTTCGGCCACAATCGTGACGGAACCGGGAACATCCGCCATGGGATCACCGGCGACAGTAATTGGTTCTAAATCCTTCAGCGGGGTGACGCCGATAGCGCTGCCCGGAGAATTTCCGTCCGCCTCCCCGCCCGCTTCGCAACCGGCAAGTAAGACGATGAGGGCAGCCCCGGTGGCCAGAGTTCGTTCGATTCGCGGCATGGTTGATTGAAGCAGACGCCCACCGGCCGGTAGTGCGCCGGACGGGACTGGGAGAATGGCCGGTACGGCCACCGCCGCCGGTGGTGGTGTCGGTGAGGGAAAGGAGGCCATCGGGTGGGGCAGGACCGGTTTTCTCTGGATGGGCTTCTGGGGATTGGCGCCGACGCCGAGGGGCGTGTTTTCTACCTGCGCGTGGCTGGCGGCACGACGGCGTACGAGCGGGGTGGGGAGCCTTTCGACTACATCCAGGTCATCCTGTACGAAACGGCCGCACCAGGCCGGCCCGCGGACGCGAACGACATGTTCGAGACCGAGAGCCTTGAGTGCCTGGCGGACGGGCTTCGCAACGGCGCGCTCGACTGGTACGGCGAGCGGCTGGCGTTCCGTACGCCGACCGGCGAGGAGCTGGAACGGATCCGCTCCGTGACCGGCTGGCGGTAGGGATCCGTCCCGCGCGCAGGCCGTCGCCCCCGTACCAGGGTCTAGAAGGGTTCAGCGGCCCGTAGGAGCTCCTGCGGGAGGTACGGGGATTCGACGCGGACGGCCCAGCCCCGGCGGCGTGCGTGGCAGGCCAGGGCGAGGACGTCGAGGTTGACGGAGGCATCCGGGCCGTTGGCGCGGTCGGCGACCTGGTAGTGGTCGCGGTGGGCTTCGAGCGCGTCGGCCAGGGCCAGGTTGAAGCTTTCCTCGTCGCCCGCCACGAGCTGCGACAGCAGTACGGCCGGTGGCATGGCGAAGCCCCAGTCCTTGGCCTGCTCGTCCTGTTGCAGCGCCCGCCGCACGGCCGGTTCGGGATCAGTGCCCTTCAGGTAGGCGTGGAGGGCTTCGCGGTAGGCGGCAGAAGCGGAGCCGTCCGGGCGGGCGAAGGCGGGGCCGGTGAGGACCAGCGGGGCGAGTTCCTCGCGGACTCCGGTGATCAGGGCCAGGGCAACGGCCTTCTGCCAGCCGGCGGCGCCGGCTTCCTCGTCCCGCTCGGCCGGGTAGCGCAGCGTGCGGCCGTCGACGGTCACCTCGACCTCCGTGCCCGGTTCCGCCAGGGCGATGCGGAACAGGGCCGCCCCCATCTGAGAGGCCGACCGGAGGTTCGCGAGCTGGGCGTCCGTGACACCGTCGGAGGATCCCGCGCGCCACTTGAAGAGGCGCTCCTGATCGCCCATGACGCTGCCGAGCCGCCAGACGGCGAGCGGCTCCCCGTCGACGGGGGTGAGCGCCTCCCGGACGTTTTCCTCGTACATGGCCTCGATCTGCGGGCCCACCGTCCAGTCGAAGGCCGGCCGCTCCACCACCAGCGGCCCTGCGGCGAGCGCGGCCACCGCGTCCGGCCGCCGGTCCCGGCCGAACCCGGCCACCCGCGGGCCCCGGTCTTCGAAGCCGGTGACGAGCGCGTGCGGGAGGTAGTCGGTCCGGACGGCAGGGGCCCAGCCCAGGGTGCGGTAGGCGAGCGCGGCGAGGGCCAGGGGGACGAGCGGGAGCAGGGTGCCGGGGGATGCCGTGGGGCCGTGCAGGATGGTGTGCCCGATGAGGAGGTCGGCCAGGGCGGCATCGAAGGCCTCCCGCTCCGCTGCGGCCAGTGCCCGCAGCGCACGGAGGGCCACGCTGTCCGGCCGGTCGAGGAGGGGCTCGCCCGTCTCTCCGGCGCGGACGCCGATGCGCTCCAGCGCCGCGTCGACGGCGGCGAGCTTGGCCTCCGCGCCCGGCGGGTACTCCTCGTCCTCGCCGGTGTCGTCCAGGACCACGGCCGTCAGTCCGGTGGCGAGCTCGCCGGTGGACGTTCCCCGCGCACCCGCGACGAACTTCTGCCGGGCGAAGTGGAAGGCCTCGCCGTGCCACTTCGCCTTGTCCCTGAGGACCGACAGACAGAGCGCGTCGATCCACTCCCCGGGTGTGATGCTCTCCTCGGGGGCGTCCTCGCCCGGGTCGTAGCTCATGCCGAAGTCCACGTACTCCAGGAAGACCTGGAAGGTGCAGTGCGGGTGGTAGGCCGCGTAGGCGACGGCGCCGGCCGCGGCCTCGGCGGCGTCCTTGAGGGCGGCCTTGGCCTCCGCGGTGTCGAGGTCGGGCGTCTCGACGGAGAGGGCGCCCAGGTAGTCGAGGAACTCTTCGGCGATCGCCTGCCATTCGTACGTGGCCATCCGGCCGGCCCTCGACATGGACCGCACCTGACCCCCGATGCGGTTCGTGAAGTCCTGCCGTGCCGCCGACACGATCGGTTCGCCCACCTGGTGACGCTCTATTCGCACTGCCCCGCTCCTTGATCGAATCCGTGGGACAGCCTAGGCGCGGGATCTGACAGGCCGGCCCGTCGTCGCTCCGGGAGCGGCTCGCGGCTGTCGGCCGTGCGTGGCGGAGTACGTCGCGGAGTGCGTCGCGGAGTGCGTCGCACCGCCGACGCTTTGGCGGTCCCGGTCGCATCGTCATTTAAGATTCAGGCTGGCCGCAGGGCTGCGGGGCGTCGCTGTGCACGGCCTGCGTCGGGATTCCGGTCCGGACGGGGACCGTATGACGCTGATCATGAAGCTCCCGGGGAATCACGTGCCCGTCGGCGTGCGTCTCAGTGGCGTGAGGTGTCCAGCCCACCCGCCCACGTACAGAAGACCCCCAGGGAGAAGTGAGGTATGTCAGTGATCTGCGTCGGAGGCATGATCGGGATCGGCAAGACGAGTGTGGCCGAACTGCTCGCCAAGGAGCTGGGCAGCGAGGTCTTCTACGAGAGCGTGGAGGACAATCCGATCCTTCCGCTCTTCTACACGGCGAGCCCCGAAGAGATCCAGGCGAGACGCTACCCCTTCCTCCTCCAGCTGTACTTCCTCCAGACCCGGTTCGCCTCGATCAAGGAGGCGTACAAGCAGGGCGACAACGTCCTGGACCGGTCCATCTACGAGGACTGGTACTTCGCCAAGGTCAATCACGACCTGGGCCGGATCAGCTCCCTCGAGATGGGCGTGTACGAGGGGCTGCTCAACGAGATGATGCGCGAGATCGACGGTCTGCCGTACCGCAAGGCGCCCGATCTCATGGTCTACCTCAAGGCGGACTTCGAGACGGTGATGCACCGCATCGGGCTGCGGGGCCGCGATTTCGAGCAGGACGAGGGCCTCGTGCAGTACTACCGGACCCTGTGGTCCGGCTACGACGACTGGGTGCACAAGCACTACTCGGCCAGCGAGGTCCTCGTCATCGACATGAACCACACCGACGTGGTGAACGAGCCCGAGGACGCGGCCCGTGTGGTGCGGGAGGTCAAGGACGCCCTGGCCGCGATCAGGCACCGGGCCTGACCGCGGGGAGCGTCCCTCGGAGCGCCCCGGCCGCGGCTTCCCGCAGCGGCGGCGGCTGCCGCTGCGGGACCCTTAGCCGGGGCGGGTACGGGGCCCGGGCCGCGGCCCCTGCGGCCCCGGGGCCGGCCGGCTAGACGGGCGACGTGGCGGTGACCGGCGTGTTGTCGCCCGCCGTCTCCAGGACCCGCTGGCGCGCGCCGCCCCGGGACATGAGGTGCAGCTTGTATCCGCCCGGCTTGTGGGCCTCCTCGGCGAGGTGCTTGACGACGCCCGAGCAGACGAGCTCCTTGAGCTTCGCGCCGAGACGGCCGTCGATGTTGAACCACACCGCGCGGTCGAACCGGTCGGCGAACTGGAAGATGCCGTCGCCGCGGCCCAGGCTGATGCACTGGGCTCCGAAAACCTGGTTGAGCGCGGCGGGCCGTTCGCCCTCGATCCGGCTGAGCACGGTGTCGGCGGCCCGCGCGCCCATCGGCATCGCCGCCTGGCAGCTCATCCGGGGCGGCAGGCCCGACGGCGCCGCCGAGTCCCCGGCCGCGACGATACGGTCGTCGTCCACGCTGGTCAGGGTCTCGTCCGTGAGCAGGCGGCCCACGGCGTCGGTGCTCAGCCCGCTGCGCGTGGCCAGGTCCGGCACGCCGAATCCGACGGTCCAGACGGTCACCTCGCTCGCGACGGTGCGGCCGCCGCTGAGCCGTACGGCGTCGCGGGTCACGGCCGTCACCTTCGTGCCGGGGCCTTCGAGCACGGTCACCCCGAGCTTGGTGAGGCGCCGGGCGACCGAGCGCCGGCCCCGGGCGTGCAGGTAGGGGCCGAGGGCGCCGCCGCAGACCAGGGTCACGGCGCGGCCCGCCTCCGCCAGCTCGGCGGCCGTCTCGATCCCCGTCGGACCGGCGCCGACGACCGTCACCGCGGCCGTCGGGGATGCGGCGTCGAAGACCGGGCGCAGCCGCTCCGCCTCCTCGAGGGTGCCGATCGGGTAGGCGAACTCGGCGGCCCCGGGCACGGTCGGGTCGGCGCTGCCGCTGCCCACCGCGTAGATCAGGTAGTCGTAGCCGATGCTCGCGCCCGACGCCAGCTGCACGTAGCGCCCGGGTGCGTCGACCCGGGTCGCGGTGTCGACCAGCAGGGAGGCCCGTTCCGTGAGGACCTCTCTGTACTCGACGACCGCGTCGTCGGTCCCGCCGACCAGCTGGTGCAGCCGGATGCGGTGGACGAACGAGGGGCGCGGGTTGATCAGCGTCACCGACACGTCGCCGCGCCGGGTGAGGCGGTTGGCGGCCATGACGCCCGCGTAACCGCCGCCGATCACTACCACGTTGGTGTTCTTCTCAGTCATGGAGAGTCCTTCGTCTATGGGTTCGGCCTGGAGACGGCCGATCGGCGCGGCCCGGCTCCACGAGGTGCCGGCACCACACCGTCCCGCGGTACTGCGGCGGTGGGGCATGTCGGTCGCGCGGGTCGGATCGCATGTCCTCAACCCTCTTGCGAGCGGCGGCCATGATCAATGTAAGATTCCGCGCTGTTCGATAACCGCCTGGTTATCGCCGGAGAACAGGGGAGCCGGTGGAGCTGCGGGACATCGAGATCTTCCTGGTACTGGCCGAAGAACTGCACTTCGGACGGACCGCGGAGCGGCTGCGCGTTTCCCAGGCGCGGGTCAGTCAGGCCATCAAGAAGCAGGAGCGGCGCATCGGTGCCGAACTGTTCAGCCGCACCAGCCGTTCCGTGTGCCTGACCGAGATCGGCCGGCAGTTCCGTGACGATCTCCAACCGGTCTACGCGGGTCTGCACGAGTCCCTGGAGCGCGCCCGGCTGGCCGCCTCCGGCATCACCGCACAGCTCCGCGTCAGCATGCTGCCCTTCAACGTCGTCGATCTGCACCCCTATTGGAAGGCGTTCCGATCGCGGCACCCGCAGTGGGGGCTCCAGATCCGTCCGGCGCCCTTCAGCGATGTGTTCGGACGGCTCCGCGCCGGGGACATGGACGTCATCGTCGTCTGGCTGCCCGTGAACGAACCGGACTTCACCGTGGGGCCCGTTCTGTGCACCGACTCCCGTGTCCTCGCCGTGAGTTCCGGCCATCGCCTCGCGGAGCGGGATTCCGTGGCCCTGGAGACGTTCGCCGACTTCCCGCACGCCACCGCCACCGGCATGGCGGACTACTGGGAGGACAGCTACCTGCCCTTCCTCACCCCGCGGGGCCGGACCATCGAACGCGTCAAGGAGGTGGCCAACGCCGACGAGCTGATCAACCTGGTCGGCATGGGCGAGATCATCCACGGCTTCCCCAGCCACGTCACCCGGTACTGGGGCATGCCGAACCTCCGATGGCTTGCCATTCCCGACCTGCCGGCCATGTCCTTCGCCCTGGTCTGGCGCACCGAGGCCGAGAACGACCTCATCCGCGCCCTCGCCGACACGGTCCGCGACCTCGGCTCACTGCGCTTCTGACCCGGCCGGGCCCGTGCGCGCGGGCACCTGTTTCGTCCGGCGGTGCGTGTATCGCGGGCGTATCGGAAATCGGATACGCCGCCGCGACGGCCCTCCCTGTCCCATGGGGGCATGAACAACGACGTGTCCCTGTCGGCACCGCTCCTCCGCACGCGCGGAATCGTGCTCCTCGGCCTCGCGGTCCTCGGTGTGGCGGGCGCCGTGTTCGCCGTGCGGCGGCCGCTGATGATGTCCGCTCCGAAGTGCCTGGCCGGGCGGTGGCACGGCTGCTTCGACACGTTCAACGGCGTGGTGCTGATGACGCTGGCAGCGGTGCCGTTGGCCCTGCTGGTGGTGTGGGCCCTGGCCCGCCGCCGGCGCGCCGCGGGCGTCACGTCGGCGTGGCGGATGTCGCTGGCCGAGGTGGGCATGGTCCACGGGACGGTTCCGTTCCTGTGGATGACGATGATGCCGGGGGCCGCTGGGGCCGGCACCGCGCCGGGCGCGGTGAGCCTGGTGCCGCTGCGGGACCTGGCGACGATGGGGCCGCTCGGGATCGGCGGCAACCTGCTGGTCTTCGCGGCGCTGGGGTTCTTCGCCCCGATGCGGTTCCCGGCGCTGGCGTCCGTGCCGCGGATCCTGGCGCTCGGGGCGGGCTGTTCGGTCCTGGTCGAGACGGCACAGTACGTCCTGCTGCTGGACCGGGTGTCCTCCGTGGACGACGTACTGGTCAACGCGGTCGGCGCCGTACTGGCCGGGCTGGCCTCGCGCCGCTGGTGGCGCACCACGGCGGAGGCCCCGTCGGACCGGCCCCGCCCCGCTCCGGCAGCGGCGGTCTGAGTCGGGTGCCCGGTGGACGCACCGCTCGGCATACGTCGGCGATATGTCGTGCTGCTTAGGCTGGGGACATGCGCGTACTGATCGTCGAGGACGAGCCCTACCTGGCCGAGGCCGTCCGTGACGGGTTGCGGCTGGAGGCGATCGCCGCCGACATCGCCGGTGACGGCGACTCCGCCCTGGAACTGCTCGGCGTCAACTCCTACGACCTCGCGGTCCTCGACCGCGACATCCCCGGCCCCTCCGGCGACGAGGTCGCCCGGCGCATCGTGGCCTCCGGCAGCGGCATCCCGATCCTCATGCTCACCGCCGCCGACCGGATCGACGACAAGGCCTCCGGGTTCGAGCTCGGCGCCGACGACTACCTCACCAAACCGTTCGAGCTGCGGGAGCTGGTCCTGCGGCTGAGGGCGCTCGACCGCAGGCGCGCGTACGCCCGGCCCCCGGTCCGCGAGATCGCGGGCCTGCGGCTGGACCCCTTCCGCCGGGAGGTCTTCCGCGACGGGCGCTACGTCGCGCTCACCCGGAAACAGTTCGCCGTGCTGGAAGTCCTCGTCGCCGCCGAGGGCGGTGTCGTCAGCGCCGAGCAGCTGCTGGAACGGGCCTGGGACGAGAACGCGGACCCCCTCACCAACGCCGTCCGCATCACCGTCTCCGCCCTGCGCAAACGACTCGGCGAACCGTGGCTCATCGCCACGGTGCCCGGCGTCGGATACCGGATCGACACCGGCGGGGGCACCCCCGCCCCTGGCCGTGCCCCTGGCCCTGGCTCTGTCATGGGCCCTGGCAGCCGTCCGCATGCGTAGACGCCCGGGGCTCAGTGCCCGGCTGAAGCTCACCCTCAGCTACGCCGGGTTCCTCCTCGTCGCCAGCACCCTCCTGCTGGCGGTGGTGTGGGTGTTCCTGCTGCGTTACGTACCCGACAACTCGCAGGGCCTTCTCGGGATCTCGCCCAACCGGTACCTCCTGCTGCGCACCTTCGCCCCCGCCGCGGCCGCGAGCCTGGTCCTCCTGCTCGTGTTCGGCCTCCTGGGCGGTTGGATCCTCGCCGGCCGGATGCTCGCACCGCTCACGCAGATCACGGACGCGGCACGGATGGCGGGGAGGGGGTCGCTGTCCCACCGGATCCGTATGAAGGGCCGCCAGGACGAGTTCCGGGAACTCTCCGACGCGTTCGACGCGATGCTCGGGCAACTCGAGTCCCACGTCGCCGAGCAGCAGAGGTTCGCGGCGAACGCCTCCCACGAACTGCGCACCCCGCTCGCGATCTCGCGGACGCTCCTCGACGTCGCCCGCAAGGACCCCACGCGGGACCGGGACGAACTCATCGAACGCCTGCACGTCGTCAACACGCGGGCGATCGACCTCACCGAGGCCCTCCTGCTGCTCAGCCGCGGCGACCGCGGAAACTTCCGCCGCGAGGGCGTGGACCTCTCGCTCGTCGCCGAAGAAGCCGCCGAGGCGCTGCTTCCCCTCGCGGAACAGCGCCGGATCGCGCTCGACGTCACCGGCGGGGCAGCGCTGACCAGCGGCTCCGCGGAGCTCCTGCTGAGGATGGTGACGAACCTCGTCCAGAACGCCATCGTCCACAACCTCCCCTCCGGCGGCACGGTGACGGTCCACACCGAGGCGCACGACGACACGAGCGTGCTGCGGGTCGAGAACACGGGCCCGCGGCTGCCGCCGGAGCTGGTACCGACCCTCACCGAACCCTTCCAGCGCGGAACGGAGCGCGTACGCACCGACGAGCACGCCGGTGTCGGCCTGGGTCTGGCGATCGTGCACAGCATCGTGCGCGCCCACGGCGGGACCCTCGACCTCGTGGCCGGCCCCGCCGGTGGTCTCCGCGTCACGGTCCGGCTTCCCGGCGTGCCGTAGGCGTCGTTCCCCGGCCGTCCGCGGACGGCAGGAGCCGACCCCCGGGTCGGAGCACTGCCTGCCGGTGTCCGGCGAGGTGCTCAGCCCTCGTCGTCGGTGCCGTGCGCGGGCAGGCGCCGGCGGACGTCGGCGGCCCAGGCCGCCGCCCAGCCGCGCAGGACGGTGATCGCTTCCTCGTCGAGGCCGTAGCGTGCGAACTCCTCGTCGTCGATCCACTCGGAGCCGGCGAGGCGGTCGTGGAGGTCTTCGAGGTGGAACCCGTCGTCGCGGGTGTGCCGGGCGCCGAGGCGCTCCAGTTCCCGGAGCCCGCGGAGTGCGGCGGCGGCATGGACGTCGATGAGGTCGCGGGCGGTGCCGCGGTCGGCGAGGGCGCGCACTTTGGTGCCGATCACGGTGTCGAGGGCGAGGACGGGGCCGTGCTCCGTGTCGACGGGTGTGGTCCAGAAGTGTTCTTTGAGGATGTCGACCTCACAGTCTTCGCCGGTACGCGGGTCGGTGACCATCAGCCGGGCGGCGAGGGAGTCGACATCGACGAGGTGTACCCGCCAACCGCGTGCGGTGAGTCCGCTCTCCACCCGTGCGGCGATGTGGGCCATCGGCGTGGGGTCCTGGGTGGCCACGTCGAGGTCCTGGCTGAGCCGGTCGACCAGGCCGTGCGCCTGGACGGCGTAGCCGCCCGCCAGGACCAGGGGGTAGTCGGAGCCGATCTCGATGACGGCGGCCAGCAGCCGTCCGTGCAGGTCGGTGAGCCTCACGCAGCAGTGGGCCCCGCGCCGGCGGCCGCGGCGAGCTCGGGAAAGGCCTCTTCCCACACCGCTCGGATGTGCCTGCTGACCAGTTTGCGCAGGACCGGCCACTGCTCCAGCAGCAGGTCGCGGTCCAGGAGGTGCAGCAGGTCCTCGTGCTGGCCTTCGGCGAGGACGGTGCGGTACATGCTCATCCGCAGCTTGGGCCGGTCCAGATCGAAGGTCCGCAGCCCCGACCAGGCCACGTGCGCGGGCAGCTCGACCTGACCGCCGCGGGGGCCGGCGAGCTTGTCCAGCGAGGCCGGCAGCCGCCGGGCGTAGCGTGCCCGGAGCACCTGTTCCGCGGACGGGCCGCCTTCACCGTTGTCGTGCGCGATCATGCCGGTGATTATCCCCTGCCTCCCCCGCCCCGCACATCCCTTCCCGCCGATCCGCCGGTCCGCCGGTGCTGTCCGGACCGCGTGGACCGGCGGCGGGTGCGTCGCACCCGCCCCGGCCCGCGCCGCCCGGCTGCTCGCGTGGGGTGCGGTCCGTCAGGATGCCCGGTTGCGGTAGTCCTGGCGGAGGGCGTCGAGGATCCGTGCGGCTTCGGGCAGGTCCGCCGCGCGGCAGCGGTCGACGGCCGTGGCCAGGCGGCGGACCGCCGCGTCGTAGCGGCCGAGGCCGTTCCCTTCGATCAGGGCCGCGATCCGGACGGCTTCGGCGCGCGGTACCTCGCCGTCCGCGCCGCCCGCCTCGTAGGCGACCACGGCGCCCTCCGCCTCGACGAGTGCCTCGGGGAAGCGGTCCACCTGGGCCAGCACCCGGGCGCGGCGGTAGCGCACGGCACCGTGCTGGTACCAGTGGACGAATTCCTCGTCGTCCTCGGGTACGGCCGCGCGCACCGCGTCCGCCCGTGTCAGGTGTTCCAGTGCCGCGTCCAGACCGTCCGCCTCCCGGGCGAGGACCGTCGTCCGGGCGAACTCGCACATCATCTGGATGACGGGGGACGGGTTGGGCGCCTGCTCGTGTGCGTCGACCGCGCGGCGGTAGGCGGTGTCGGCCGCGTCCCAGCGTTCGCCGAGGGCGAGGGTGACGGCTGCCTCGGCCGCCACCATGGTGTGGAGTTCGCGGTCCTCCTGCCAGGCGGCGACGGTGTCGGCCAGCCGCAGGAACTCCTCGGCGGCGGGCAGGTACTCCTCCAGTTCCCGCAGTCCGCGGGCCAGCGTCAGGCGTACCTGGGCGATCAGGCGCTCGTTGGCGGCTGCGGCGGCCCCGTCGGACAGGACGGACTCCAGTACGGCGACGGCGTCGGCCTGCTGGCCGCAGCGCATCAGCACGTCGGCGAGTTGCAGCCGGATGTCGGTCGCTTCCTCGAAGGAGCCGTGCCGGTCGTAGCGGTCGGCGGCCTCCGAGTAGTGGCGGACCGCGCCCGTCGTGTCCCCGACGTGGGAGGCGGCGTGGCCGAGCAGGCCGTACGTCGGGGCGAACGGAAAGTCCGTTTCGTCGTACCGTACGGCTTCGGCCAGGGCCTGGTGCAGGGCCTCCACGGCTTCCTCCGGCTGCTGCCGGGCCAGCAGGACCTGGGCGAGCTGGCCGCGGATGCGGGGAGCCCGCCACGGGCGTCCGGCAGCCGTCAGGTCGTCCAGGGCCGCGCGGAGCTCGGTCTCGGCCAGGGCGAAGTCGCAGCGGCGTGCGGCGGCGTCGGCCGCGAGGCACCGTGCGCCGGCCACCTGGTGGCGTACGGACAGCCGTTCGGCCTCGACGCGCAGCCGGTCGCGGAGCGCTTCCGACCACTCCCCCACAGAGTCGTGTTCGCTCTCGTTCTCGTTCTCGTCCAGCGCCACGTTGTGGGCTGCGAGAGCGCACGCGTACAGCACGGAGAGGTACTCCCGTACGCGTTCCGCGGCCGTGTCCGCTCCGGAGGCGGCCGCCTCCTCATCGGTGACGCCGTCGGCCGGCGGCGCTGCCGTCATGAGGTCCTCGGTGAGGCGCAGGATCTTGTCGACGGTGGCCCGGACCTCGGTGGCGTCCGGGCGGTCGGCCGTGCCCTGGCCCTGCTCCTCGCGCGCCCTCTCCTCGTGCGAGCCGGTCTGCCGGGTGAAGGCGAACGCCCGCGCGGACAGGGCGTGCCAGGGCTTGCCCAGCGTGTCGTACAGATCGGCCGCGCGCTCCAGCTCGGCGACGCACTCCTCGTCGCGGTCCGCTTCCGCCAGCTCGTGGGCGCGGTGTTCCGCGACTTCCGCCAGCAGCAGGTCCGCCGGGCCGAGGAGGTCGTCGTGGGCGCCGCTGCCGTCGTCGAGACGGGCGGCGATGCGGTTCCACAGCCGGTGGCTGCCGGGGTCGCCCGCGAGGTTCTTGCGGCGTGCCTCCCGTACCAGCTCGGCGAAGTCCTCGGGGATCTCGTGCGCCGCGGCGCCGTCCCCGCCGGGCACTGCCGCGGCCCAGGCCGGTGCGGCCGGTTCGGCGCGCTTGGTACGCAGGCCGAGCGGCAGCGGCTCGTCGAGCAGCGGGGGCTGCGCGAGCCGTGCCCTGCGCCGTTCCCCGACGGAGGTGGTGCCGTTGCGGGCGTCGAAGGCGGCGGCGAGCGGGCCGGCTTCGGCGCGGACGTGGGCGAGCAGTTCGCCGGCGGTCCATGCCCGGCCGGGAGGTCCCGCGACGGCCGTGTCCGCGTGGCCGGCGCCGACGATGCGGGCCAGCAGCACCTCGACGCCGGTCAGGAAGCCCAGCCGGGACAGGGGGGCGCCGGTCGCCTCGAACAGGGGACGGTTCTCGGCGAGCACCTCCAGGCCCCGTCCCTCGTTGCGCGAGAGGGCGCAGAACTCCAGGTGCAGGCCGACCTCGTCCTGCATGCCGTTGTTGCCGCGCACCTTGCGGTAGCCGGCGAGGTGGTGGGAGCGCGCCTCGTCGGTGCGCCCGGTACGCAGCAGGGGCAGCAGTGCGCGCGCCTGGCTCATCTGCGGTTCCTCGCTGCACCCCTGTTCGCCGGCGAGGACCGGGTTCCAGCGCGCGAGGGCTTCCGCGTCGTCGCCGGCGGTCACCGCGTGGGAGGCGAACTGGCGGACCTCACAGGCCTCGCAGTCGCTCAGCTCGCTGCGACTGCGGGTGGCCCACAGGTCGTAGGCGTCGTCCACGCCCTTTCCCGTGTGGGCGGCGACGTGGTAGCGCATCGCCGCTACCGGCTGCATGTCGTGGCCGGCGTCCGCGTAGCGTTCCCGCATCCGGTCGATCCAGCCCTCGACGCTCGCCAGCGGTACGTCGGGCACCTCCAGCAGGGAGGTGGTGACCCATTTGAACCGCCAGAAGACCTGGTGGGCCTCCCACTCGCTGAACGCGCCCGGGTCGGTGTCCCACAGTTTGAGCAGCCGGGCGAAGACCACCGGCGCCTTGCGGTGCTCGCCGGTGAACTCGTACGCCGACATCAGCTCCAGCAGCGCCGTGGCCAGTACGTCCGGCTTCTCCAGTGCTTCCGCCGCCTCGGTGAGCTCCTCGGCGGTGACGGTCCGCTGCAGCCCGTGCGGCCGGGCGTTGTTGTCGCGGAGCGCCTCGAACACGGCCTCGGGAGTGTCCAGCATTACAGTTCCTTCCGGGGCTCGGCGGCGGGCGCGTCCGGGCCGGCGTTGTGCATGGCGTGGGTGAGCAGACCGATGAACGCGCGGTTGAGCAGGGCGCTCTCGCTGGCGCGCAGCGGCCGGCGGCTCAGCAGCAGGGCCTGCCCGTAGAGGGCTTCGGCGGTGGTGACCGCCAGCCCGCGCTCGCCGATCGTGACCGCCTGGCGGACCAGAGGGTTGAGGTGGTTCAGGACGAGCTGGGCGGGCGGGGTCTCCTGGCGCAGCGAGCCGAGGATGTCCGCCCACAGGCCGTCGCCGTCCGCGGCCAGGTTCGAGCGGGTCCGCTCGTGGCGCGCCTCGCGGTTGTCGAGCAGCAGCGCGGGCGCGCTGACGGGCTGGAAGTCGCGCAGCACGACGTCGCAGTCGTGCACGCCGATCGTTTCGCGGGCCACGGCGAGGAAGGAGGCCGCACGCAGCTCCGTGGCCGGGTCCACGGCGTCCAGGTGGGCGGTGACCAGGGCCGGATCGAGGTCGGCGACGGCCGTGCCGGGGCGGATCTCGGGCAGGCGGTGCACCAGGTCGCGGTCGTAGGTGTAGCCGCCGTTGACGACGCCCAGGCCGGCGGCGGAGGCGATGGGGGCAACCTGCCGGAACTCCTCGACGCTGCGGGTCACGAGCACCGTGGGGTGGGAGCGGAGGAACTCCTCCAGGGTGACGTTGCCGTCGGTGGTCTCGAACGGCAGCCACGGCAGTACGACGCGCAGCAGTTCGTCGTCGTACCGGGCCAGGGCCTTCACCGCGAGGTGGTGCACGTCGATGAAGCGGTGGAGCAGTGCCGGGTCGCTGGCCGCCAGCCCGGTGAGCCAGTCCCGGATGCGCTCGCCGAGCGCGTCGCGGACTGCGGCCAGGGTGCCGTCCTCGTACAGCGACTCGCGGGACGCGGTGGGCCGCAGGCTGGAGGTGTCGACCACGCAGCGCACGAAGAACGCCCACTCGGGGAGCAGTTCGGGCGCCCGGTCGGTGAGCAGCATGCCCTTGAGGTGCACGCGGTGTCCGGCGCGCTGGGCCGGGCTCACCGAGGTCGGCAGGACGTACGCGACACCGCGCAGCCCGGCTGCCGGCAGGTCCAGCTCGATCGTGTCCAGCGGGGTGAACTCGAACAGGTCCCTGCAGTACGCGGTCAGGGCCTCGCGGCGGGCCAGCGGAGAGCGGTGCTGCTGCTCCCAGGGCGGTGTCGCGTTGACGCGTTCGGTCCCGCCGTGCGGGCCGGCCACCCTCACCTCGTGCTTAAGGAGGCTGCCGTAGTGCCGGGCCAGCCCGGCCACCGTCTCGGGGCGGGTCCACTCGGCGGCGTCGGCGCGCGGGGTGAGCCGGACCGTCGTACCCGGCTCCGGCACGGCCGTGGCGGGCAGGGTGCGGATGGTGTAGCGGCCGTCGGAGTGGCCGCGCCATTCGACGGCGGGCGCCGCCGGATCGGCCGCGGACCGGCTGATCACGGTGATCTCGTCGGCCACGACGAAGCAGGCGAGCAGGCCGATGCCGAACTGTCCGATGAACTCGCCGCGGGCGGCGTCCAGGCCGGCGCCGTCGAGTCCTCCGTCGGGGGTCCGCTTCGAGCTGCGCCCGATGGTGGCCAGGAACCGGTGGACGTCGGCCTCGGTCAGGCCGATGCCGGTGTCGGTCACGGTGAGCGTGTCGCCGGTCCGCAGGGTGATGGTTCCGGGTGCGCCGGGCTGTACGGCCTGTCGGGCGGTGATGGCGTCGGCGGCGTTCTGGAGGAGCTCGCGCAGGTAGACGCGGGGGCTGGAGTAGAGGTGGTGGGAGAGCAGGTCGACGAGGCCGCGCAGGTCGACCTGGAAGGTGTGCGAGTTCTCGGGGTGGGTCACCGGACGGAGTCCTTCTGTGGGCATGCCCGGGCAGGGCACGGCTGAGCGGCCCCGGCAGGGAGCGGGGCGTGCGGGCGACGGGGACGGGCCTGGCCTGGAGGCCGGATCAGCGGCCGGCTGCCGAGCGGTGCTTGCGGTAGGCGGCGGCGGGATCGGAGCCGTTCAGGTACTGCCAGGGCGACTCGGTGACGGCGCCGTCGGTCGCCAGGAAGCACTCGCGTGCGGCCGTCCGGTCTCCGCCGAGCGAGAACGCCATCGCGAAGGAGTTGAGCACTTGCAGCTGCTGGTACGGGGACGCGGCCTGCCCGAAGCCCGGGTGCCGGTAGGAGTGCTCGGCGGCCTCGTGCAGGGAAGCCCGTACCTGGGGGTCGCGCATGTAGCGGTCGTCTGCCCCGGAGTCGAGCGAGAGCCAGTGCTCCAGGTGCGCGTCCGCGACGAGCATGCCGAGCGCCGATCCGCCGGGAGCGGCCGCGGCCGATTCCCGTGCGAAGGCGTGCATCTCCTCGTGGGAGCCGCCCCACTTGTGGCAGACCTGCTGTAGCCGCTGGGTGTGCGCACCCAGGTGGTGCGGCGCCCGCCGTACGGCCGCCTCGAAGCGCCGCAGCGCCTGCGTGGAGCCGACCTGGAGGCCGCGCCCGGTCACCAGCAGGCCGTACCAGGGAGCCGTCAGCCGCGGCTCGCGCTCGGCCGCTTCGTACAGCCACTGCTCCGCCAGCCTCAGCCGGCTGTGGAACACCTCGAACTGCTCGCGCGACACGTGCTGGGCCCGGGCCGCGGTACGCGCCTCCCAGGCCCAGGAGATGTGCCGGAACCCGGCGACGAGCCGCGGCAGCGCCGCGTCCGGTTCGGCCTCGACGGCCGGTACGATCCACCGCTCCACGCCCGCGGTGTCGGCAGCCGCCCACAGCAGCTCCGTACTGTCCCCGCCGTCGGGCCGTGCCTCGAACAGCCTGCGCACCGTGGCCCAGTCGGCTGCCCCCGCAGCCTCCCGGACCTGCTGGACGTCCGGCTGCCCGGAGTCCTTCTGCAACCGTGCGGCGGGCCGTCCCGTCCACTTCCCCAGCGTGCGCCCCATGTCGCGGAGCAACGCCATGTCCCACCCCTTGTTGTGTTCGAACGGGCGGCCGACGAAATCGCTGCCCGTGAGGGAAGTGACTATCACGCGCGTCCGACAATCGCATATTCGTTTCGGCTGCCCTGGCGCCGAACAGGGCGGCGGACAGGGCACCGAGCAGGACACCGAGCAGGGCTGCTCAACGGCTTCGGAGGAGCGTGCGGGGCGCCTCGATCGCCCCGCCCGTCTCATGAAACGATCGTTTCATTGCGAATCTGACCGTTTCCGTGATCTAGTGTCGGCGCGGGTCGTGGGTTCATCCGACCACCTCCCCCTTTCATCCCGCCGGAGGGTGCATGAGCGACGGGTACGAGCAGCTCGCCGAGACGGTCCGTGAAGTCGAAGGGCTCCAGGCGGAATCGGGGCTCGACAGGGCGTCGGTCTTCAACCTTCCGGACCTCTCCTTCCACACCTCCCTTCCGGAAGCCGACGTCCGGCGACTGCTCGACGGTGAGCGCGTCGCGTCGCCGACGAGCGGCCCGGCCGAACTGGCCCGCCGTATCGCGTTCCTCAGGGACACCCGGCTGACCGTGGACAAGGACACGGGCAGCCGGCGTCAGTACACGACCGCCGAGATCGCCGCCGGCAGCGGGATGACGCCTCAGTGGCACGGCAAGCTGCTGAACCGGAGCACGCCGAACATCTGGCACGGCGCGGGCCTGGCCAAGTTCTTCGACGTCCCCATGGAGTACTTCACCCACACGCCGCCCGAGGCCGTGAAGCGGGTTCTGGACAGCAAGGTCATCCCGCACCTCACAGCGCTCCTCAAGAACCCGTCGGAGGCGGTGAGGAATCGTCACGCCATGCAGGTCCAGCTCCGTCTCGGCGACAAGGAGCTGCCGCCGAACCTGGAGACGGCGCTCATGGCCTTCGTGGACGCGATCGTACGAGAGGGCTCCGGCCCCTAAGGTCGGGGACGGCGCGGGACGCAGGGAACCGACGTGACCTTCGGTCACAGGAGCGGCCGGGGCAGGCCTCGGCCCAATCACCCATCGGAGGGAACGCAGAGTGGGGACATTCGGATGAACGAACGGCAGACGGCCGGCTTTCGCAAGGGGGTGCGCGCGGCTCTCGGCAGGCTGACACCTGCCGAGGGTCTGCTGGCCGCACCGTGGACCCATCTGGCGCGGCGGTCCACCGGGCGGAAGATCGCGAAATTCCGCGACGAGGTGTTCGCGGGTCTCGACCGGCCGATCCCTTCGGATCCGGACAGCTTGTTCGAGGTACTGAGGGCCGAGGTCGAGCGGCGTCTCAACGAGGACCGCGGGGAGGCGCCGTTCCGCCCGGTCCACCTCTACTTCCGTGAGTTCCCCGATGACACGGCCAGCGGCCTCACCGCGAGGTTCGACGACCGGCTCGTCATCATCGTCGAGAGCCAGACGACCACGCTGCACCAGTTCGTGATCTTCGCGCACGAGATGTGGCACGCCCTGAAGGGGGACTGCCTGTCCCACGGGGCCCACAGCCACGTCGCCGCGGCGGCCGCCCGGTCACTGGGTGGTGAACTGGCGAGCGACGACCTCGTCGCCCTGGCCGCGAGGAGCCACGTTGAGACCGAGGAGGAGAACGACGCGGAGGAGTTCGGCCTGCAGATGGGGGCCCGGCTGCGGGAGCACCTGAAGGGTGGCGGTGCCGTGCCGATCGACGGTGTGGCGGGCCGGATCCAGTCCAGTATGGGCAGGGGCTACTGAGCATGACCGGATCGGACTACTACATACCCGCCGCCGTCCTGGCGATCGCGTTGGTGGTGAAGGCGCCCTCGTTCTGGCGTACCTGGCACTCACCGATGTCGAAGTCGATCTTCGTGATCCTCGCGTCGTCGACGGCGGGCTTCGTCTTCGGCGCGCCGCCGACGATCGAGCGGGTCAACCGGATCACCGGCGTCCCGAACATCTCGGCGCTCATCGTCTACTGCATCCTGTCGTGCCTGTCGTGCGGATCGCTGGTGCTCCTGATGCACTGGCGCGGAGGCCCCGAGGAGACCGTCCGGCGCCACACCAGGATGTGGATCGCGGCGACCGCCGCGGTGATGACGACGTTCTGTGTCCTGTTCTCGCTGAGCGACGTCCCCATCGAGCAGCAGCGCGACTTCGACACCTTCTACGCGACCACCCCGTACGTGCGGGAGATGATCGTCCTCTATCTGACCGCGCACACCGCCACGAGTCTCGTGGTGGCGACGAAGTGCTGGCGGTGGGCCCGCGAACTCCGGGACCTCCAGGCGGCGTGGACCCACTGGGGCCTGCTCATCCTGGTGGCCGCGTTCGGCCTCACCCTGTCGTTCGCCCTGTTCAAGTTCCTGGCCGTCGGCGCCCGCTGGGCCGGTACGGATGCCTGGGACCCGCTCAGCACCGACATCGCCCCTCCCCTCGCCGGGCTGGGCGCGGCCATGACCACCATCGGTTTCCTGGTACCGGTCGTCGGGCCGCGGCTGGGGTCCATGTGGGTGTCCTGGCGGGCCTACCGGGCGATGGAGCCCCTCTGGCGTGCCCTCGAACCGTTCGCGGGCCCGGGGAAGCCGATGCGGATCCGCCCCACCTCGTCGCCGGAGATCCGGGCGATGGCCAGGTCCACCGACATCTCCGACCGTCTGCTCAACCTGGCGCCCCACCTGGACGGCAGCCGCCGCGAGGCAGCCGAACGGTACGCCTCCGCGCAGGGCTGCGAGCCGGAGGCCGCCCTCATCTTCGCCGAAGCGGCCACGATCCACGCCGCCCTGGTCGCCGCGGAGGGCGCGGGGACGCAGGCGTCCGGGCAGCTGCCCGCGACCGCCGCGACGAGTGCCGCGTTCCCCACCCGCGTCTCCGGAACGAACGGTCTCGCGCGACTGAGCGTCCAGTTCGCCAAGATCCACCGTTGCGACTCCCCCGTCGGCGCCGCCCACTCAGAGAGCAACTGATCATGCCGACTCCCGCCCGCGTGGCCGACGGGAGCCGTCGGTGAACGCGGGAACGGCGTACCTGTCCTCGGCCGCCGGCTTGTTCGCCGCCACCGCCGTCAAACTCTGGGCGCTGCGAAGGAACCCGCGGGACCCGCTCCTCAGGACCGTCACCGCGACGCTCTTCATCGGCGGGCTGCTGTTCGTCACCGCCGCTCCCCCCAACCTCGCGGCCATCAACGCGGCGTTCGGCGTACCGAACATCGCGGCACCCATCGTGTACTCGATCCTGACCGCGTTCGACGGCGTCAGCATCGTGTTGCTGATCCACTGGCGGGGTAACGACGACGCGCGCGTCACCCTGCGCCAGACCCGGCTGTGCCTGACGACCTACGCCCTGGTGATCGTGGCCATATACGTCCTGTTCGCACTGGGCGACGCGCCGGTCGAGCGGCTCCGCGACCTGGACACCTACTACTGCGGCACGCCCTGGATCCGCGAGATGATCCTCCTCTACCTGGCGGCGCACAGCGTGGCGGCCGTCACCATGGTGGTCCTCAGCTGGCGTTGGTCGAGGCAGGTGCCCGGCACCCTGAAGGCCGGGCTCATTCTGATCGCGGTCGGCGCGGTGGGCACCGTCGCCTACGACCTGTTGAAGTACACGGCCATCACGGCCCGCTGGCTCGGCCACGACTGGGACTGGCTGAGCACCCACGTCGCCTTCTCCCTGGCCGGTATCAGCGCCTCCCTGGTCTCCGCCGGTTTCCTGCTGCCGCCCATCGGACAGGGGGTCGGCTCCCGGTGGCGGGCCTTCCGCCGCTTTCGCCGGCTCCAGCCCCTGTGGCTGGAGATCCGCCCTGAGATACCTCCCACGAGTCCGGCGCCGATGCCGTGGTGGCGGCCCGTGGAGCGCCGGCTCATGCAGCGCGAGAGGGACATATTCGACGCGGTACTGCGGCTGGCACCCTGGTTCGACCGTTCGACCGGCGCGAAGGTCTACGCGCTCGCCCTGGCCGAGCACTCCGAGGGCCTCCGGGCCCGCGGCGAGGCCGATGCCTCCGTGATAGCCCGCGCCGTCATCCGGAAGGGCCGCGCCGCGCCCGCGGTCGCTCCGGAGCACCGGTGGTCGGTCAGCTCCACCGAGGACTCCGACGACCTCGTCAACATGTCCACGGCCATGCTGCGCTCACCGCGAGTGGAGGTGACACGGCAGTCCACGGCACTCGCCGAGCACGGTGCATGACCGCGGCGAACACGCCGGGAGCCCGCTTCCCTCCGCCGCACTGAGGCCCCTCACAGAGAGATGACCATGACCACCACACACCCCAAGCACGTCGAAGCCCTGATCATCGGCGGGGGGTACGCGGGCCTGCTCGCCGCCTCCGTGGTCGCCCTGGCCGGATACGACGTCCTCGTGCTGGCGGGCGGTCCGTCCGCCGCCCACCCGCGGGGAGCGGACCGCGAACCCGCTCGGCACGGCGAGGTCCTCCACGTCGGCGGCATGTGGGACGTCAACGATCTGGCGTACGGATCGGGTGCGATGCTGCGGCAACGAGGTGCTCGGACGTTCCCCCTCCCCGTCGGCGACCACCTGTCGCGGACGCGCCCGCGGGCCTGGGGAACGCGTGAGGTGCTCACCTGCAGCCGCGACCTCCTGACCGGCGTGCTGCGCGAGGTCGTCGTCGCCAACCCCGCGCGCGAGCGGGACACCAGCATCGTGGACGGCGCCCGGGCCGTCGGGCTGATAGGTGACCAGTCCGCGGTGCTCGGGGCGCGCGTGCGGTTCGAGGACGGGACGGAGCAGGAGGTCACCGCCCAGCTCATCGTCGACGCGAGCGGCGCGGACGCGTGCACCGCGGCCTGGCTGAGCGATCTCGGCGCCGCCCCCGCGCCGGTCACCACGCGCGGCACACCCGGGTTCTCCGCAGGCCGTCTCTACCGGGCGCCGGAAGGACAGGCCGACGTTCCCCTCACCGCCGTCGCGGACGGCGCCCGCAGCGCGGTGCTCGTTCCGGTCGAGGACGGACTGTGGGCCGTCACCCAGACCTCCTCGGATCGCGAACGGATCGCCTGCGCGGACGCCTTCACCGCCGCCGCGCTGGCCCTGCCGGACCCGAGCGTGGGCCGGCTCATCGACGGCGCGGAGCCCGTGGGCGACGTGGTCGTCTCACCCACTCCGGCCCTGCGCTGGCACCGGTACGAACGCGTCCGCGGGCCCCGCGGCCTCGTCGTCGTCGGAGACGCCCTGGCGACCTTCAGTCCCCTGGACGCGCGGGGGCCGCTGGCGGCCGAGGCGGCCGCCCGAGCCCTGCGCGTGGCACTCGGACGGGGCATCAGCCACCCGACGGCGTCCCGCAAGGCCCAGCAGGCGATCGCCGAAGAGGTCGCCCAGCTGTGGTCCGATCCCCGGACGGGTCCGATGGGCGGGGGCCGGTTCAGGCCCGTCGCCCCGAGCCTGTCCGAACGCCTCGCGCTCGCACGGGCGGCAGCGGGCCGGGTCCTGGGGTTGCGCTCCCGCTGAGCCGGAACCGGCCGGGCCCCGCACGGGCCGAGGCAGGCACCGTAGCCGCGAGCCACGACCGCACTTCACGTGACGACATCCAGAGGGGAATCTTCCATGTACCTGTCCACACCTCTCGTCTTGCGGAACGGCAACCGCATTGCGAACCGAATCGCGAAGGCCGCCATGGAGGAGAGCCTCGCCCGCCAGCCCGGCCAGCTGCCCGGGCCGGAGATCGAAGAGCTCTACCGCAGTTGGGCGCGCGGCGGGAGCGGACTGATCGTCACCGGCAACGTGATGGTGGACCGGCGGGCCCTCACGTCTCCGGGAACGATCGTGCTCGACTCCGAAACCGACCTGGCCCCCTTCCGCCGCTGGGCGGCCGCGGCCGGCTCGGAGGGGGGACAGGTCTGGATGCAGATCAACCACCCCGGTCGGCAGGTACGGTCCGACCTGCCCGGTGTCGCATGGGCGCCGTCCGCCATCGGCGTCAGCCTCGGGAAGCACACCAGCGCGTTCGCCCGCCCCACGGCGATGGCCGAGGCGGACATCCAGGCCACGATCGGCCGGTTCGCCACCACGGCGCGTCTCGCGGAGGAGAGCGGGTTCCACGGCGTCCAGATCCACGCGGCCCACGGCTACCTCCTCAGCCAGTTCCTCTCTCCCCTGGTCAACCGCCGCACCGACCGGTGGGGCGGCAGCCTGGAGAACAGGGCCAGGCTCCTGCTGGAAGCCGTACGCGCGGTACGCACGGCGGTGTCCCCGGGCTTCGCCGTCAGCATCAAGATCAACACCGCTGATTTCCAGCGCGGCGGATTCGACGTCGACGAGGTCGAACGGGTACTCACCTTCCTCAAGGACCTCGACGTGGACCTGGTGGAACTGTCCGGCGGGAGCATGGAGAGCGCCGCGACCATGGGCCGTACGGCCGACGACCGGCAGCTCGGCCGGGAGGCGTACTTCCTCGCCATCGCCGAACGGCTCGTCGCCTCCGCGCCCATGCCGCTCATGCTCACGGGGGGCATCGGTCGGCGCGCGTCCGCCGAACGGGTCCTGGCCAGCGGTTTCGCGATGGTGGGTCTGGCGACCGCCCTGGCACTCCGTCCCGACCTGCCCACGCGCTGGCAGCGGGGAGAGGACGTCGAGGTCACCGCACCACGCCTCAACTGGCGGGACACGGACATCGCCAGCGCGGGCGTCCTGGCCCTCGTCCGGGCGCACATGAGCCGCATCTCCCGCGGCCGGCCGCCCCGTACCCGGACCTCCGCACGCCTCGCCCTCACCCGTGACACCCTGCGCAACCGAGGGATGATCCGGGCGTACGGGCAGTGGCTCGCCCAGAACCCGGCGCCGGAGGAGACCACGCCCATCAGCGGCTGACGGACCGGAATCGGCGGGCGCGACCGCTGGTGCCGAACCCGTTCACACCTGCTCGGGAAGGCCCCCCTGCCCCTCCGGGGCGGGCACCCACTGGTAGACCGCCACGCCACCCTGATCGGGACCCCGCACGTAGCGCCCGATCTCACGACTGCCACTGTGCGCGGCCAGGGTCACTTCGGTGGCCTGGATCCCCTCGACGCCCTCGAGAGGACCTCCGACAAACCGCGTAGTGATCATCATCGGATTCTAGAGCTCCGCATCGGCGCTCCACTCGACTTCCGCCATACCGGCCAGCGCCGGGGCAGAGAGCAGACCCGCATGGCCACCACCCCTCCGCGCCGTCCCCGAGTCCTCGTCCTCGGAGGCGGGTTGAGCGGCACGCTGGCCGCGGCCGCCCTCGCTCCGTACAGCGACGGCGTCGACATCGTCGAACGGCACGCCCTGCCCGACACCCCGCGGCCCCGTCGCGGACTTCCCCAGACCCGCCACGCCCACCTGCTCTGGTCCGGCGGAGCCGACGCGATCGAATCGCTCCTCCCCGGGACCACCGACATGTGGCTGAGCGCCGGCGCGCACCGGGTGCCCATTCCCAACGGCATGGTCTCGTTCTCCCCCGGCGGGTGGTACCGGCGGTGCTGGCCCGAAGCGCAGTACGTCATCACCGCCGGCCGTGACCTCGTCGACTGGGCCGTCCGCACCCAGGCTCTGGCCCTTCCGGGAGTCCGGCTGCTGTCCGGGGCCGAGCCGGTTCGCCTCCTCGGCACCCGCGCCCGGGTCACCGGTGCGGTCGTCCGGCGCGCGGACGGCACCGAGGAGTCCTTCGGGGCCGACCTGGTCGTCGATGCCACGGGCCGCTCCTCGCGGGCCCCGGCCTGGCTCGCCGAGCTGGGTGTCCCGGCCGTCACCGAGAGCGTCGTCGACGCGGGGGTCACCTACGCGAGCCGGCGCTACAAGGCGCCCGTCGACACCGCCGACTGGCCCGTCGTCAACGTTCAGGCCGATGCCCGACTGGACGGGCCCGGTACGGCCGGCACCATCCTCCCGGTCGAGGGCGGCGCGTGGATGGTCAGCCTCTCCGGCACCCGTGGCGGCGAGCCCACCAGCGACGAGGCCCACTTCACGTCGTTCGCCCGCCGGATGCGAGCCCCCCTCATAGCCGAGTTCCTGGACCGGGCCGAGCCCCTCGGCCCGGTGGCGGTCGCCCGGAACACGGCCAACCGGCGCCGCCACTACGAGAAGACCGGCGTCGAGGGCTTCATCGCGCTCGGGGACTCCGCCACAGCGCTCAACCCGATCTACGGGCACGGCATGTCCACGGCGGCCCAGGGTGCCCGGGCGCTGCGTGGGGTGGCCATGAAGCACGGCATCTCGTCGAAGGGGTTCGCGCGGCGCGCACAGCGTGCGATCTCCCGGCCCGCGGCGGCCGCATGGCTGCTCGCCGTGGGCCAGGACGCCGCTTTCCCCGGGTCGGTCGGGAAGACGCCCAACTTCGCCGATCGCCTCTCCGCCCGGTACATCAACCGGCTCGTCACGACCGCCGGCTCGGACTTCACCGTGGTCAAGGCCCTCACCGACGTCATGACCCTCCGGGCGAGCGTCATGGTGCTCGCCTCGCCGCGGGTGCTCTTCTGCGCGATCCGCGGGCCGCGTCTCCCGCCCTTGGAGGGGCCCGCCCTGACCCCGGTCGAGGAAGCGGTGCTCCACGGCCGGCCCGCCCCGACACCCACCCCCTGACCGGCCTCGGGCTCCGCGGCCGATCAGCGGGACTGCGCGCCTCCGGGTTCGCCCAGGCGTACGGCGAGGGCGGCGATGTCATCGTCGAGGCGTCCCCTGCTGTAGTGGACGAGGTCACGGTGAAGGGCAGTGAGCAGTTCACGGGGCGGCGTCGGGGGCTGTCGACGCATCCAGGCGGCCAGCGGGAAGAACTCGCCGTCGCGGGCCCGGGCCTCGGCGATCCCGTCGGTGTAGAGGAGCAGCAGGTCGCCGGGGGCGAAGTCGAAGGTGTCGACGGTGTAGTGGTCTCCGATCAGCTCCGCGAGGCTGAGCAGGGGTGAGGGCGTGGCGGTTTCGAGGACATGGAGTTCGCTGGGACTCAGGAGCAGTGGTGGGGGGTGTCCGCAGTTGAGGATGTCGATGTGTCTGCCCTCGTGCGGGATTTCGACGAGGAGGGCGGTGGCGAACCGCTCCATCGGCCCGTCGGGGGGGAACGCGGCGTTGTAGCGGGTGCTGCTGGCGTCCATCCTGCGGGCGACGTCGACCATGTCGGTCTCGTCGTAGGCCGCCTCCCGGAAGGCGTTGACGATCGCCGCGGCCGCCCCGACCGCGGGCAGGCCCTTGCCCCGTACGTCGCCGATGAGCAGCCTGACCCCGTAGGGCGTGTCGACCACCTCGTAGAAGTCCCCGCCGATGCGGGCCTCCGCCGCTGCCGCGAGGTACAGCGACTCGATCTCGACGCTTCCGAAGCGGCGCGGCATGGGGCTCAGCACCACTTGCTGTGCCGCGTCGGCGACGAGCCTTACCTGGAAGAGGGTGCGCTCCCGCTGGAGCCGGGCGTGGCTTCCGTACGCGGCGGCCACGGTGACCGCGACGATCCCGGCGGCCGTCCACCACGTTCCCAGATCGGGGAAGACGAGGCCCAGGCCGATCATCAGGAGGAGGCAGACCGTCCCGAGCAGGACGGTGGGGAGTACCGGCCACATGGCGGCGGCCAGGGCCGGGGCGGCGGGCAGGAGACGGCTGAAGGCCATTTCCGGCGGAGTGGCATAGGCCAGGCTGGCGATCACGACGGTCAAGATGACCGGCGACAGCCGCACAAATCTCCCCCGGCCGTAACGCCGACGGAGCCGCGGCCGTCCAGACTCGATCACACCCCTAGACTATCCGGGCAATAGGGGCAAAGCGCTCTGGCGGACGGAGTCGGCCACCCGCCCGACCCATGCCCGACGAGTCGCCCCCGAGGCCCGCGCACCCCTCGGATTCCCGCCCGCCCTTTGCCGCACCACCCTCAGAGCCCCCCTCCTGTCCGAACATGCATTCTATTAAGTGGAAGGGGCCAGGTGGGTTTCCGGGCGGCTGTCGTCGACGAGCTGGACCTGGAAGGAGGCGCGTCGGGGAGAGGCCGGCAGTCGCCCCGCCCCCAGGTCCGTGAGCAGGGCCATCGGGTCGGTGCCGAGGGTGACCGTGCAGGGCCGGCCGTCGAGCCGCGCCCGGACGAGCCCGAGGTCCAGTTGGAGTACGTCGCTCAGCCAGCGGACCGAGGGGCGGACGCGCCGCAGGTGGTCCGCGAACGCGCATGCCTCCTGCGAGGCGAAGGGCTGGGGCGGATGGGTGCGCATGAAGCCGCCCAGCAGCTCGCGGGTGCCGGGCTCGCCGAGGGTGAGCAGGAGCAGCCTCAGGGTGTAGCGGAGGGCGCCGGCCAGGGCGCTGCCCCGGAACTCTCCGATCAGTTCACGGAGCAGGGGGAGGGCGGGGTCCGCCGCGAGGTCCCTGGCCAGCGGGGTGTCGAGGTCGCGCCCGATCGCCAGGCTGCCGAGGGTGTGCTCCCACTCCTGTGGGCTGATCGTGTCCCGACCGGGATCTCCCGTGCCGTCGGGGAGCGGCGGCGCGGACGTCGGAGGCGGGAGCGGCGCCGGGCAGCGGCCAGGCCACGTCTCGCGCACCCTGATCAGCAGATCGCGGACGGCCTGGGCGTCGAGCCGCGGCACGGCCGAGGGCGTCACTTCGAACAGGACCGCCCGGAGCGCCGGCAAGCGGGGCAGGACCCTTTCGGCGAGTGCCAGCAGGTCCTCGTCGGGCAGGCCGCTGTGGGCGTCCAGCCAGTACCCCCGGTGTGCGAAACCCCCGGCCAGGTGCACCTCCCACACTCGCTCCAGCGGCAGGGCCGCGAGCAGGTCGTCCAAGCGGCCGCGGCCGTTGCGTTCGTTGGCGAGGACGTTGTGCAGGTCGAGGAGCAGGCCGCAGCCGCTGCCCTCGACCACACCGGACACGAACTTTCCGTCGGACAGTTCGCCGGGGCGTGGCCGGAGGTAATTGGCGCCGATCTCCACCGCCAGCGGCACCGGGAGCGCGTCCGCCATCGCCCGGACCGACCGGACCGCGTACCGGACGCCGTCGGGCGTCTGGCGGGGCGGAAGCATGAAGCCGGTGTGGAAGTCCGATCCCGCGCCGCCGACCCGGTTGAACGCCAGGTGTTCGCTCACCCACGGCGCTCCGAGCCGTTCGGCGAGTTCTCCGAAGAGTGCGGCGTTCCTCCGGTCGGGCAGTCGGCAACCCCCGACGGGGTTGCCGACTCCGTGAAGCAGCCGGCTGCCCGGCAGGTCCGCCAGTCGGCGCAGTACGTCCTCGTCCGTGGAGATCGCGCCGTCCGTGCGGGACCGCCAGAGCGCCTGCGGTTCGATCTCCACGACGTCCAGCACGTCGGCGCAGGCGTCCAGCACCGGGTCGAGGCCGGGGACGTAGGTGAGGCCCACGCCGAGCCGCGTCATGGTCCCGCTAACCGCCGAAGGAGATGGCGACGCCCTGCTGGACCTGGCCGGCCGGGTTCACCACGAAGTCCTTGGCGATGTTGATCCGGAGGTCGAACCCCGAGTGACAGGTGGGGCAGCCGAGTTGGTCCATGACGTTCTTGATGACGTCCTGCATCTGGTCGAGGTCGTTCGCCAAGGACACCGGTACGGTGACGTTGACGGGTCGCCACGGGTCGGGCACGGGCCCCCTGATCGTGCTGTTCGACATGACGGGTCCTCCGTTCTGGCCGCAGCCCACTCCCGTGGAGCCGATGTGCTGCGCCCTCGACGGGTGATCCTGGCGCATCGCCCTCGTGGTCGGTGAGGAGGCGCGCGTGATCGGCACCGGGAGAGCGGCCCCGCTCACCTGGTTGGCGGCGAGCTGTGGTCAACCTCGGGGGCCCGGGTGAGGGTGGTCGGGCAGGGGCGGTGCCCGTCCGGGAACCGGCCCGCAGGCGGAGGCCGAAACCGGCGGTACCCACCATCACGGAGTCGATGATGTCGCATGCCTATGAGGTCAGAGTCCCCTCTCTCTTCTGCTCGTCGCCTCAGGCGCCCGGGATCCACGGTGTGGACCGGGTCAAGCTCCTCTGGGACGGGGAGGAGATCTGGCAGGACGACGCGAGCACCGGTGAGACGAGAAGGCCCGAGGTGACCCGCCCGCTGGTGGGATCGGGCGTCCTCGAACTGGCCGTGAGACCGGCGGCGGACGGCAGCGTGTGGGACGTCATCGGCTCGCTGTCGCTGAGCGATGCGGATCTGGGGGGAGGCATCCGGACCACCCGCTTCGTGAAGCGCGGGGCGGACTACGAGCTCTCCTACGAGGTGGCGATGGACATGACCGACCACCAGCCCCACGAGTAGGCGTACGCCGACCGGGGACAGGAACGACCGACAGGGATCCATTGACTATCGATCACAATCGATCGATTATCGATGCATGCATCGCTTCTTCATCACCGTGCTGCGCGGTGGCATCGCCATGGCGATCCTCTTCGGCCTCTTCGGCCAGCTCGTCGTCATCCCCACCACGGCAGCCGACGAGGTCGACCGATTCGCTCCGTACGCCCCGTACGCCTTGCCGTACACGGTGGTTGCCATCGCAGGGGTCGCCTGCGTTCAGGTCGTCCTCGCCGCGGCATGGAGGCTGCTCACCATGGTCGAACGTGATGCGATCTTCTCCTCGGCGGCCTTCCGGTGGGTCGACACCATCATCGGAGCCGTCGTCGCGGCGACACTGCTGGCTCTCGCCGTCACCTGCCACCTGACGGTCGCCGACATCCCCTCCCCCGATGACGGTATGGAGCTCATCAGCGCCCTGGCCGCCGCGACCGCGACCACCGGCGTCGGGGCCTGCCTGGTCATGCTCATCGTCATCATGCGCGGCCTGCTGCGCAACGCGACCTCCATGAAGAGCGAACTCGCCGGGGTCGTTTGATGGCCATCATCGTCGACCTCGACGTACTGCTGGCCCAACGCAAGCTCTCGGTCGCGGAGTTCGCCGCTGCCGTCGGGATCAGTCCCGCCAACATCGCGGTGCTGAAGAACGGCCGGGCGAAGGCGGTCCGCTTCACCACGCTCGACGCGATCTGCCGCACGCTCGACTGCCAGCCCGGCGACGTGTTGCGCTGGACGCCCGACGAGGCGGACGAGGGTTAGCAGTTGTGGAATGTCGCCAACCGGTCCTCGCACCACCGGCGCTGCCCGCCGGCCGAGAGTTCGGCGGGCAGCCCGTCGCACCGGCGCGGGGTTCCGGCTGGTATAACAACGTTGGTTGACGAAATTCAGCCATGGTTGCCCGGCTATGGCAGTGACGTTACTGTCTGGCTCAGCAGGACCGTCCGCATCGACATTCACCACCGTCCCGGGAGTTTGGCGTGAGCGAAAGAGCTACTCCCGATCCCGTGGAGACCGCGCGGCGCATCGCCTCCCTGGCAGAACGGGTGGGGCTCACCCGTGCCGAAGTGCTGCGGGTGGAAGGTGAGGGCGGTCTGTCCTTCGCCTCGGGGCTGCCTCCGGAACAGGTGGAATCACTGTTGCGCGGACGGCAGGGCACCACGTCCCCTCAGGGAGTCCGCGGGACGACCGATGCGGAAGAGCGCCACCGCCAGGTGGTCGACCGGATCCTCTTCCTGCGCAGGACCAGACTGAAGGGTTCCTCGGACGGGAGCCTGCGGCCGTACTCACTCGCGGAGATCGCGGCCGGGGCCGGGACGAGCGCCCAGTGGCTCGACAAGATGATCAGGGCCGGCAAAGCGCCGAACCTCGACCACGCCGCAGGCATCGCGGGTTTCTTCGGCGAGAAGATCGAGTTCCTGGTGGATCCGCCTGACGACGCCTTGGACCGGGTCCTCCAGCAAATCCACAAGGATCTCCTGGAGAAGACCGTCGAGCGTCAGAGCCAGGATCTCGAAAGGCTCAAGAGCGCCGGACCCGGTGGCGGCGACTCCGAACTCGGCATCGTCGCCTACGCGGCCCGGGCTCTGGCCGAGGTTCCCGACGACACCGCACAGCCGCTGATCGCCCTGATCGAGTCCGTCGCCAGGCGGGCCCGCGAAGAACGGGCGCGGGAGAAATAGGGGGGACCGACGTCCTTGTGACGTGCTGCTCACCACCACCTGGCCGGTCAAGGGGAGACCGGCCCGCGCGGGAGCAGCTCCGGTGGGTTCGGACGCCGGTGCGGTACGACATAGGGGGACGAGGTGGGGTACGTGCTGGGCACCTCCCGCGAGATGAAGCGATACCGAGACGAACTCTTCGCCGGGGTCGGTCGGCCAGTGCCGCAGCAGCCGCGCGAACTGATCCAGGCGCTGTGCGCGCACGTCGCGGCCAGCGTGGGGCGCGAAGTCCGAGTGATGTTCGAGTCCTTTCCGGCCGACACCGTCAGCGGGCTCTGGATCGACATGGGCGACTTCGACCTCATCGTGGTGGAGGAAAACACCTCACCGCTCCACCAGATCGTGATCGCGGCCCATGAACTGTGGCATCGCAAAGAGGCGCACCACGGCCGGCCCGGCGGACACGGCGGGCACGGCGGCCTCGCCGGAGACGCAGCGGCCCGGTTGCTCGGAGACCGTTGGCAGTTGGCCGACGCTCTGGCCCACGTGGCCGCGCGCGGGGACGTCGACCTCGACGACGAGGAACGGCGCGCGGAGACCTTCGGCCGTCTGGTGGGCGCCAAGTTCCGCCCGTACCTGGGGAGGCAGGGCGACCCGGCATCGGGGGAAGGCCTGGTCGGCCGCATCAAGGCGTCACTGGAAGGCTGAGCGTGTACGAAGGCGTCAACTACTACGTGTCGGCGGCCGTGCTGGGGGTGACCTTCCTGGCGAAACTGCCGGCCCTGCTCCGGCGGTGGCGCAGCCCGACGGTCCGCGCGGTGAACGCGCTCCTCGTGCTGCCCTGTGCGGGTCTACTGCTGTCGGCCCCGCCCACGATCAGGTTCGTCAACCGGGTCACCGGCATCGCCAACCTCTCGGCCCTCCTGGTGCACTGCACCATCTGCGGGATCGCGTACGCGTGTGTGGTGCTCATGGAGTACTGGCGTGGCGAGGCACACGAACAGGCGCGCACGCGCCGACGGGTGCGCGCCTGGAGCCGCGGCTACGGTCTGGTGACCGCCTCCATCGTCGTGCTCTTCTTCCTCGGGGACAGGCCCGTCGAGCGGCCCAGGGATTTCGACACGTACTACGCCACCACGCCCTTCATCCGGGAGATGGTCGTCCTCTATCTCCTTGCTTTCGTCGTGGCGGGCGTGGCCACCGTGCGGGCGTGCTGGAGGTGGGCCGTCGAGCTCAGCACCGCCAGGCGGTGTCCCGACGTGTCGCGCGGTTGGGGTGCGCTGCGGACGGGGTTGCTCGTATTCGTCGTCGTTTCGCTGGCCGGCGTCCTGTTCGGCTCGTTCAAGCTGGTCGCGATCCTCGCGCGGTGGGCCGGTCACGACTGGGAAGGCCTCAACCAAGGGGCGACGCTGCTCATGTCGCTCACAGGCGTGATCATCGGGCTGGGCTTCCTGGTGGCGGCCTTCGGTCCCCGGCTCGGCGAGCACGTCTGGCGCCCGCTGCTGACGATCATCGCCTTGCGCCACTTGTGGCGCATCGTGTGTCACCCCGTCACCGGTGCGGGCAACAGCCTGCTCCTGACCACGCCATGGTATTCGAGCCCGGAGCAGCACCTGGTGGCCCGGATCACGAGCATCCACGACTGGATGCTGAAATTGCGTGCCTACTGCAGCGACGAGGTGCGCGCGGCCGCCTACCAACAGGCCAAGGACCACGGAGAGCGGGAGGACCGGGCGGTCGCCATCGGCCTCGCCACCATGCTTCGGGCCGCCACGGCAGCCCGTGCGCGCCAGGCCGGGGTGGACGACCAACAGAGCGCCAGGGCCGCGGCGTCGCTTCGCTCGGCTGAGGCCGTGTACCCGGACATCGTCGTGCGCGTCTCTCGCGTGCTGCCCTTCGTGCCCGAGGGGGAACCCGCCACCGCCACCCGGGCACCCGCCGGGTAGAACGCCCCCGTGGCGCGGGCGCCCCCGGTGTGACCGTTCCGGGGACGCCGTCGGGTCGTCCGCCGTCAGCGCAGGGACTGGATCCAGCGCCAGCCGCCCGCGCCGATGGTGACGGACGGGCCGAATCCGGTCCCCGCCGCATCGCCCGGGAGGAACAGCAGGTCACCCGTGGAGGCGCCCTGCGGCGCGGTGGTCAGGAGCAGGTCCGCCCGCCCGTCTCCGTTGGCGTCGCCGGCCGTCCCGGCCAGCGGGTACGAGGTCCTCGGTGCGGAGCCGATGACGGTGGGGGCGGGGAGGGCCTGCGCTCCGGCGGACAGGAACTGGCGCAGCTGTCCGTCGGCGGCGCGGGCCCACAGGTCGGCGCGGCCGTCCTGGTTGAGGTCGCCGGGGGCGAGTATCTCGGGCAGGTCGGCGGGCTTCCACTCCGGGCCGCCCAGAACCACGGCGTTGCGGGGCAGGGTGGGGTTGGTGCCGACGCTGCCGCGGTGCAGGTAGAGGCCGTTGACGCTGCGGCCCACCAGATCGGGCTGCTTGTCCCCGTCGACGTCGCCGACGGCGAGGATGGTGGCGTGTGCCCAGCCGGTGGGGCGTTCGCCCATCGCGATGCGCTCACCGAGGTGGCCGTTGCCGGTGTTGGGGTAGACCCACAGCTCGTCGCCGATCCGGGCAATGACGTCCTCGCGGCCGTCGCCGGTCCAGTCTCCGCGGTGGCTGACGTCGGCGCCCGCGAAGCCGCTCGCGCCGATGACCTGGTGCGGGGCGAAACGCCCGTCGCCGAGGCCGGGGTAGAGGCGCAGGGAGCCGTCGTCCTGGACCGCGAGCAGATCGCGTACGCCGTCTCCGGTGAGGTCGCCGGCCACCGGCGTGCGCGTCTGGAACGCCGACGCCGAGCGGACCATCAGGTGGTCCTTCACCTTGGTGTAGCCGGTCTCCACGGTCTCGCTGCGCAGGTCGCGGAAGTCCTGGCGGGTGAAGAAGGTGAAGCCGAACTTCGAGACGTACTTGGTGCCGGTCTCGCCGTCGACGAGGGTTGGCGCGCCCGAGCGGCACTCCGTGGCACCGGCCGTCTTGCACGCCGTGGAGAAGTACTGCTGATCGGTGCTGTCAGCCTCGGCGAAGGACAGCGTCCCGGGCCGGCCCGCGTAGACGGGGTCCATGTGCGCGTAGTCGGGCCGGGCGTTGAAGTCTCCGGCCAGGATGACCGGCAGGCCGTTCGCCCAGGTCTCGATGCGCTGCAGCAGGGCGGGGGTGTCGTTCTGCGCGGCGTCGTCGCGCCGCAGGTGTGTGCCGCAGGCCAGGACGGCGCGCCCGTCCACGGGTGCCTTGGCGCAGACCACCGAACGCTTTTCCCCGGTGAAGCCGGGCGGCGTGAGTTCCGCGGACATGCCTGCGACCTCGCTCTGCGGTGCCTTGACCAGCAGGGCCTGACCGAAGCTCTTGTCCTCACCCCACTTGGCGCATCCGTCGGCCGTCTGGGTGCTGGTCCACACGCCCGCGTAGCCGGGCAGCACCTCGCGCAGCCGGTCGTATTGGCCCTTGCACATCTCCTGGAGCATCGTCACGTCGGCGTCCCAGTCCGTGACGTGGTCCCGCACCCCGTCGGCCCAGGCAGCCGGCGGCATCTCGCTCTGGCACTTCGCGTACGCGCCGCACACGTTGTACGAGATCGTTCGCACCGGTGGTGTGCCGGCGGGAGCCGTGGCCGATGCGGCGGACGATACCGGCAGGCTGGAGAGCAAGGCGGTCGCCGCGAGGACTCCCGTGGCCGCCCATGCGCCGAGCGTTCTTCTTCTACTCACTATTTCCACTCTCGAACGAACACGGATGGAAGGCCGCCGGTTCACGCGGCCGGAGCGCGACAGTGCGGGGCGCGCACGCCGTGGACCATCCGAGTGGGGGCGCGGCCTGACCTTACGCGGTGCACGCTGATTTGACTAGACGAAAGTTGATGGACAATCAACATCTGTTTATTGCATTCACTTCGAGCCGCTCAGCTATGATTCCGTAGAAGTCGGGGGGCTTCCATCGAGAGACGTCCTGCACTGGCGCATCTCTCGACGGCTGGACACGAGCCTTCACATCCGCATGGAATCCGGGCACGACCGGAACGCGATAAGGAGAGCTCAGCATGGCGAACCTGCGCAGACGGACCTCCCACATGAGGCACCGCCACTACGGCTACCGCCTGGAGCAGCTCGCCTTCGTCTTGCTGCTCTGCGCCCTCGCCGCCACCTGGAGGACTTCCTGGGCCGGGGTCGCCGCCCTCCCCGGCCAGTTGCTCGTCACCCTCTCCAATGCGATGCAGATCCGGCACAGGTTCGGGCCACCCTGCACGGAATGCGTCAAGGACATGCCGCTCAACCCGGAAGAAGCGGTTCAGGGGCGCCGGTCCCGATGGGCGCTACGAGCGGCACATCGCCCTTCCGCGTTCCTGGGCGTCGCCCTGCTCTCCCTCGGCCTCCAGACAGCGAGCTTCTGGCTGCAGGTCGAGGCACTCGGGACGGGCCGCATGCCAGGGTCGGCGTACGTGTTCCTCAGCGTGGCGATCGGCCTCACCCTGGCAGTCAACTGGGCGGCGTACACGCACAACCGCCTGATGCCGTGGTGCCCGTACTGCCGTGACGAAGGGGACGGCGACGACTCGTCGACGCCCAGCCCCGCCGACGACCGGGACCATCCCGTACCGGCGTGAGCTCAGGGCCGCGCCGAGCCCGGAACACGACGCCACCGCCCAGAACCGACACGGCGACCCGCCCGAAGACACCCTCGCCCCCAGGGGCGCACACCCGAGGAGACGATGCCCATGACCACGGAGCAGAGCGCCCGTGAGGCCGTACGCCGGATTCTCGGCGAGACCGCCCGCGCCGACATCACCGCCTTCCCCGCCGGCAGTGTCTCGATCACGATCCACAGCGGAGACCACTACGCCTCCATCAGCGGGGCAACGGATTCCGGATGGGGCTGGGAAGTGGACCCGGGGTGCGACAACGGTTTCACGGGGTACCCGAACGTCGTGGGCGCCCTGGACGAAGCCCTGCTCGCCGTACGCGAGCAGTTCGCCGCCTGATACGAGGCGCAGGCCGGCCGCTTCCGCCGCCGACGCCAGGGCGACCATCCGACGGGCAGCCGACCGCCCAACGGCACTGCGCCGAGCCGAAGTTGTGAACCGCCGGCCAGGTGATGGGTCAGGGCTGCGGGGCGCCGGCTCTAGACTTCAGGGTCAACGTTTCGCAAAGCCATGTGCGGCGCGGGGAGCCCCGCACACGACGATTGGGTGGCCCATGCTTCTGAAAACGTTCGGCTGGTCGTTCGCGGTCACCGCGCTCGGCCTGATCGCGGCGGTGTTATACGGGGGATGGGCCGGCTTCGGCGTCGTGGCGATCCTGTCCATCCTCGAAATCTCGGTGTCCTTCGACAACGCCGTGGTCAACGCCGGGATCCTGAAGAAGATGAACGCCTTCTGGCAGAAGATCTTCCTCACCATCGGTGTCCTGATCGCGGTCTTCGGCATGCGCCTGGTGTTCCCCGTCGTGATCGTCGCCGTCAGTGCCCAGATCGGGCCGATCGAAGCGGTACAGCTCGCGCTGGACGACAAGGACAAGTACCAGCAGCTGGTGACCGACGCCCACCCCTCGATCGCCGCCTTCGGCGGGACGTTCCTCCTGATGATCTTCCTTGACTTCATCTTCGAGGACCGCGACTTCAAGTGGCTCGCGTGGCTGGAGCGTCCGCTCGCCAAGCTCGGCAAGATCGACATGCTCTCCGTCTGCATCGCGCTCATCGTGCTGCTCGTCTCCGCGATGACCTTCGCCACCAACGCCCACCAGTACGGCGACGTCCACGCGGACAAGTCGGAGACTGTCCTGATCTCCGGCATCGCGGGCTTGATCACTTACCTGATCGTCGGTGGTCTCTCCGGATACTTCGAGAACAAGCTCGAGGAAGAGGAGGAGCGCGAGCACGAGGCCGAGGAAGCGGCCAGGGCGAGCGGCTCGAAGCTCCCGGCGGTCGTGATGGCCGGCAAGGCCGCGTTCTTCCTGTTCCTCTACCTGGAAGTACTGGACGCGTCCTTCTCCTTCGACGGTGTCATCGCCGCCTTCGCGATCACCAACGACATCGTGCTGATGTCGCTCGGCCTCGGCATCGGCGCGATGTACGTCCGGTCGCTCACGGTCTACCTGGTCCGCCAGGGCACCCTCGACGACTACGTCTACCTGGAGCACGGCGCCCACTACGCGATCGGCGCGCTCGCCGTGATTCTGCTCGTCACCATCCAGTACGAGATCCCCGAGGTCATCACGGGCCTCGTCGGCGTCCTCCTGATCGCCTGGTCCTTCGTCTCCTCGGTCCGGCGCAACCGCAGGCTAGCCGCGGCCGAGGCGAAGGGCGCGGGCTCCGACGAGATGGCCGAGGTCTCCTCCGGCGTCTGAGCCGGGCCGCCGGCGCCTGCCACTGCCCCCACCTTCGGCGTACTGCAGGTCCTCGATCAGCGTGACCGGCCAGGGGCATCGCTCCTGGCCGGGGATCGCGTCGGTGACGTGGCCGGCCCGCCTCTCGTTTGACGTGGCCGCTTGCTCCGGGTCAGCTGACGGTGACGGTGTAGGTGATGCGCTCGGGTGCCTGGGAGGGGGTGCTCGCCCCGGTGGTCGGGGTGGCGGAGGGGCCGGTCGTCTCGGGGGGCACGGTGGAGGTGTTGCCCTGACAGGTCGTGAAAGTGCAGTGCAGCAGTGTGAACCGGGTGGTCCCCTTGCCCTTGGCCTCGAAGGTGAAGGTGAGCCGGCCGCCGGCACCGGGGACCGCTTCGTCGCCGGAGTCCGACGCGTAGGCCCGGCCGCGGCTGACCAGCACGGAGCTGTCGGGCTCGGGGTCGACCAGGTACCAGTACTCGCGGGTGGAGGCGTTCTGGTCGACGGTGAGCGTGAAGCGCTCGCCCCGCTCGGCAGTGATGCTGGTGTCGTTCACCGGGCGGCTCGCGGTGCTCGTGGAGCCGTCGGCCGGTTCGCCGGTGCCGGAGCCGCAGCCCGTGGCGAAAGCGAGGAGCACGGACGCCGCGATCGCCGCACCGCCCCTGCTACCGCGGAAGACGTGCGCTGTACGCGTTGGGGAGATCACTGTTCGAAGCCTTGCCCATGTAGCCGTTGATGACGTCGTCCTCACTGACCCAGGTGGTCGAGCCCCAAGGGTCGTACACCTGAAGCATGTCACCCTCCTGGGCGATGACGGTCACCGCAGCAGGACCGTGACTCCGCGCCGTTCGAGGAGCCGCACGACCCCCTCGAAGTAGGGGAGCCGCTCCCCCGCGTCTTTCGCCCCGTCCTCCAGTGCGCGGCGTGCGACCTCGGAGTCGTGCCAGATCAGGGTGAAGGGCGGGATCACCCCGAATCCACCGGCCAGGCAGTCCTCGAAGGCGTTCCACTCCCGGCCGAAGTAGCGGCCGGGTCCGAGCAGGGCCTCGGCGATCGCGCAGTGCAGCCCGGGCACGTCCGTGACGAACCGGCCGTCGACGTGGTACTCGCCGCCGGACCGGTCCGGCCGGGGCGCGGGCACCCGCCAGGCACGCGTGGAGAGTTCCAACCACTCGGCCCTGCCCTGCGCGTCGTACGCCGCCCACACGTTGGGCTCCGACGGCGGGCCCTGACACCACTTCTCCCAGACTGGGCGGACCGCCGGCGACGGCCGGCCGTCGCCGCCGTCGGTGAGGGTGATGTCCTCCAGCCCGTCGCCGAGCACGGACGGGCGCGCTCCGTCGATGGCCAGGCCCACGACGCGGGAGGCCATCACGCCACCATGCCGATCCAGTACCAGGAGTTCGGCCCAGTCACGTGCCCAGCGGCGCGGTTGCTGCGTCCCTACGAGCAGTGGCTCCACGGCCTCGCAGCCGATCAGCTCCATCGGGACGGGGGCCGGATCGTCTCGCGACTCGAACAAGCCGTCGACGGCGGAGCACCGGCTCGGACGTGCGGCGGCGGCCGTCGTTCCCCCGGAGAGCTCGAACCGCGAGGGTGCGGACAGTTCGACGAAGCTCTCGTCCTTCCTGACGCCGGCGCCGAGCACGATGTCGTACAGGGCCGGATCGGCGGCGTGAGGCTGATGGGCCACCACGACCGCATCCACGAGGGTCCACCACTGCACGGGCTGCTCGTCGTCCCAGACTTCGACGCAGAGATCGCCCAGACTCCGCAACGAGACGTCGGGCCCGGCCAGGACATCGCCCAGAATGCCGTCGGGACCGCATCCGCGCAGGGTCAGCACCTCCCGTGGCAGCGGGACCGGGTCGACGAACAACCCGTCGACGCCCGCACACCTCCCCCAGAGCTGCTCGACACCGTCTTCGTCCTCCCGGACCAGGAGGTACTTCACCGGGAAACCCCGGTCCCACCCGACGTGATCTGCGACGCGCACCCAACCCCCGAACATGCGAACGGCCTTCGCGCCTACGATACGGACCTCCCGGCCAGGGCCGGGAGAGGGGACCGCGGCGGCCCGGCACGGAGGGGCCGCAGGCCAGACCGGCGCCGAGGCCACCTCCGTCCGCCCGGTGGTGCGACCGGTCGCGGGCAGGTCCGGGTGTCAACCAGCTTTGCAATCCGCCACCTTGGCGGAAGCGTGTCGATAGGGTCGGGGGCATGACCACATCCAAATGGGACCTGCTCGACCAGGCGCACGCCGCGCTCCGCTCCGTAGCCGTCGGCATAACGGCCCAGGGGTGGGACCGTCCGACGCCCTGCGACCGGTGGAACGTGACCCAGGTGCTCCAGCACGCGGCCGGCGACCAGCTGGCCTACGCGTCCCGGCTGACGGGCGGCCCCGGGCCGGCGGAGGACCCGTTCCAGCCCAGCGGTGTCCTGTCCGGCACCCCCGCGGACCTTCTGGAGCCGGCACTCGAAGCCGCAGCCCAGGCCTTCGCCGGGGTCGCTCCCGGGACGGCCGAGGTGGCCGTCCCGCTGCCGCCGTTCACCGTCACCGCCGAGACCGCGGTCGGTGCCGCCGCCCTCGACGCGGCCGTCCACGCCTGGGACATCGCGGTCGCCACCGGCCAGAGCTCCCCCCTGACCCCCGAGCTCGCCTCGGCGCTGCGCCCCACCGCGGACCTCCTCGTCGAGCCCCTGCGCGGCTTCGCCTTCGGCCCCGCCCTCACCCCGGCCCCGGACCCCGCAACGGACCCCGTCGCCTCCCTCCTCGCCCACCTGGGCCGCACCGCCGACTGGGCCCGGCCGGAGGCGTGAGGCCGGTGCCGGGTGCCGGGTAACCGCGTACCCGGCGGGGCTGACGGAGCCCGCCGCCGGACGTCGTCACCTGGCACGCCTCTCCTCGCGTGGCGGCTGGCCCCTGTGCCGTGGCGGGGGTCCGTCAGCCGGTACGTCCGCTCCAGCCCGAAGGCAGACGCACGATGACGCCCGAACCCGAACCTGCCGACAGCGCCCTCGCCCCGGTCCCAACGGGCCGCCCCGCGCCCCTGACGCCGGCGACGCTGGCCGAGCGGGGCTTCGTCGGCTTCGTGCCGTTCGCCGACCTCCCCCACAGCGCCGTCCCCGCCGGGACGGGCATCTACGTCGTGCTGCGTCCCACCACCTCACCCCCGGTCTTCCTCGCCCGGAGCCCCGCCGGCCACCGCAAGGGCCGCGATCCCTCCGCGACGACCGCCACCCTGAACGGCGCCTGGGTGCCCGGCGCCCACGTGGTGTACGTGGGCAAGGCCGCCGGCCGCCAGGGGCTGGGCCAACGGCTGAACGCCTACCGTCGCCAGGGCGAGGGCCGCAACGCCGGCCACAGCGGCGGCGAGTACATCTGGCAACTCGCCGACTCCGGCACGCTCCTGGTCGCCTGGCGCACCGTGGCCGAGCCGCCTCCCGGCCGCGCCGAGGCGGAGCTGATCGCAGAGTTCACCTCGCTGCACGGGGCGCTCCCCTTCGCCAACCGCAACCGGGGCTCCTCGATGTGAGGGAGCGCATCCGTCCGCCATCCGCCTAAAGTGGCCGCCATGAGTGATCGTCCCGGATCTCGGACCGTCCCGCCGGTGCTGCCGGACGGCGGCAAGGGCGGCTGGCTGCCGGTCAGCACGGGCGAGTCGGGAGCCGCCGTCTTCCGCAGCGCGGACGGCACCCGGTACGCGAAGTGCGTGGTGGCGACGGACGCGGGTGACCTGGAGGCCGAACGCGACCGGGTCGCATGGCTCGGCGACCAGGGCATCCCGGGGCCACGGGTGCTGGACTGGCGCTCCGGTGATGCGGGTGCCTGCCTCGTGACCGGGGCCGTGTCCGGCGTACCCGCCGACCAGGTGGCCGCCGCGGACCTGCGTGCCTCGTGGGGACGCGTCACGGACGCGGTCCGCGCGCTGCACGCCCTTCCCGTGCAACGGTGTCCGTTCCGGCGGGACGTGGCAGGGATGGTCGCGACGGCGCGCGAGGTCGTGTCCCGCGGGGCCGTGAACCCGGAGTTCCTTCCCGTCGAGCAGCAGCACACGCCGGCCGCGGAGCTGCTGGCCCGTCTCGTCCCGCAGGTCGCCCGTCGACGGGAGCAGGAGGCCGCCGACACGGTCGTGTGCCACGGAGACCTGTGCCTGCCCAACATCCTCCTCGACCCGCGGACCCTGGACGTGTCGGGTTTCGTCGATCTGGGCCGCCTCGGGCTGGCCGACCGCCACGCCGACCTGGCGCTGCTGCTCACCAGCGCGCGGGAGACGTGGCCGGACGAGGAGCGGGCTCGGGCCGCGGACAGGGAGTTCGCCGAGGGGTACGGCAGTCCCCTCGACCACGACCGCCTACGCTTCTACCTCCATCTCGACCCGCTGACCTGGGGCTGAGCGGCGGTCCCGCTCGTCGGACCGGGCCGCCCGCATCCCGCACACGGCCTTCGGGACCCCGGGCGCAGCGCCGGGCCCGCCCGGGCACCCGGCGTCGCAACGGGGTGGACCTTTCCGGTCACGGCACTAGCGTGCGGCGAGCCGCTCCAGCAGGGCGGCGCTCCGCGCCAGCAACGCCCGCTCCTCGTCGGTGAGTTCGGCCTCGATGGCCTGTGCGAGCCAGCCGGCCCTGCGGCCGCGTTCCGCTTCGAGCGCGGTCCGGCCCCCGTCCGACAGCTCGACCAGCGACTTGCGGCCGTCCGTGGGGTGCGCCCGGCGCGTGATCAGGTTCTGCTCCATGAGCAGGCCCACCGCCCGGGCCATCGACTGGGGGCGTACGCGTTGATCGGCGGCGAGGTCGCTGGTGGTCATGGCGCCGTTGCGGTCGAGGGCACCGAGGACGGCGGCCTGGCCCAGCGGGATGTGGTCCTCGTGTTTGACACGTCGTGTGAGCTTGCCCATCGCGGTGCGCAGTTCGGTGGCGATGGCGGCGGCTTCCGGGGTGGGCATAGGGCACTTTACCCCGGCCCCCGGCAAGGCTGCGCACCTGATCTGCGCAGCAATGCTGCACAGCCAAACTGTGCAGCATTGCTGTAGGGTTTGGTTTGTCGGGCTCAGCGTCAGCGTTGTCGCAGCCGGGGCCACGGCACATGACAACGGGAAGGACCTCCCATGTCCGAAAAGGCAGTCGGAACCGTCGACGCCGCCATCGAGACCGTCACCGCCCGCCGGATCATCGACAGCCGGGGCAACCCCACGGTCGAGGTCGATGTCGTCCTGGCGGACGGATCCCTGGGGCGCGCGGCCGTCCCCTCCGGCGCCTCCACCGGCGCCCGGGAGGCCGTGGAACTGCGCGACGCAGACCCGGCGCGCTGGCACGGCAAGGGCGTCGACCGCGCGGTGGCCCACGTCAACGGGGAGATCGCGGCGTCCGTGCGCGGCCGGGACGCGGCGGACCAGGCGGGTCTCGACGCCGCGCTGGCCGCCCTCGACGGCACCGCCACGAAGTCCCGGCTCGGCGCCAACGCGATCCTCGGCGTCTCCCTCGCCGCCGCCAAGGCCGCCGCGGCGGCCCACCGGCAGCCCCTGTACCGCTACCTCGGCGGCGCCGACGTGCATCTCCTGCCGCTGCCGATGATGAACATCGTCAACGGTGGTGCCCACGCCGACAATCCGCTGGACTTCCAGGAGTTCATGATCGTGCCCGTGGGCGCGGACACCTTCGCCGAAGCCGTCCGCATGGGAAGCGAGGTCTTCCACACCCTGCGCCGCGACCTGCTGGCCGCCGGGCACTCCACGGGCGTCGGCGACGAGGGCGGCTTCGCGCCAGCGCTGCGTACCGCCGAGGAGGCGCTCGACTTCGTGGTGGCCGCCATCGAGCGCACCGGCTACCGGCCCGGCACGGACATCGGCCTGGTCATGGACCCGGCGTCGTCGGAGTTCTTCGGCGACGGGGTGTACGACTACGCGGGCGAGGGAGTGCGGCGCACGCCCTCCGAGAACGCCGACTACCTCGCCAAGCTCATCGACGCCTACCCGGTCGTGTCCATCGAGGACCCGATGGCCGAGAACGACTGGGAGGGCTGGCGCGAACTGACGGCCCGCGTCGGCGACCGCTGCCAGCTCACCGGCGACGACCTGTTCTGCACCAACGAGACACTGCTGCGCGAGGGCATCCGCACCGGCGCCGGCAACTCGATCCTGATCAAGGTCAACCAGATCGGCACCCTGACCGAGGCCCTGGCCGCCGTGGCCACGGCCCACCAGGCGGGCTGGACGGCCGTCATGTCGCACCGCTCGGGGGAGACCGAGGACACCACCATCGCGGACCTGGCGGTGGCGACCGGCTGCGGTCAGATCAAGACCGGCTCGCTCTCCCGCTCCGACCGCACCGCGAAGTACAACCAACTGATCCGGATCGAAGAGGAGCTGGGCGACTCGGCCCGCTACGCGGGCCGCTCCGCACTGCGCCGGGCGTGAACCCCGGGCAGAGGTAGCAGAACCACGCGGGCCCCCCGATCGTCATCGGGGGGCCCGCCGCGCGTGTCGGCAGCCTGCGGGGGCCGGCGCGCGGGCGGGACCGGAAACCGGATGGGACCGGGAACCGGATGGGACCGGCCGGAAGTCGTACAGCCCGCGGAGTGCACCTCGGCCATGGCGGATAATCGTTGGCGCACTGGGGGGAGCAAGGGGTACGTGGGATCAGCGGGTCCGAGGAGTGAGGGCATGGCTTCCGCCGAGAGGTTCGAGAGGTTCGAGTGGTTCTGTGACGCGGTGTCGGACCACGTCATGCCCGTGAGCCTCAGCACCAGTCGTCCGTCCGACTTCCACGCGGACGTCGCCGACCTGGAGCTCGGTTCCGTGCGGCTGTCGGCGCTCACCTTCTCCCCGGTGCTGTCGCGCCGTACGTCGGCTCATGTACGCAGGGGCGATCCCGAGCAGTTCCAGCTGGCGTTGGTCACACGAGGCGCCTTCCAGGTGGCCCAGCGGAGCCACCAGTCGCTCGTCGTAGGGGACCTGGTCCTGACGGACACCTCGCGCCCGAGCGAGGGGGCGAGCATCGACGAGCGGTCGACGGTCGCCATTCTGCAGGTTCCCCGCTCCCTCCTGCCGCTGCGGCACGACAGGGTGGAAGGCATCCTGGGGCAGCGCATCCGTGGTGACAGGGGTACCGGGGCGATCCTCGGCGGCTTTCTGAGGACCCTGCTCGTCCAGGGCCCGAGCTGCGGGCCGACGGAGCTGGCGAGCATGGGGTCCATCGCCCTGGATCTGGCGACCGCCTGCCTGGCGCAGCAGCTCGGCACCCCCGACGCGGCGCCGGCCGAAGCCCGAGCCCAGGAAACCCGTCAACGGGTCACCCGGTTCATCGAGAACAATCTGGGCGACCCGGACCTGACGCCCCAAGCCATCGCGGACCGGCACAACATATCCCTGCGCTCCCTCTACTCCCTCTTCAGTGACCAGCCCGTCAGCGTGGCGGGCTACATCCGCCAGGGCCGGCTGGAACGTGCGCGCGCCGAACTCGGTCGCCCGGAGTGGCGCGGCCATCCCGTGCAGACGATCTCGGCCCGCTGGGGCTTCTCCAGTGCCAGCGCGTTCAGCCGGATGTTCCGCGACGTGTACGGGATGACTCCCACTGAATACCGGACGGCCGTCCCTCGGTGCGAGATCGCACGGGATGTCGAGGAGTCGTGCACTCCACGCACAGGGCGTACCGCCACGCACGCCTAGGTTCGAGAGGCGGGGCCGGAAGCCGCCGCTCTGCAAGCATGTGAGCTGGGGCTGCGCCCGCGAGCGACCGCGACGAAGGTCCGGGCCGGAACCCCAGCCGTCTACCGCACCAATCCGACGGGGGATCACCACACACATGGGCAAGCGACTCAGGCTCGGCGCCGTCATCGCGGTCTTCGCAGCTGTTCTGGCATTCGGTCCGGCACCGGCAACGGCCGCTCCTGCGCCCGCCGTTGTCGAGCAGACCCGCTGGCTCACCAACGCCCCGAACTCCGGAATGGCACCCGTGTCCATGCACAGGGACATCTACCTCGTCGCCGCGACGTACACCTGGCAGGTGTACACCTGCCAGGACGGCTACACCTGCATCGACGGCGGCAGGAGCATCGCCCTCAACAGCGGCTGGTACTCCTGGGACTGCACTCTGACCCCGCAGGACGGGTACTACTCCGAGAACTGCTCGCTGGAGACACCGGGTTCCCCCAGGGCCACGTACGGCAAGGCCATCACGCTCGACAGTTCGGCCCATTACGACATCGGTAGCAAGCTCCAGGCGCGCTGACCCCCGCGGCCCCGAAGGCCGCCCCGGGAATCAGGCGTTCGTGTACTGGGCGGCGTACTCCTCGCCGGGCGGGACGACGGTGATGACGTCGATCAGCACGCCGTCGGGCGCGGCGAGGATGAAGTGGCGCTGGCCGAACTCCTCGGTGCGCAGAGGCAGTACCTCGGGCAGCCCGGCCTCCGCCACGAGCCTCTGGTGCTCGGAGTCCACGTCCGCCACCTCGAAGTTCAGGAGCAGGCCGCCCCGGAGCGGGTGCCGGTGGCCCTCGGGGAGAGTCGGGTGGGCGTGGTCGAGGAGGGCCAGCTCGTACTGCGGGGCGTCCGGCCGGCGCAGGCTGACGTACCAGTCCGCCTCGAAGGTCACCTCGAACCCGAGGTGACGGGTGTAGAAGTCGCGGGAGGCCGTCACGTCCCGGGTCGCGAGTACCGGGTAGAAGCCGCCGAGCTCGGTCGTGGGCGCGGCCGGGAGTTCGTTCGTCATGGCAGGGGGTCCTCCGGATCCATTTCACATACCTCGGGTATGTGAACCGTGGCGTTAGCATACCCCCGGTACGCGAAACGGAAAGGGCGGTGCGCGCGATGGCGGTCAACCGGGCGGAGCAGCGGGCGGCCACGCGGCAGGCGCTGCTGGCCGAAGGGCAGCGGCGGTTCGCGGCCGACGGGTACCACCACGTGGTGCTGGCCGAAGTGGCGCGGGCCGCCGGGGTCACCAAGGGCGCCGCTTACCACCACTTCGACAGCAAGGCGGGGCTCTTCCGGGCCGTCGTCCGCGAGGTCCAGCGGGAACTGGGCGAGCGGGTCGCCACCGCGGCCGAACGGCACGCGGACCTCTGGGAGCAACTGCGGGCCGGCTGCCGGGCCTTCCTGGCGGCGGGGACCGACCCGGCGGTGCGGCAGATCCTGCTGGTCGACGCCCCGACCGTACTGGGCTGGGACGAGTGGAGGACCATGGACGAGGCGTCCTCCGCCCGGCACCTCGCGGAGGCCCTGACGGCCCTCGCCGCGGCCGGAATCATCGCCGAGCAGCCGGTCGAGCCCTTGGCCCGGCTGCTCTCCGGGGCGATGAACGAGGCCGCGTTGTGGATCGCGCGGGGCGGGGACCCGGAGGCCGCGGAGCAGGCGCTCGACCGGCTCCTGGCAGGACTGCGCGTCCCGGCCTGACCCTCGCGCGCGTACACCTTCGTGATGGAGTCCTACGATCACACCATGGACGGCAACCCTTGGTTCTGGGACGAGGATCTGGCGGAGGGCCGCGAGGAGCGCGGAGCGGCGCGCGGCATGGTTCGCGGCCGTGCTCAGCAGGCCGGTCGGCCGCGCGGAGCGGCTACACGAAGGCAGGGTCTACGCGACCCTCTGGACCTTCCCGGAGCAGGTCAGGCTCCTGCTCCACACCTCGACCTGACGTTGGAAAGGACTCCAGGACTCCATGAGTTTCGACATCTTCGTGCTGCGGTTCGAGAACGGTGAGCCGGCGCCCCTGGACATGAGTGCCGCACACGAGGTCCTCGGCCCCTACGTGGTGGCGCGGGACCCCGAGACGGACTTCTTGCTGGTGAGTACGGCGGAGGGGGAGGAAGCGGGTGTGTACTTCAGCGACCCGACCGGCATCACCTTCAACCGCTTCGGAGGGGACGGGATCATGGACCTCCTGGCCGTCCTGCTGCGCCGGCTGGATGCCGTGCTCGTCGTCCCGGGCGGGCCGACCATGATCCAGCGGGACGAGGACCGCGAGCTCCTGCCCGTCTCCCTCAGGGACGAGTGGCCGGTCATCGTGGTCCGCACCGGCGCGGAGATCGAGCGGGCGATCCGGGCTTCCTGAAAACGACCACCAGCACCGCCCCGTCGTCGTGCAGATGCTCCACCCCGTACCCGCGTGAACCGTCCCGCGATCCGGCTCATCAGGCCCTCGAACGCCTCCTGCCAGAGGGCGGGGTCTACGCTGTGACCTGCGGCCACCGCTCTGGAGGACTTGTGCAACGTGGCGAAGTCTGGTGGGTCCGGTTCGACGAGCGGAGGTTGGTCGTACTGCTGTCGGGAGACGACGCGTCCGGGATCCGGGTGATGCAGGTCGTCGCTCCGGCGGGCGTCGACATGAGCGGTCTGGGCATCGAAGTGAGGGTGGGCGCCGGTGAAGGATTGCCGTTCGAAGGCGTGCTGCGGCTCGCGTTCCCGCGTCCAGGCTTCACCCCTTGCACGTGGCTGACCACTGTGTCGCGGGACGACCTGACAGAGCGGGCGGCCGTCCTGTCCCCGGCGAAGCTCAGCGAGATCGACGATGCCCTCCGACTCGCTGGACAAGCGCAGGAGCAGACCCCGGCGACGACCGCGAAGCTCAGCGAGATCAGGGACGCCCTCCGTCTCGGTGAACTCGGTTAGGGGGAAGAGGAGCCGACGGCGTGGGCGGTCCCGGCCACTTGGTCGACGCTGCCCGACTGTTGCCTCGGCGCCCCCCACCATCGAGATGACGATCTACGGCTGGAGTACACGCCCCGGCCCCCGTATCCGCCCCCGCCGTGGCCGCCTGACATGATCACGGAATGACACGCGGGGAAGCGCATGAGCACATACGCGACCAGGAAGCCGAGTTGGCAGCCGCTGCCGAGGCCGGACGGGACGGCGCGTACCGCGCCTACGCCACATTCCTCGGCGAGAGCGGCCGGATGGACCAGGCCCTGCCCTGGTGGGCCAAGGCCGCCGAGCACGGGGACGCAGATGCGGCGCGCACGCTCGCGATCTGCCACAAGGACCGCTGGGAGTTCGCCGAAGCCGAGCGCTGGTACCGCAGCGCTGCCGACCGTGACGGCGGCTGCGCCTTCGGGCTCGCCACACTCCTGAAGGAGTCCGGCGACCAGGACGGAGCACAGGAGTGGTACGCGCGGGGAGCCGCACTCGGCCACGTCCAGTGCCTCACCAACGGCGCGGTGCTCAAAGCCGCCCGCCACGGTGCCTTCGCCGAGGCACAGGCGCAGCTGGACGAGGCGGCCGAACTGGGTGACCGCAAGGCGGCCTCGGCCCGTCAGGTGATCGAGAACATCGTCGACGACCTTGAGCTCTGGGAGGAGCGGCTCGCGCGGGCGGAGGCTGACGGGGACGCCGAGGCCGCGTTCGAGGCGCTGAGTCCGCTGCGGGACCCGGAGTACGCGGGCATGTTCACGTACTACCCGAGCACGATCCGCGCGGCGGAGGTTCTCTACGCGCGAGCCGCGGCGGTCGGCTCGCACCAGGCCCTGGTCGAGCAGGCCCTCCTGGTGGCCCGCGACAGCGACCGGATCGAGGAGGCGCGCGCCCTGGCCGTACGGGCGCACGAGCTCGGCTACTCGGGGGCGGCCTACGTCCTGGGTGTCTGGGCCTTCGAGCGCGGTGACCAGCGCACGGCCGAGCATTGGTTCGAGACGGCGGCCGCAGCACCCGATGGTCACGACTACGCCCGCTTCTACCTCGGTCTGATCGGCATCGTGCAGCGTCGGCTGGACGAGGCCGAGCGATGGCTGCGTCTCACCGACGACGCCGAGGACGAGAACGCTCAAGACGGCGGCCTGCCCAAGATGTTCGTCGAGCAGCTCGAGGAGATCGCGGCGATTCGCGCCGACCCCGCCCGACTGCCCGACCCCGAACTCGCGGCGCGCCTGCCCGACTTGCGGACGGCCGCGGAATCCGGCGGTGTCGAGGAGTGCTTCGCGTACGCCGATGCACTCGACCGCCTCTACCGGCTGCCCGACGCCGCCGACTGGTACCGCAAGACCGGCACTCCGCGCGCGCTGCTCAAGCTCGGCCGCATGCTGCAGGACTGCCATGCCGACGAGACCCTGCTCGTACCGTACTTCGGTCCGGCCGCCGAGGCCGGGGACGCGGGGGCTGCGTACAGCATCGCCGGGATCCACACCCACGCGAAGAACGAGCGGGCCGCCGGCATCTGGACGCTGAAGGCGGCGGAGCTCGGTCACGTGAGGGCAGCCTGGGGCGTCGGCTGGGCCTCTGAAGAGCGGGGCGGGGACCCGCAGTTCGCGGAGCGCTGGTACGTGCGCTCCGCCGAGGGCGGTCTGGCGCGGCCCGCGTTCCTGGCCGGTCGCAGCATGGTGCGCTGGGGGCGGTACGCCGAGGCCGAGCGGTGGCTCGTGAAGGCGTGGGAGAACGACATCCCCGAGGCGGCGTATCACCTAGGCAGGGCGCTGCGCCGGCTCGGACGCACCTCGGAGGCCGAACAGTGGCTGCGCCGCGCGGTGGAGCGCTCCGGCGACTTCGACCCACCGCGCGGACCGCTCGGACGGCGCGTCGACGCCCGTCCTGAGCTGGCCGAGCTGCTCGTCGAGGCGGAGCGCGACGAGGAGGCCGCGCCACTCGTCGCGGACATCCTCGCCGAGTACCCGGGCCCCCTCGCCGGCCACCGCCTCGCCGGGCGACTGGCCCGGCAGCGCGGCGACCTGGCCACGGCCGAACAACACTTCGCGCAGATCGAGGAGCGGGACTCCGACCCCGGTACGCGGATGAGGCTGCGGGAGATCCGTGAGCTGCTGGCTCAGGTGACGCACGAACACTGAGCGGCGAAGCAGCCGGAGTTCGTACGAGGGCAACCGCCTGCGCTCGCTGATGCGACAGGGCCAGATACAGCCGAGCCGGTCCCCCGCCTTACGGCCGGTCGGTGTCAGTGGCACGCCCTAGCGTTTGCCTGAACCATTCACGAAGAAGGGCGCCGACCATGCCGTTGGACTTTCCTGTCACGATCAAGCCTCCGTCCCCGGACGGGGCGGTCGCCATGGAGGTGGCAGCGTGAGTCGCAGCCGACAGGCCCGTCTCCTGGCCCGGCACCTGAGCGATGCCACCGACGTCGGTGTGAACCTGATCCACGCCTGGGGGGCGGTGTGGAGCCTGCATTGGGAAGACGGACCCGCGATCGAGCAGATGCGTGCCCTTCTCGACGCCGCCCTCGCAGACAACGATCGGTACGGCGCCATGCGCGACCGCACGATCCACTGTGCGCGCTCGATTTCCATGCGAGCGTGGGCAGCGCAGGCCATCGCCTGCCAACGGGACGGCATCCTCGCCCGGGCCGTCTCCGAAGGCGTGGCCCAGCGTCTCGCCCTGGGCATGCGGTTGCCCGGCCCCGGCTGCGCCGACTCCAGTGACACCCACGAGGTCTACGCCCTCGTGAGCCACGTCCAGGAGCGGTGCGGGGAGACACCGTATCCGGATCGGGCGAGCGAGCCCGGGGACGAACCGCTCATCGAGCAGCTGTACGCGGCGCGTACCCGCGAACACCCCGGATCGCGGACCCTCAGCGCGAACTACATGGCGCATGCCCTGCTCGCCACCGAGCAGGCTCCCGCCGCAGACAAGCCGAGAGAGACGAACCACCCGTTCAAGGGCTGATCAGGCACGTGCGCCTGCGAGCCGGGCCGTACCTGCCGCTCGTGAACATCTCGTTGCCGGTTCGCGATCCCGCCACCGGCTCCGTCGATACTGACGGGGCGATCAAGGAGCGGCAGGAACAGGAACAGGGGCAACGGTGGAGTGGACGGTCTGGGCAGGGTTCGCGGCCGGCCTTCTGATCTCGACCGTGACCGCCCCGGTCGGGGTGTCCGGGGCGGTCTTCCTGCTGCCGGTCCAGCTGAGCGTGCTCGGCGTGCCGAGCCCCTCGGTCACCCCGACGAACCTGCTGTTCAACGTGGTTGCCGGGCCGGGCGCGCTCTGGCGCTACCGCCGTGACGGCGCTCTGCGCGACGACCTGGCCCGGCGTCTCGTCGCCTGGACGCTGCCCGGCGTCATCGTCGGCGCCGCCGTCCGCGTCTTCGCCCTCCCCGGCCCCGGCGTCTTCCGCATCCTGGTCGCCGCCTTCCTGCTCCCGCTCGGTGCATGGCTGTGCCTGCGCACCCTGCGCCCCACCCGCCGGCGGCCGGGGCCGGCCGAGCCGTCGGCACGCGTGCTCGCCTCCCTCGCCCTGACGGTCGGGGTGGTCGGCGGGATCTACGGCATCGGGGGCGGTTCCCTCCTCGGGCCGATCCTCGCGGCGCGCGGCATGTCCCTGGCCCGCATCGCACCGGCCACCCTCGCCGCGACCTTCACCACCTCCGTCGCCGGCGCCGCCGCGTACACCGTGCTGTCCAGGGCCAGCACGGGGCCCGTGGCCCCCGACTGGTGGCTCGGCCTGGCCTGCGGCTTGGGCGGGCTCATCGGCGGCTACCTCGGCGCCCGCCTCCAGCCCCGCCTCCCCGAGACCTTCCTGCGCCTGCTCCTGGGCGGCCTCGCCGCCGGCGTCGGCGCCCTGTACCTCGTCCAGACCCTCACCTGACCGGGCGCTCCAGCGTCTGCCGGCCCGCAGGGGGTGGCGGGCCGCGGGCTCAGGCGAGGGCGGTGACCAGCAGTGCGAAGGCGGCGATGATGACGGCGACGCGGACGTAGTGGTAGCGGTCCCAGCGGTTCGACTGCTCCTTCCAGTCCTCGGGCCGGTTCTCGGGGGTCCACGTCTTGCTCCGGTTGTTGATCGGGACGAGCAGCAGGAGCGACATGACCACGCTGAGGATCAGCAGCGCTCCGGCGGTGATGACGAGGCCGGTGCCGTCGTGGCGCCATCCGGAGACGGCCCAGACCGCGACGAGGACGAGCGAGCCGATGTACCAGACCGGCATCACGGCTCCGAGCATCCGGCCCCCGTGGGCGCGGCCGAGTTGGCCGCTGTCCTCGGGGAGGGCGTTCAGGATCCGGTTGATGACGAAGGCGACGGAGAACTCCACCCCCACCATCAGGCCGACGACCACGGTGGTGAAGACCTGAAGTGCGTTGAGCATGATGACCCCTCGGGTATCTAGCAGTGCTAGCTGATGAGGCAACGCTAGTACTACTGCCGCTCTGTTGTCTAGCGGTGCTAGGATCGAATCATGTCGGTACAGGAACGCAAGGAGCGCGAGCGGGCGGGCCGCGAACGTCTCATCGTGGCGACGGCCCGCGAACTCGCCGAGCAGCAGGGCTGGGACGCGGTCACGACCCGCCGTCTCGCCGAGCGCATCGAGTACAGCCAGCCCGTCCTCTACAGCCACTTCCGCGGCAAGCGCGAGATCATCGGCGCCGTCGCCCTCGAGGGCGCCGCCGAGATGGCCGCGGCGCTGCGGGCCGCGGCTGCCGCCGCGGACGGCCCGCGCGGGCGGGTCGTCGCCCTCGCCCGCACCTATCTCGACTTCGCCGAACGCAACCCGGCGCTCTACGACGCCATGTTCCAGCTCGACGGCGGCCTGGCGTTCGCGCGGGAGGACACCCCGGCGCCACTGAAGGACGCCTTCGCCGCCCTGCTGGAGAGCCTCGGCGAGGTCGCCGGGGACGGTGTCCACCCGGGACTGTTCACGGAGGTGTTCTGGGCGGCCCTGCACGGGCTGGCGACCCTGACCCGGGCGGGACGGCTGCCGCCGGAGGACGCCGAACGGAGGGTCGAGCTGCTCGTGGACCGGCTCGCCGTGGTCTGACGCGCCGTCCGGGCGGAGAGCCGGACCCCGGACGGGACGGTCAGCATCCGGCCGGGCTCCCCTCACGGCCGAAACGGCCCGGGTCGGCCAGCGGGCGGCAGGCCGCGCCGCAGGTCACAGGGTTCCGGAGGCCCCGGCAGGTTCCACGGGGCAGGCTGTTCCCATGAGGTCCCAACCTCGCTCAGCGATCAGGCCCGGGGCGTCCTCCCGACCGGGAGCCGGCGGTCATGGCGAGGTCCTGTTCACGCTGGCGCGCTGCGCGCCGTTCGCGATCGCGCTGGGCGTGCTGGGGATCGAGCTCTCGCCCGCACACGACCTGGTCACCGGCCCCATCCTGACCACGACGCCGGCCCTGGCGGCCTTGACGATGGGCCCCATGGGCACACTGACCGCGGCAGCCCTCGCCGCTGGTGTGAACGCGACCTCCGCGACCTACAACCAGTCCTGGGGAACCCAGACCCAGCTGATCATCGGCAACTTCCTGGGGATCACCGTCGTGTCGGTGGCCAGTGTCATCCTGAGCAACGCGGTGCGCACGCGCAGGCAGAGCGAGCTCGACCAGGTCCGCAGGATCGCGGTCGCGGCCCAGGAGGTCGTCCTGCGGCCCGTCCCCGAGCTCCTGGGACGGGTACGGGCCGCCAGCCTGTGCCTCGCGGCAGGTACGGGGGCGCAGATCGGCGGCGACCTGTACGAGGCCGTGCAGACGCGCTACGGCGTCCGGCTGATCGTCGGGGACGTCCGCGGGAAAGGGCTGTCCGCCATCCGCGCGGTCGCGGTGGCGCTGGGCGCGTTCCGGGAGGCCGTTCACTACGAGGGCGAGCTGCAGGAGGTCATGGAGCACTGCTCGGCCGCCCTGCGGCGCGAGGCCGCCGTACCGGGTACGTACTCCCAGGCCGACCTTCCCGAGGTGCTCATGGAGGGGTTCACCACCGCCCTCGTCGCCCAGGTTCCGGAAGACGAGGTGGTACAGCTGGTCAACCGCGGCCATCCCCCTCCGCTGGTGCTGCGCCAGGGCAGCGTTCGGGCCCTGACGCCCTCCTGTCCGCTTCCGCCCCTCGGCCTCGAAGACCTCTACACCGGGCCTCCCGCGAGACCCGAAAGTTACCCGTTCCTGCCCGGCGACCGCCTGTTGCTCTACACGGACGGCGTCATGGAAGCGCGCAACCGCGACAACGAATTCCTCCCCCTGCCGGAGACCCTGGAACGGATCCGGGCCGGCACTTCCCCGCAGGAGTTCCTGAACGAACTCCACCAGGCACTGATCCGCCACACCGAGGGGCACTTGGCGGACGACGTGGCGATGATCGTCGTCGACCGGCTCCCATGAGGAGCCGGTCCGGCCCCGTCCGGCCTGCTCACAGGGCCGGTACGTCGTCCCACAGGGCCGGCAGCTCGGCCTCCGGGCCTGCCCTCCCCACGGCGTCCGCCCCGTCCGCCCCGCTCGGGTACAGGACCTGCTCCGCCCAGATGATCTTTCCCTGGGCCGTGTAGCGCGTCCCCCACCTCTTCGCCATCTGGGCGATCAGGAACAGGCCCCGCCCGCCCTCGTCCGTCATGGCCGCCCGTCGCAGGTGCGGTGAGGTGCTGCTGCCGTCGGACACCTCGCAGATCAGGCTGCGGTCGTACAGCAGCCGCACCCTGATGGGCTCGGAGCCGTACCGGACGGCATTGGTGATCAGCTCGCTGAGGATGAGTTCGGTGGTGAATCCGACCGCGTCGAGACCCCACTCCTCCAGCTTCCGCGCGCAGGAGGCACGTACCCGGCCGACCTCCGCGGGATCCTTCGGTACCTCCCACCGGGCAACCCGGGCGGGGTCCAGCAGCCGCGTACGAGCTACCAGCAGCGCGGTGTCGTCGCTGCGGTCGCCGGGCACCATCGAGGTGACGAGGGCCTGGCAGATCGCCTCCGGGCTCCGCTCCCCCGCCACGCCGGACAGCACGCCCCGCAGCTTGTCCAGACCGGTGCCGACGTCCCGCTCCGGTCCTGCGACGAGACCGTCGGTGAACAGGACCAGCCCGCTCCCCTCGGGCAGTTCCAGCTCCGCGGCCTCGAACGGCAGGCCGCCCAGGCCCAGCGGGGGGCTGGCCGGGACCTCGGGAAAGTCCACGGTGCCGTCGGGGAGGATCACGGCGGGCCCGGGATGACCGGCCCGGACCACGGTGCAGCGGCCGCTGACCGCGTCGTACACCGCGTACAGGCAGGTGGCCCCGATGATCTGGGCACTGTCCCCGACGGCCGGCCGGTTCTCGTCGGTCCGGACGACCAGGTCGTCCAGGCTGGCCAGCAGTTCCTCGGGGGCCATGTCCAGCGCGGCGAAGTTGTGGATGCCGGTACGCAGCCGGCCCATCGTGGCCACGGCCTGCAGACCCCGGCCGGTCACGTCCCCGACCACCAGGGCGACCCGGGCACCCGGCAGCGGGATGACGTCGAACCAGTCGCCGCCCACCGCCTTGGCGGGCAGGTAGCGGTGCGCGACCTCCACGGCGTCCTGCTCGGGCAGGGCACTGGGCAGCAGGCTGCGCTGGAGCGTGACGGCCGTGGTGTGCTCGCGGGTGAAGCGCCGGGCGTTGTCGATGCTGACCGCCGCGAGGGCGACCAGTTCCTCGACCAGGGAGACGTCCTCGTCGTCGAACGCCCCGGACTTCTCCGAGCGCCAGAAGGAGGCCATGCCGAGGGTGACGCCCCGGGCCCGGACCGGCACAGTGATCATGGAATGGATGCCGAATCCGACGATCACCTCGGCCAGTGCGGGGTCCTGCTCCTGCCAGCCGGAAAAATCGGGCAGCTCCGCCTCCAGCACCGTACGTCCGCTGGCGAAGCCGAACGCCTGCGGACTGTTCGGCGCGAGGCTGATCAGCCGGCCGAGCGGATACAGCGGGTGGTCCTCCCGGATGGCGCCGAGGGCGATCCTCCGCATGTCCAGTCCCACCGGTTCCTCGCCCCGCAGTACGGGCTCCAGCAGATCAACGCTGGCGAAGTCGGAGAACCGGGGAACGGCCGCCTCGGTCAGCTCCACGGCGGTGTGCACCACATCGAGGGTGGTACCGATGCGCACGCTGGCGTCGTACAGCAGCCGCAGCCGCGTCCGAGCCGCCTCCGCCCGGACGGCCAGCGCCTCCAGCTCGGTGGTGTCGCGCAGCGTCGCCACACTGCCGGGCGGCCCGCCGTACGGGCCGGTCGGCCGCACGCTGACGGCCAGCAGCCGCTCACCGGCCTCGTGCAGCTCGTCGGTCGGACTGCGGCCGGAGGTCAGCAGCGCGACGAGGTCCCGGCCGAGGCCGAGGTCGGCGATGCTCCGCCCCTCCGCGTCGGCGGGCAGTCCGAGCAACCGCCGCGTCTCGTCGTTGGCCAGCAGCAGCCGGCCGTCCCCGCCGACGATGAGGACGCCCTCACGGGCCGCGTGCAGGACCGCGTCGTGGTGCTCGTACATGCGGGCCATCTCCGCGGGGTCCTGGTTGTGGGTCTGCCGCCGCAGCCGCCTGCCCACCAGCGCCGAACCGGCGGTACCGAGCGCGAGCACGATCGCCGCTCCCCCCAGGAGGGCCGGGAGCTGGCGGTTGACCACGGAGCTCACGCTCTGGACGGTGATCCCGACCCCTACGGTACCCACGGCCGAGCCGTCAGGCCCGATGACGGGGACCAGCGAGAGCACGGCGAGCCCCTGCGTGGTCTCGTCGATCTGCGTCTGGGCCTCCTTCGGCACCTCGCCACCGCCCGGGACCCGCTCCCCGATGAGGGCCGGGTCCGGGTGCGTGTAGCGGATTCCCTGCGGGGAGTACACGACGATGAGGTCCACGCCGGTCTCTTTGCGGATCTGCTCGGCGCGCGGCTGCAGCACGACGCTGGGGTGGGTGCTCGTCATGGCCGCGGCCGTCCCGGGAGCGTGCGCGAACGTCTCGGCCACGGCCATCGACCGGTCCCGAGCCTCGCGCGTGTTCTCGCCGCGCGCTTCGAGGATCAGCGTCCCGACGGCCGCGGCGACCAGCAGCACCACGACCGCCACCTGCAGCAACAGGACCTGGCCGGCGACGCTGCGCACCCCGAGGAAGGAGCGCCGGGGAGGCCCCGGGGATGCGCGTGGCGGCGGGGCCGCAGACCGACCGAACCCGGACATACTCCCTTTCTAGCACTCGGCGTGGCCGGGAGCGTCCGCTGCGGCCCCGGATCCGGTCGCGACCAGGGGCCCGCCTGTGCGGGAGGCCGGGACGGTGACCGTATTTTCGTGGTTTCCGCCAAGCCTGACGCTCTGCCAGGTTGGGAGAGACTTCCAGCCAGAGGCCACGGCCCGTCCCGGTCACGGGCGGCCGGGGCCGATGACATGGTGCAACGAACGGGGAGGACGGCACGATGAGTGCGCAGCAGCAGTACGACGAGATCGGCGAGGCTTACGAGGGGTTCAAGGCCCTGCCCCTGGAGCAGTACGCGGTGGTGCCCGGCTTCCTGTCCCTGGTCGGGGACGTGACCGGCAAGTCGGTCCTCGACCTGGCATCCGGCACCGGCTTCTACAGCCGGGAGTTCAAGCGGCGCGGCGCCGCCGACGTCCTCGGGATCGACATCTCCGGCGAGATGGTCGCCGTGGCGCAGAAGCTGGAGGAGCAGAGTCCGCTGGGCGTGCGGTACGAGGTGGGCGACGTGTCGGAACTGCGGACCTTCGAGCAGCCCTTCGACGTGGGCCTGGCCGTCCAGCTGCTCAACTACGCGCCGGACATCGCCACCACCGAGCTGATGTGCCGCCGCATCCACCGGAGCCTGAAGCCCGGCGCCGAACTGTTCCTGCTCAACCAGTCGCCCGACTTCCGCTTCGACGGGCCGTCCCCGGAGAGGTACGGCTTCCGCAGCGAGCTCACCGGGGAGGAAGGCGAGACCGGGCCGCGGGTCCGGACCACGGCACTGCTCGACCCGCCGGTGTCGTTCGTCGCCAACCGCCCGCGCCGCGACGTCTACGAGAAGTGCCTGGAGGCGGCCGGATTCAGCGAGCTGACCTGGGTTCCGGTCGAGGTGTCCGAGGCCGGCGTACGCGCGTTCGGCGCGGACCACTGGGCCGACCTCTACGCCAACCCCCCGCTGGAAATGCTGCGCTGCCGCGCCTGACGGCGTCGGCGGCCCGCGCCTCCTGACCGCCCCGGCCATGGGGTCAGGGGGCGCGGGCGCGCACCCCGGCCGGGCCGGCTCCGGTCAGGGTTCGGGGTGGGGCTCGCCGGCCAGCCGCGCGCGCAGCCGGCGGGCCGTGTCCGCGGCCTGCAGACCGCAATGCTCCTCTGCGGCACGGCATTTGTCGCCCGGATCGTCGGATCTCCGAAGCTGAGCCATCCGGTGGATTCCCGGTGGCTCGTGGTCCGGCACAGGGGACGGCGCAGGGGCGGTGGCACACTGGGCGAGTGGCGCCGGTAGCGCCGCCGCACGATGCGCACCGCCGCGCCGGGCCGTACGGGGACCGCAACCGGTGCCGGCGACAGCTCGTGGTGAGGACCGGCCAGAGGGCGTGAGGACGATGTCACCGTCGCATCCAGCCGGCTCGGCTCCCCGCGCCAGACTGCTGGCCCGGCTGGCATTGCTCTGCGCGCTGGGGGCGGTGGTGGCGCTTGCCGCCGCCGCCGGCCGGGGCGGTCTGCTCGTCCTCACGGTCGGGGCGGCCGGCGCGGTGCTCACCGCCGCGGGTACGTGGTGGGTCCTGGCCCATCACGGGGCGGTACGGGTGGCCGGAGCGCTGCTCGTGGTGGGCGCGCCGGTGGCCATCCTGGTCACGTACGCTCTGGCCGATCTGTGGCCCGTGGCGCTGACCGCCATCGCGCTGTGGGGTGCCGCCGTGGTGTGCGCGGGATCGGCGCTGCGCGCGGTACGGAAACCCGACGCCATGCCGGCGGTCGCCGGTCCCCTCCCCCGGCATCCGGTGCTGATCATGAACCCGAAGTCCGGCGGCGGCAAGGTCGGCCGTTTCGGCCTGGTCGAGAAGGCCGAGGCGCTGGGCGCCCGGGTCGTGCTGCTGGACACGACGGTCACGACGGATGTCGCCGCGCTCGCCCGTCGGGCGGTGGCCGAGGGCGCGGACCTGCTCGGGGTGGCGGGGGGCGACGGGACCCAGGCCCGGGTGGCCGAGGTGGCGGCCGACCACGACCTGCCGTTCCTCGTGGTCTCCGCGGGCACCAGGAACCACTTCGCCAGGGATCTCGGTCTGGACCGCGACGACCCGGCCCGGTGTCTGGAAGCGCTGGCCGACGGGGAGGAGCTCCGGGTCGACCTGGGCGTCGTGGGCGGTCACGCCTTCGTCAACACGGCCTCGTTCGGCGTCTACGCGGAGGTCGTGCAGCGCCCGGACTACCGGGACGCCAAGGCGGACACGGCACTGGACGCGATGCCCGACCTGCTGCTCGGTTTCACCGGTCACAGGCTCGACGCGGTGACGGACGATGCGCGGCTGGAGTCCCAGCAGGCGCTGCTGGTCAGCAACAACCCGTATGCCACCCCCGAGCCGATGGCCGCGGGCGGCCGGAGGTCCCGGCTCGACCGCGGAGTACTGGGGGTCCTCGGGATCCGGGTGGACAACGCGGCCCAGGCGACCGACGTCGCGCTCCGGGGTGCCAGGTCGGCCGGGCTCCAGGTGCTGGCCTCCCGGCGGATCAGCATCAGCTCGGGCACGGAGAGCATTCCGGTCGCCGTCGACGGAGAGGCCCTGACCATGCCGGTGCCAGTCGTCTGCACCGTCCGCCCGGGCGCGTTGCGCGTCCGCGTGCCCCGGGATCGCCCCGGGTCCCCGGTGTCGCTGCCGCCCGTGCAGTGGCGTGAGGTCGTCGGCCTGGCCTTCAGCCGGCCGCGACCGGCGGCGCAGGAGCGGCCGGGCGGGGTGGGTGCCCGGTGACGCGGGCGCACGTGCCCGGCCTGCCGCGCGGCCTCACAATGAGACTCACCAGGTGTTCGCGCTGTTCGTAGCGGATTGGAGACATCCGTGAAGGACCTCAAGTTTGAGCAGAAGAGATCCCTGTCCCGTCTCGAGGCGGCCGATCAGCTCTCCGCGCTCGCGGAGGCGCTCCGGCACCGCGGCACGGCCGAGCTGGAGCTCGGACCCGGGACGCTGACCCTGCGGATCCCGGACGAGATCCACACCGAGGTCGAGGTAGAGGTGGAGGACGGGGAGATCGAGCTGGAGATCGAACTCAAGTGGCCGACCGCGCGGGCCTCCTGATCCGCGTGGCAAGCGGGTCACCGTCCACGCGTACCGGAGAACGCGTGGACGGCCTTGGCGGCCCAGGCAGGATGACGCCCTGAACCGGTCGGTTTCCGTCAGAAGCCGCAGACGGCTCGCGCGTCCCGGAAGCGCTCGGGATGCCGCCGCCTGTACTCGACCAGGCACTGGGCCACGGCGGCCCCTTCGCCCACGGCCGCGCCGACCCGCTTGACGGAACCGGAGCGCACGTCGCCCACCGCGAACACGCCGGGCACGCTGGTCTCCATCGGCAGCGCGTCAGGGCCGGCCCCGCCGGTTCCGGTCAGGACGTACCCGCGGTCGTCGAGTTGTAGCGCCCCGCCCAGCCAGTCGGTCGACGGGTGACCGCCGATCAGGACGTACAGGCTGTGCGCGGACACGGTTCGCTCCCCACCGTCGCGGGACCGCAGCCCGAGCCCCGTGAGAGCGGTCCCGCCGAGACACTCGGTCACCTCGGTGCCCAACAGGACGCGCAGGCCGGGGGTCCGCTCGATGCGCTGCACCAGGTAGCTCGACATCGAGGCGCCGAGGTCGGTGCCCCGTACCAGCAGGGTGACGGAGCGGGCGTAGCGCGCGAAGTAGAGGGCGGCCTGCCCGGCGGAGTTCCCCGCGCCGACCATGTACACGTCCTCCCCCACGGTTGAGGGGGCGTCGGACAGGCACGAACCGTAGTAGACGCCGGAGTTGAGCAGTCGGTCGACGCCGGGAGCCTTCAGGCGGTTCCAGTCCACACCTGTGGCGACGACCACCGCGGCCGCCGTCACCGAGGCCGTCTCGTCCGTTCCGGCCTTGACGAACTCAACGGTGTGATCACCCGTGGCGGTCGGGGTGACCCGGCTGGCCACCCGGGTGGGCTGCCACTCGACGCGTGCCCTGCGGGCCTGTTGCAGGGCGCGCTGGGCGAGGTCACCGCCCGTGAGTCCCACGGGGAAGCCCAGGTAGTTCTCGATCCGTGAGGTCGATCCCGCCTGCCCGCCGGGCGCGTCGTCCTCGATCACGACGACGCTCATGCCCTCCGCGGCGGCGTACACCGCGGCGGACAGGCCGCCGGGGCCACCGCCGATCACCGCGACGTCGTAGTGCGTCTGTTCGGCCGGCCTGATGAGTCCGAGCCGCTCGGCCAGCTCGCTGACCGACGGATTCACCATCTCGGTGCCGTCGCCGAGGCGGACGGTCACCGGGGCCTCCCGCACGTCCTCCTCCTCGCGGAGCCAGCGGAAGATCACGCCGCTGCGGCCGAGGAAGTCGCGCACCGCGTAGGCGGCGGGTGAGGAGCGGCTGCCGCGCACCTCGGCGGTGGGCAGATCGCCCTGGCAGTCGGCGTTCCACGTGCACAGGGAATCGTCGAGCGCGCCCCTGAGCCCGGCGGGGTCCCCGGCCGGGGTCCCGTCGCCCCCTGCGCCTGCGGCAAGGGCGTCGGGTACGGAGCCGGAGTGTCCGGCCGGCGACAGCCAGCGCACGCCGGGGTGCCCGGCACCGAGGTCGGGGGCTTCATCGGCGAGCACGGCCGCGACGGGTACCTTCCGGTCGGCCAGCGACCTCAGCGCGCGGACCACTTCCGCGGGCCCAGAGGCCTGCAGTACGCGGAAGGAAGTGCGGTACCAGCTCTGCACCAGCTTGGCCGTCTCGTGCCGGCGGAGCGGATCGGAGTCGGAGACGACGATCACCGGCAGTGCGGCATCGGCCATCACGAGGTCCTCCAGTAGGTCTTGAGAGATTGGCTTCCGCTTCCAGTCAACGAGCGGGGAACCGATACGAACCGGCTCCGGGGAAGCCACCGCGGGCGGGGGCGCGGGAGCACCCCCGCCGCACCTCTCAGAGCCGGCCGAAGAACTGGTTGCCGCGGGCCGTGTGGTTCTCGCTCGTGTAGTACTCCTTCATCGCGGAGCTGATCTCGTCACGGCTCAACTGCCCGTCCCCGTCGACGTCCAGCCGGTTGAACGCCTCGTCACAGGTCTCGCGGGGCAGGCGGAACATGCCGTGGAGCAGGGAGGTGTACTCCTCGCGGCTCAGCATGCCGTCGCCGTCGCGGTCGCCGAGCTCGGTCCAGGCGTTGCTCATGTTCCGGAGCCGCTCCCAGATCCTGTTCTGGTCCGTGACGATCCGCGCCCGGAACGACGTCCGGAACTCCTGTCGGTCGACGCCGCCGTCGCCGTTCCGGTCCATCCGCTGGAAGACGGTGTCCCAGAGGTCCGCCAGCGAGCCCCGGAGTCCTTCCACGGCGTCCGGGGCGAGACCGAGCGACTCGGCGAGCTTGTCCGAGAGGGCGGTGACGTCCGACTTCTCCAGCCGCCCGTCGCCGTCCGAGTCGAAGACATCGAACGACCGGTCCAGCTTGATGTCCAGAACGCTCACGACAACATCCCCTTCACTCCATGTAGTCGCCCCGCTACAGCGCGGGGCAGCTCAGGAAACCACACGCCCCGGCCATGACGCACTCAAGGAACGGGCCGACTGGGCGTTCCGGGTGACGTAGGCCCGCCCCTGAACCGGACGTACGTCAGGCGACCAGCTCGTAGACGGCCCGGGCCGTCAGCCACAGGCCGACGAACAGGGAGAGCCCGACCACCAGCTGTTCCTGGTGCCGCTCGAGCCAGGTCCGCAAGGCGTTCAGCCTGGCGCCCGAGGCCTCCGGTGCCCGGACGGTGTACATCTCCATGACGATCAGGCCGAGCGTGGCCAGCAGGCAATAGCCGGTCAGGGCGACCCAGGCGCCGATGGAGGAGAGGTCCGCGGCGACGACGGTGGCGGCGCCGGCGCCGACCAACGCCCACGGCTGCAACAGCCAGGCCAGCCCGGCGGCCGTGGCCAGGGAGGCTCCGTCCACCCGGGCGGTCCAGTGCGGCGGCCCGTGCGGGCGCGGGGGCCGGCGGTGCCGGTGCAGGCCGTACAGCACCAGCCCCACGCCGATGGCGAGTTTCACCCAGGACACGGCGGTGGACGGGGTGCTGTGGTGAGCCGGCGGCTCACCGCCGGTCAGCAGCAGGACGCACGCGATGACCACGACCAGGTTGGCGAGCCACGACAGCAGGAACGCCAGGCCCTTCCGGACTCCGCGCCGCGAGGAGAGCAGCAGGATGAAGGCGCTGTTGTGCAGGGGGCCCAGGGTGATGGCCGTACCGATGACGACGAGGTCGAGAACCATCGGCGCGGTCACTCCCGGAGGTCGGGGCCGTCCGCCGCCGTGGAACGGGGGCCGGCTGAAGGGGGTCGGGCGGCGCTGTCACGGCTCCGCATCCCGACTCTGCGGGTGCCGGCCCGACCGGTCAAGGAGGCCACGCGCACGTCCCCGAACGCCGCATCCCGGAGGGGCGGGCCGGTCGTCCGGACAAGATCGATTGTCAGTGGTGGATGGCAGGATCGAAGTATCGAGTCGGAAAGAGGGGGAGCTTCCATGTCCGGAATGCAGAACTACATCAATCACGTCGCTCTCGTGCTGGATGCCAGTTCGTCCATGTCGCACCTGAGCGGCAAGGTGGTCGAAGTCGCCGACCAGCAGATCGCCTATCTGGCCCGCCGGTCGCAGGAACTGGACCAGGAGACCCGTGTCACGGTGTACGTCTTCGCTGACAAGGTGGAGTGCGTCATCTACGACAAGGACGTGCTGCGCATGCCGTCGTTGAAGCAGCTGTACCGGACCGGGGGAATGACGGCCCTGCTGGCGGCCACGCTGAAGTCCCAGCGAGAGCTGGCCCAGACGGCCCAGCTGTACGGCGACCACAGCTTCCTCACCTTCGTGCTGACCGACGGTCAGGAGAACGCGAGTCACCGCTGCCCGGACGCGCCCGCCAAGACCCCTCGCGCACTGGTGCAGGCCGTCGCCAAGATGATCGAGACGCAGCAGGACAACTGGACGCTGGCCGTCCTCGTGCCGGACCAGATGGGCAAGCGCGAGGCCATGCAGTGCGGCTTCCCGAAGGACAACATCGCCGTGTGGGACGCCACGAGCACACACGGTCTGGAGGAGGCCGGGCAGGTCATCCTGAAGGCGACCGAAAGCTTCATGGTGGGCCGCACCAAGGGCATTCGGGGATCGAAGGCGGTGTTCTCCGTCGGTGCGGAAAAGGTCAACAAGAAGAGCATCGAGGCAGCCGGTCTCACTCCGGCCGATCCGTCGGGGTACCAGCTGGTTCCCGTGACCCGGGCGGCGGCGATCCGGGAATGGGTCATCGAGGCCGGGCACGATTACCGGACGGGTTGCGCTTTCTACCAGCTGAGCAAGTCGGAAAGCATCCAGCCGCGAAAGCAGATCGCGGTGCTGGAGAAGAAGACGGACCAGATCTACACGGGGCCGGAGGCGCGGGCCCTGCTCGGTCTGCCGGACACGGAAGTCCGCGTCAAGCCGGACCACAACGACGACTTCACGATCTTCGTGCAGAGCACCAGTGTCAACCGGAAGCTGGTGGCGAGCACGCGGCTGCTGGTGATGGTCTGACCCGTCAGAGCCGGCAGTGGTTCGGTTGCCGGGGGCGGGCGGGCACACGGCGCGGGGGGGTGGATGCCCTGCCATGCGGGGTACCCACGGCGGATCTACGGTGGGAGGGAGGCCCCGGCGCTCGCGGACGCCCGATGCTCCCGCCGTGAACCCACTCGGCCCTGCGTCGGAGCACACGGGAAAGCACACGGGAAGGCAAATGGAATGGCCACCGCATCAGAAACCCCAGTCCTGGACACCCTCGCCGCCATGACCGTCGACTCGATCGAACGGTGCGGGCTGGCCCCGGACATGCTCATGCTCACGCGGATCGCGGCCCTCGCCGCGTCGGACGCTCCGCCGATCTCGTACCTGGCCCACATCGACCCCGCCATCAGGACGGGCGTGACCGTCGAGCAGCTCCAGGACGTCCTGGTCGCCATCGCCCCCATCGTGGGCACCGCCCGCGTCATGACGGCGGCGGGCAACCTCACCTCGGCCCTCGGGATAGCCATCGCTGTCGCCGACGCCGAGACCGAGGCCCAAGCCCGGCACTGAGAGCGGCCACCAGCCGGCCTCGGCGCCCGGCGCGGCCGACGACGAGCGCGCTGCCGAGGGTCAGGGTGCGGCGTTCACGACTGGTCCCAGGCATCGACGGTCAGCATCTGGTCGTCGCGGCAGGCCGCCATCCGCTCGGGGTGCATCCAGGAGGAGTGGATGGTGCTGCCGCCCGCCGGGGGCCCGTCGGCGAGCAGGGGCAGCACGTCTGCGGCACGGATGACGTAGCGGCAGGGGTAGCCGCCGCCCAGCAGTTCCTCGGCCTTGCCCGACCGCTGTAGCTCTGAGACCCAGTTGAGTCCGCCGATGCCGACGGACCACGAGGCGAGGATGGAATCCTCGCGGCTGTGTATGACGTTCAGGTCCCTCTCCTGCGGAGTCTGGGTCGAAACGGTGATGTTCCATCCGAGCATGCGCCAAGCCCCTGCCTTTCCGGTGCTGTTCGTCGCATCTTGGCACCTTCTCCGCGCTGTGGGAGGCGGATTTCCGCCCGGCCTTCACCGGGAGTGGACGGCCGCAGGCCCTCCAGCAGATCGCGAAGGATCTGCTGGAGGGCCTCCGGCCGTGCGGTTGAGGGTGGAGGACTAGTCGTCGGGGAACGGAAGGGGGAACGGGTCGGGGATCACGCCGATCAGCACGACCGAGCCGTTGATCTGAGCGACTTCACCGATCGCGTCCCCTTCGGCGTAAATGAACGCGAGCAGCGGAACGAACATCGCCTCGAGTTCCGGGAAATCCTCTACGGCGTCGCCCAGAACCTTTTCCAGAGCCGAGGCCGCACTCGTCACCATGGTGACCGCGTAGGGATTCAGATGAATCTTGTACCCGAGGTCCAGGAATCCGTAGAGCTCGCACCAGATGCTCGGGCCGCTCTCGTCGCGGGACTGCGGAGCGGAGGCGCGCAGCTTCGCCAGGATCTCTTCGTCCGCGACCACGGCGGGCCGCGCCCTCGCCTCCAAGGCCTGCCGCGCTGACGCCTCCAGATCGAGCCCCGAGCCGAGGCTGCCGCTCTCCTCCCGCTTACGGGCGAAGACTTCCTGGATCTTCTGGACTCTCGCCTGAACCTGTTCCTTGTCGACTTCTCCTAGGCCTTCGGACACGATTATCCGCCCTCCCGTATGGTCCGCCGATGGGCGAGGTCCATTCAGCCCGAAAGGCCCCTGGCTGTCCACAGCTCGATCCGGCCAAATTCTTCATGCCCGGAGCCGGTGCGCCCGCCATCTGATTCCGGGTCGAAGAATCGTGACCGGCGTGACGGGAGATGTCAGAATCATTGTTGTGGAGCCTCTGAATTGCAGGCGATCTCCGCATGTTCGAGCGCGAGTTCGAGAATCGGGTGTCCCCGCCGCGGTCAAGCCGACAGCGGTCCGCCAGCGCGTCCCGTACCGGTCCTGCCGGGCAGCACGCCAAGATGATGGCCCCCGGCGGGCACCGGCTTCCGGGTGACGGGAGGCACCGCATTGAACACTGTGGACGTCCAACACCGCGACAGCACCCTCTGGGTCGGCGTCGACGGAAAACTCGACGCGGACACGGGCGCCGCACTCGGGCGCGTGGTGGACGAGGTGGTCACCGCCCATGAGCGGGTCCTCACGGTCGATCTGCACCACGTGGTCCTCATGGACCGTGAGGGGCTGCTGCACCTGCTGGACCTGCACCGGCGGGCGGAAGCCTGGGGGCTGCGGGTCCTGGTCGTGGGCTGGCAGCCCCAGCCCCAGCAGCTCATGGCCGACATCGCCGGAATCCGCGGCACCCGATCGGCGACGGGGGAACGGTACGCGCTCCCCGGGTTCCGCCGGCTCGTCGAAGAGCGTGTGCACCAGGCCCGGGCCCTCACCGACTCCGACTGGCCGCCCCGTTCCTGAACGGCGCAGTGGTGTTCTGCGAGGAGACGCGCGAGCTGTTGGACCCGTACCGGTCCGTGGACATCCGCGGAACGTCGAACGGGTCGAGGACCGGGAGGAGTCGCTGCCGCGCAAGCCCTCTCAGAAGTACCTCGGCGAGGACCCGCCGGCCGAGCCGAGGGGGTTCCCTTCGGCGTCAAGGCCGTTCGACTGCCTTCAGGTTGAAGCAGTCGGCGGGCCGGGAGCGGGGCCGGGAGCTCATGAAGAGCCCGAGGGGCGGGGCCGTATGCTGCTGCGGGCGCGGCAGGCTCGGCTGATGCCTCGCACCCGCGCTTCGCCGCCGGGTGACCCCCCTTCCACATCAGGTACCCGACGAACGGCCTGGAGGCTGACCGATGATCGCTCTGACCGCAGTCGGAGGAGTGGCCCTCATCGAACTGGGCATGGCGCTGACTCCGGGCCCGAACATGATCCACCTCGCCTCCCGCGCCATCACGCAAGGACGCAGGGCCGGACTGGTGAGCCTCAGTGGGACCGCCGTGGGATTCGTGTGCTACCTGCTGGCGGCGGCCGCGGGCCTGTCCGCGTTGTTCGCCGCCGTGCCGCTGGCCTTCACGGTGGTCAAGCTCGCCGGGGCCGCCTACCTGGCCTACCTCGCCTGGGGCATGCTCAGGCCGGGCGGCCGCTCGCCCTTCGCACCGGCCCAAGACCTGCCTCCGGTCTCCGACGCCCGCCTGTTCTCGATGGGGCTGCTGACCAACCTGCTCAACCCGAAGATCGCTCTCATGTATGCCGCCCTGCTGCCCCAGTTCCTGGACCCGCAGGCAGGTCCGGCCTGGGCGCAGCTCCTCCAGCTCGGTGCCGTGCAGATCGTCGTGGGGATCTGCGTGAACGCCCTGATCATGCTCAGTGCCGCGCGCGTGTCGGGTTTCCTGGCCGCCCGGCCCCGCGCCATGACCGCCCAGCGGTTCACGGCGGGCGGACTGCTCGGCGTCTTCGCGCTCCGCACCGCCCTGACCCGCAGCGCCGTCTCCGCCTGAGGCGGGCCCGCGCCACCGAGGCCTCGCCCCTGCCCTGATCCGACGGCGCGGCCACGCCGCGCCGCGATCCGGCCCAGCGGTCAGACGGACGGCACCCAGCGTTCGGGCACCGTTTCGGTCTCCCGTACCGCGCCCTGCCGGCGGGCAGCCGCCAGCCGGGCGCCCTGTTGCGCGACCGGCGCCAGGTCGGTGGGGGTGCATCCCGATTCCGGCGGCACGGCACGTTGACCCATCAGTTCGACCCGGCGGGCCTGCTCTTCCGGGAACACGTCGGCGGGCAGGAACCACGAGGCGGCGCCGGTGACGTCCACCTGGCGCAGCAGGCCCTCGGCGACGAAGTGCAGCCGGTAGCCGAGGTAGAGCAGGTCGGTGTCGAAGAGCAGGGTGCCGGTGACCTGTCCGTGGGCCTCCCGCGCCCAGCTCGCCAGCTTGCCCACGGCAAGCGGCAGTCGGCGGGCCCGGCCGATCGACGCCGCGTATCCGTCGGCCTCCACCCCGCCCTCGGTGAAGCGTCCCGTACCGGTGAGGGTGACGGGGCCGGGCTCGGCTCCGGTGCGGAACTCCAGGCGTCCGTCACCACCGCCGTCCGCGGTGTGGCGGCTCCACAGGCCGAAGTACCGTGCCGTGCTGAGCGCTGCCGTTTCGAAGGCTGCCGCGACCACGGTGACCCGGGCGGCCGGGTTACCGTTGAGGAGGGCCTCGGCGGTTGCCAGGGCGTGGTCCCCGCCGCCGGCCACGATCCAGCGGTCGGCGGTCGTCGCCGCGATCCGCCCGTACACCAGGGCGTCACCGAAGCAGAGCGGTCCGGCGGCGTGCTCGGTGACCCACAGGAAGGCGGCGAACGCTCGGATCGCCTCGATCGGCGCCGTTGACGCGGTCAGCAGCGCCGGGTTCATGCGGTCCAGCAACGCCAGCACGTCCGCCGGGCCGCCCCGCTGGTTGAGCAGGCCGACCAGTGCTCGCGCCGCCCCGCTCGCCACCGGACCCTGCCTGACCAGATCGGCCAGCAGGACACCCGCGGCCCAGTCGAAGGAGTGCAGCGCGGGGCCGGTGCCGGGCACGAGCTGTGCGGGCAGGCCCGGGGCGAGCGTCGGTATGCCCTCGACGTCGACGATGACCCGGTCGGCGGCCCCCGCGGGGTGGACGGCCGCGACCAGACGGCGTTCCTGGTCCACGGCCAGCTCAGCCGTGCCGTTGACCACCGGGCCGGAAGCCGCCAGCTGGTCCAGCCACATGCGGACCGCCATCGTCGGCACCCGCTCAGTGGGCGCGGCGTACGCGTAGGGGTCGAACCCGTAGGCGCTCAGGTGGCGCAGCTGATCGGGGGTGTGGCCGAGGTCGGGGAGAACGCCCCGGTGGAACACGCTGCCGCAGTCGTCGACCAGCACCGCCCCCGCCGGGCGGGCCAGGACGGCCGGCCCGCCTCCGATCATGATCTGCACAGCCTGATGGTTGCCGTCGCTCATGGCCGCTCCCCCGCGTCAGTGATCTTCTGCGCCAGGGTAGTCCGACGCACTGATGACCGCACCCTTTTATCGTCACTGAGACGATAATAAGTTATTCTCGGCTCATGAACGAAGCACCCGACGAGAACACCGGCTCCACGGACAGCTCAGCGGCCGAACACGCGCAGCGGGTGGCCGCCAAGGTCACCGCGGAGGCCGCGGGCGAGGAGTGGAAGCGGGATCACCACATGACTCTGACCTACTTCTTGGCCGGCGCGCGGTCGGCGTACGAGGAAGAGCACCACGCCCGCCGGCTGGACGACTGGAGGCAGCGGCTCGTCGACTGCCTGGAGGCGGACGCCTACGCCGAGGTCGCCGAACTGCAGGAGCAGTTGCAGGGCTGGATCCTGACGGAGCTCCGGAAGCGCGACACGGCCCTGGACGCGCTGCTGAGGGCGTACGCCCCGGCCAAGCCGCCGCGCGAGCCGCGTTCGGTCTTCCCCATGCCGGCCTCGGAAGTCCACGACGGCAAGGCCGAGTTCTACTTCGCCGACGTCTTCGACTTCGTCACCGGCTACCTGGCCCACACCATCCGCCGCCCGTTGGACGGTACGACCGCCACGTGGTGCCCGCGCTGGTGGGACCATTTCGAGGCGGGGGCCCGGCTGTCCGCACTCTGGCTGGCCTGGGAGCACCTGCGCCACGACCCGGCCCTCGGCATGACGACCTGGTGGATCCAGCACGCCGATCCGCACTTGCGCGTCCTGATGGACCCCCAGCAGGGGCCGTTCGCCGCCTGCTCGCCCGAGGGTCACACCCGGACACCGTTCGCACAGCTCCCGGTGGACCCGTACGACCCGTCCCAGTGACCCGACCCGGAGGAACCGGCCTGGACGGCGTCCCCGGCCGGGACTTCGGAGCCGTCCTCGTGGGCATCCTCGGACCATGGCCCTGAAAATATCGTGGCTGAACCACGCGATAGCCGATGCCGGTCTCATCACCGTCTACTGGTTCCCCGAGGGGGCCGGCGAGACCGGGGACGGCGTCCCGGGCGGGCTGGTCTCCTCGCGCTTTTCGCGCACCCGGGTGGTGGCGGCCGGCACACCGCAGGAGGTGACCGCCTGGAATGTTGCCGCCCTCACCTACCTGCGCGAACTCACCGAAGCCGTCGTCGAACTGGAGCAGGTCGAGGAGCGGGTCCGGCGCTGGCGCAGGCGGCTGGTGGGCCGGCGCTGGGCCGAGGCGACGTACAGGAAGGCCAAGGCGGCCTTCCTGGAACGGGTGGAGCCCGCGGCGGCCGCCTACCGGCCGGTGCGGGAGGCCGTGGAGCGGCGGATCGCCGACCAGGAGGCCCAGCGCGCCGAGGCGGGCCGACGGGCCTTCCGGGAACAGGAGCGGCGGCGTGCGGAGGCCCGGGCCCGGTTCGAGGAGTGGGAGTGGCGCCAGGCCGCCGCGGACCGGCCGCTGCCCGGCGGGAGCACGCCGCGCGAGCTGGCGGCGCGGGGCGAGACACCGGAGTCCTGGCCCGCCGAGCTGCGGGAGACCGTCGGTGACGTCGACGCCTGGTGGCAGCGTGTCCGCGCCTCGGTCCGCAACGAGCGGGCACGCGAGGAGGCCGTGCGCAAGGTGACCGGGGTGATCACCGCGACCGCGGCGGCCCTGGAGGCGGCCGGCCGGCCCGGCATCATCACCGTGAAGGACAAGCCGTACGAGGTGCGCCACGGCTGGTGGGTGCACTTCACCTGGTCCGGCCTGCCGGACGCCACCTGGCTGAGGACACCGCCGGACATGCCGACGGGACACCTGTACGCAGGGCGGTGGCGCGACGGCTCGTACCACCCCGACCGGATCCTCCTCGTACGGAGGCCCTCCGGTGCCTACGCTCTGGCGGTCGTGACCAGCGAGAGCATCGCGAACGGACTCGCCACCCGGTACACGTGGTGGGAGCGGGAGATCGAACAGTTCGCGCAGGCGCTGGTCCCCGACGGACTCGTCCACTACACGGCCCACACCTTCGAGCCCGCGGTGCGCCTGCGCCTCACCGATCACGCCGACCCGGCCGTCTTCGTGCCGTACGCCGACGCGGTCGCACGCCGCGCGACCGCGGCCTTCCGGGCGGTGGCGGCCGGTCAGTCCTGACCTGCTCCGAGGCGACCCGTACCGCTCAGTCCTCCCAGTCCTCGTCGTCGCCGCCGCGCATCGTGCGCCATCCCTTGAGGTCTTCCAGCGCCTTCCGCGCCAACTGGGCGTACTGCACCGGGCACTCCCACAGCTCGCGGGCCGAGAGCTCCGCGGGCACGGGGGTGTCGGGGTGGTCCTGCGGCGCGTACAGGTGGACCACGGCGCTGAACCGGGACTGCACGGTGGAGTCGGCGGTGGACCAGGGGTGCTGGGGGTGCTCGCAGGAGGCGTCCAGGTCGACGGTGGCGAGCGCGGCGGCCAGGTCGCGCGCGTACGAGGGCGGCAGACCCTCGTACGTCTGGGCGATGCCCATCCACAGGCACAGGAACAGGCCGATCCGCTCCTCGTCCCGCACCTGCCCGGTGAGCCAGCGGCGGGCGGACCACAGGGCGACCGGGCCGGTGTTGTTCTCCCAGCTCCGGCTGATCGCCTCCTGCACGGCGACGAGGTCGAGGCTGCCGTCGTCCCGGACGAACCGCGCGTCCAGATGGGAGACGTCAATGCCGCCGAAGAGCTCCCGGTGCGCCTCGTGCAGGCAGCCCAGGGCCTCATCGGCGAGGTCCGCGAGGAACCCCTGGCAGTCGAACACCGCCAATTCCTCCGCGTCGAGACCGTACTCCTCGGCGAAGGCGGCCCGCCCCTCCTCGGTCAGCATGCTCACCCCCGCCTCGACCTGGTACTCCGAGTCCAGATCCGCGGGGTGGGCATCGGGCGGACAGGCGCAGGAGGCCCGGTCCAGCTGCGCACGGAGCCCGTCCAGGGCCTCTGTGTACGACGCGAACAGGGACTTGCTGAAGACCCGTGCGCCGACGTACCAGCAGGTGGCATGCAGGAGGATCGTGTACCCGGTCCGCTCCCGGCGGCCCTCCGGGGTGTCGCGGCCGAGCGCCTCCACCGCGTCGCCGGCGAGGACGGCGAGGGTCGATTCGGGATCCACGTAGGGGTAGTCGCAGACGATCCCGGACAGGTCCGAGATCAGTTCGCGGTGGTCAGCGGTCAGTATGGGCGTCACTTCAGTCACATCCGTAACCGACGATCGCGCAGTCCGACTGGTTCCCCCAGCGCGTGCGGTGCCCCGGGGCGCCGTCCGCGCACCGAAGCAGCGGGACAGGGCGGCCGGGTGCCGAACCCGTCGGCGGGGGCGGCCCGTTGTCAGTGGGCCCTTTTACAGTGGCGCCATGGAGATCACCAAGCGGACCCTTGCGGAGGCCTGGCAGCGGACGGCCGCGCGGCACACCCTGCTCGACGAGGTCGGGCTGCCGCCCGTGACGCTTTCGCACGACGAGCTGGAGGAGTGGGCCGAGCGCGCCGAGGGGACGGCGGACGACGGCCTGTGGCTGCTGCTGGACGAGGACGGCACGGTGCACGGCCGTCACGGCCCCTACCGGGAGGTCTTCGCCACCCGCGACCTCGAACAGGCGCTGTACCTGATCGCCGAGGCCGCGATACGCGGGCGCGGCGGCAGCCTCGAGGAGGTGGCCGGCGCGCTGGACCTGATCGATCCGGCGTGGGGCAGGCGCTTCCGCAGTGGTGGCCTGGACGACACGGGGACGGTCGAGGCCTGTGGGCGCGATCCGCTGGAGGGGCTCGCCTGGATGGCCGGGTCCTGGCGCGAGCAGGACCCGTACACGACGCTCGCCTTCTTCCGCGCGGCGCCCGGGCAGGTCATCGACCCCGAGCGGCTGGCCCTGCTGTACGGGGCCGATCCCGCGCAGGTCGCGGCCGGTACGCGCCTGAAGGACCTGAAGGCCGTGGACGGCGGCCGGGTCCACTGGGACCGCGCGTGGGAGAGCTGCTGCTTCGGGCAGGCGGGCGGGTGGACGTTCCTGCTGCACCACGACACGCCGCCGGGATCCTTCGCCGACAAGGAGGCGTACGCGGCCCTCGGGATCAAGGAGAGCGTGTGGCTGAGCGCGACCTCCGCGAAGGCGATCTACACCTTCGACTACGTGCGGGACGGCCGCCGCGTCAGCGACGACGACCATGGCATGCTGGAGCTGATCTGGTACGAGCGCGGCCGCGCCCCCTACCTCCGCGGTGGTGAACTGGACTTCCTCAACCGGGCCTTGCGCCGGGCCGAGCTGGACCACCCCGAACTGTCCAGCACGTTCGAGCTGTACTTCCACGCCTTGGAGGAGTCCCTCGGCCTGCGTCTGCCGCGCCGGGACTTCGCGGAGGGGGAGGTGCGGGCCGCCTACTGGGCGGGGGCGTAGCCCGGAGCGCGGCGAGAGGACGCCCGGGCGGCCCGACCGCTGGGCCGGCGCTCCGTCAGATCACCAGCGGGGCCTCCGACCAGCGGCGGACCCGGTACGGGCTCCACCACAGGTGGTCGCCGAGACGGAGGACCAGGGTCTCGCCCATGAGGTCGTCCAGGATCGGCCGTGGGATCGCGTCGGCGCGGGCGCCGTCGGTGAGGGCCTCGATGGCCTCGTGGTAGTCCGGTTCGTCGATGGTGAAGCGGCGCAGTTCGCCGTAGCGCCGGTCGCGGACCTGGATGAAGCCGGGGCCGTACCGGTAGACGCATTTGCAGATGTAGTACGCGTTGCGCCACGTGAGTGCCGTCGCGGCCGGGTCGGCGGTGCCGAGGACGGCGGTCGGCGGGTGGAGATGGCCGTAGTGGCGCCAGGCGTCGGGGTCCGGGCCGGTGTGGATCTGCCAGTCGACCGAGATGGCCAGGCTGGACAGGTCGCCCACGAAGCTGAGCGCCCGGACCGACCAGGCAGCGTCGGCGGTGTCCGTCACGTCGACCGGGCGGGGAAGCGTGACGTGCCGGGCCCCGGCGGCGAAGAGCCGTCGGGCGGCCTCGCCGCCGGGGAGGTCGATCTCGTAGCGGCCCAGGGACATGCTGGGCAGCGCGCCCACCTCGGGGTCGTAGTCACGCGAGGCGGTCACGGTGAAGGGCGGGGTGCCGGTGAGTGCTGGAGTCATCGTCGTCTCTCCGTCGGGCAGTCGTCTGGCAGGCGTCAGGCGGTCGTCGCGGCGAGTTCGCCGTCGCGGGCGGAGGTGTGCCGCATGAAGTCGATCCGCAGGAACTCCTCGTTGAGCGCGGGCGGCGCGATCTGCACGAACTGCCCGCTGTCCTCGAAGACCACCCCGAGCGCACGCCAGCGCGTCAGTACCTGCCGCAGGGCGTCCTCGCCCACGTGGTGGTCCTCGTGCAGCTTGCGGGCGGCCGCCTTCACCGTGTGCGGCTGGTCGAGCAGCCGGAACAGGGCCAGCTCGAACGGGTCGGTGAGTTCCAGGTGCGTCCAGTCGAAGGCCCGGCGCTTGCTGACCAGCACGATCCGGTCCTCCAGATCGCAGTGGGTGAGACGGCTGCCCGCGTAGTTGCGCTTCCAGTGCGAGATGCCTTCGTCGAGACGGTCGACGACGTCCTCGCCGATCCCTCGCGGCGGCACGTCGAAGACGTACGCCAGGTCGAACATCTCGGCGTCGGGAAGGTCGTAGGTGAGCCGGTACGGTTCGGCCGCGCGCAGTTCGGAGAAGCCGAGCCCGGGGTTGTTGAAGTAGGGGCTGAAGCGCTCGATCGCGATCCGCGAGGACGGGCCCACGGGCGGGTTGAGGTGTTCCAGCGCGGGCAGTTGGGCCACCACGTCGTCGTAGTCCTCGACGTCCTCGCCGGGGAAGCCGTGCAGGTAGTTCCAGGCGACCGAGAGGCCGACGGTGGCGGCGTCGCGGAGCATCCGGACGTTCTGGCCGCCGGTCACGCCCTTGTCCATGAGCGTCAGCACCCGGCTGTTGAGGCTCTCGATGCCCGGCTGGACGAATATCAGGCCCGCGTCGGCGAGGGTCTGGAGCTGCCCCCGCCGCATGTTGGACTTGATCTCGATGTGCATGCGCAGGTCGAACCCGCTGTCGATGATGCGCGGCAGCACCGTGTTCACGTACCCCATGTCCAGGATGTTGTCGACGACGTACATGTCCAGGACCCGGTGCTTGCGGGCCAGTTCGATGATCTCGTCGTAGAACACGTCCGGGCTCTTGCTGCGGAACTGCATGAACGAGCCGTTCAGCCCGCAGAAGGTGCAGTGGTGCTTCTCGCCCCACCAGCAGCCCCGCGCGCCCTCGACGACCAGCTTGGGCTCGACCCAGTGCCGCGCGTGGGAGGAGGCGAGGCGCTCGAAGTACCCGGCGTAGTCCGGCGGGAGGATCGAGGCGGGCGGCAGCGGTTTGGTGCTCATGGCGTTGACCACGGGGGCGCCGTCCGCGTCGCGCCAGCACAGTCCGGGTACCTCCGACAACGGCTCGCCGGCGTCCAACGCCCGCAGCAGCGCGGGGAAGGACACCTCGCCCTCGCCGCGCAGGACGTAGTCGACGAAGGGGAAGTTGCGGTGGACGGTCTCGCCCTGCTTGCCGTCGCAGTTGGCGCCGCCCATGGCGGTGATGATGTGCGGGGCGAGGCGCTTGACGTACTTGGCGGCCGCCAGGGCGGCCGTGTTCTGCTGGAACGTCGAGGTGAAACCGACCACGTCCGGGGCGAGTTCGACGATGCGCTCGGCGATGTACCGGACGAAATCGGGCGCGGTCACGTGCAGCGCCTTCGTCATCTCCATCCGGGTTCCACGGACCCGGCTGCTCATCGCTTCGGTGAACTCGGAAACGCGCCACTGGGGGTCGTCGTAAAGGGCGGAGGAGAAGACCCAGTCGCCGCAGCCGAGGAAATAGGAGCCGAGCGCGTAGTAAGAGTAGTCCTCCAGGGTGAATTCCGTGTTCTTGGTGATCCAGTCCACGTATTCGATATTGGCGTGGAGCACGTCCGCCGTTCCGTTCGGGACGCGCTCGTCGACGCTGCGCTTGAGAATTCCGAGAGCCAGCGACGGGAGATCGATCGGGGCCCAGGGCATGTTCACCAGGAGTACGCGCATGGCTGGCCTCTTCTCATGTGGTCCGGTGTGTTCCGGTGTGACAGGGGCCGGCCGCGCACGGGGTGCGGGGCCGGCCCCTTCGTGCTACTTCTCCTCGTCCTCCATCTCTTCCGCGGAGCGGAGGTAGACGACGACTCCGACGCCCGGCTTGCGGCTCTCCTCGTCGCCCTCGAGCGGGTCGCCGTGGATGATGTCCTTCTGCATGCTGTTCACCTCCTCCCCGGGTGCGGGGACGGCTCGGCCGGCGCGGGTGCCGAAGGCAGCCCGCGGCCGAGAAATCTGAGGGACCGCCGGATCACGGCCAGGTGGTCGGCGCCGTCGTAGCCGTCATGGCCGGAGTCCAGCCACATCAGCTCGTGGGCGACCCCGCCCGCGCGCAGCACGGCCAGGTACGCCTCGATCTGCTCCGGCGGGCACTTGGCGTCCCGCCGCGCGGCGACGACGAGCAGCGGGGAGCGGATCTCGGCCGCGTACGAGGACGGGGAGGCGCGGGCGTAGGCCTCGGGCACCTGGTCGGGGGTGCCGCCGAACAGCGCCGTGTCCAGCGCCTGGAGGGCGGGCGTGGAGTGCCGGAAGGCCGTCACGCAGTCGGCGAGCGGTTTGACGGCCACCCCCACGTTCCACAGGTCCGGGCGGGTTCCCATGGCCAGCAGGGTCAGGTAGCCGCCCCACGACGTGCCGCACAGGCCCACGGCCCCCTCGCGGCCGATGCCCCGCTCCAGCAGCTCGGCCCGGGCCCTCACCAGGTCGGCGACCTGGGTGTGGCCGACGCCCTCGGAGTAGGCGGAGCGCCAGCGCGGACCGTACCCGGTGGAGCCCCGGTAGTTGACGCGGGCCACGGCGTAACCGGACCCGACGAGGGCCTGCACCATCGGGTCGTAGGCGTCGCGGTCGTGGTCGGCCGGACCGCCGTGGACGAGGAAGACCAGCGGGTGCGGTGCGGGACGGTCGGCGGGTGTGGTGACGAAGGTGTGCACCGGGCCGTCGGGGCCGGGCGTCCACAGGTCCTGGCGGTGGCCGAACCGAGGGAGGCGCCACTGGCTCTGCCCGGGCAGCGGCGCACCCGACAGGGACAGCGCGCGCGGCACGTTCACCGCGTCGGTCCAGAGGTAGTGCACGTCGCCGTCGGCCGCCGGCGCCGCGTCGAGGATGCTGCCCTGCGGGGTGGGCACCGGCGTCAGTTCGCCGCGGTCCAGGTCGGCGGTGAACAGCCGACTGCGGCCGTGCCGGTCCTGCCGGAGCAGGACGCGCGCGGCGCCCGGGCCGGGGTACCAGCGGGCGGTCGTCTCGGTGTCGAACGAGCACCAGGGCAGCAGCTCCAGTCCGCGACCGGGGGCCCAGGTGCCGAGGTGGTAGCGGCCGGCGCGCTCGCGCATGACCAGCAGCAGGGTGCGGCCGGGCGTCGGGCCGGGCCCGGAGGACGGTGCGGGGCCGGGTAACGGTACGGGACCGGGCAGCCGCGTCGGGCCGGGTAACGGCACCGGACCCGGTAACGGCGCGGGCATGGGCGCGAAGCCGAGCGCCCAGGTGCGTTCCCTGGTGCCGGAGAGCACCGCGACGGTGGTCCCGTCCGGGGTCAGCAGCGTCACGGCGTGGGCGGAGTGGGCCGGTCCGGACACCGCCAGCAGCCCGCCGTCCGGCGCGAGGTCGCACAGCGTGCCGGAGTCGGTCGTGTGCAGGACGCAGGTGCCGGTGCCGCCGCGCCGCCCCGTGTGGATGCTGAGCCCCTCGGGGCTCCGGATGCCGACGGCCACAGCGCCCCCGGCCGTCAGCGCCAGCCCGGCGGGCCGCCCGTACGGCACTCCGGCCAGCGCCGTACGGTCCGGGCCGCCGTCGAAGGGCTGGGTGCGCCAGCCTCCGCTGCCGCCGCGGTCCTCGTCGAACCACCACACGGCCTCGTCCTCGTCGATGGCGCACAGGAGCGTGCCCTGGGGACGGTCCGTGAGCTGCCGGCCGACGCCGCTGGACCGGTCCCACGCGAAGATCTCGCACCGGCCGTCGGCGTCGCCGGTGTACACCATGCGGTCGGGCGTCCGGGGGCTGGTCACCGGCAGCACCGGCCGGTAGACGCCGTAGGTGCGCGTGGCGGACTTCTGCGCGGCGGGTGTCACGACGCCTCCCGGGCCACGAGTCCCGCCCTGCCGGTCGCGTACAGCGCCAGCCCGGCGAACGCGCCCGCGCAGCCCAGCGCGACCGTACGGCCCCCGTACGCCGCCACCAGGACCCCCGCCGCCACTGGCGCCAGCACCGCTACGCCCTGGCCGGCGGTGCCCAGCACCGTCCCCATCCTGGCCAGCAGCCGGTCGGGCGTGACCAGCACGGCCCGGGTCTGCAGCACGACCACCACGGACGGCACGATCAGCGACACCCCGCTCAGCAGGAGCCCGTAGGCCCAGGTCCGGGACGCGAAGGCGAGCCCGGCCGCCGTAGGCACCATGGCCCACGACGCGCCCGTCACGATCCGCGGGGCAGCGACCCGCCGTACCAGCCACGGAGCGGCGAGTGCGCCGAGCAGCCCGCCGACGCCCGCGAGGGTGAGGATGAGCCCGATCGAGGAGGGGCTGGCGCCCTGGGCGTGGGAGGCGAACACCGCGTGGAAGTACAGGGCGCCGAGCAGCGCGTTGATCCCGGCGGTCCACACCACGACGAAGCGCAGGAAGGGTTGCGCGCACACGAAGCGCAGCCCTTCGGCGAGGTCACGGGTGAACGAACCGGCGGGGCCCTCCCGCCCGGGCGTCAGGTCCGCGCGGATCGCCTTGCTCAGCACGGCCACGAGCAGGAACGACACCGCGTCCGCGAGCAGCGGCACCCAGCGGGCCAACTGGTAGAGCACGCCGCCCAGCGTCGGCCCGACGATCTGCACGGCCTGGTCCCGTGCCTGGAGGTACCCGATCGCCCGGGCGTACCCCTCGGGCGGCACCAGCCGCCGGATCGTCCCGGAGGCGGCGGCCCCGTAGGTGGCGCTGGCCGCCTGCTCGACCACGGCCGCGACGAGGACGTGGACGAGGACGACATGGCCGAGGGCCACGGTCACGAACACCGATCCCATGGCGCCGGCCGCGACCAGGGCCGCCGTGTACATCATGGGTTTGCGCGGCCACCGGTCGGCGAACACGCCCGCGACCGGTGAGACCACCAGGCCGCTGATCAGAGCCACCGTCGCGACGAGTCCGGCGAGCCCGGCCGAATATCCGGCGCCCAGCAGGATCAGCGGAAGAAAGAGGGAGGACGCGCAGGTGCCGAGACCGTCCACGGCGCCCGCGGTCCAGAAGAGCGCGAAATCCCTTATGCGGAAGGGAGATGCGGGCGCTTCTTCGGGTAACTCAGGGCCGGAAGGTCGTAATTCGACCTCGTCCATCAATGGTCCCGCCCGGCGGGGATTGCTGACGCGAACGCACCCACAATGCCCCCTGCAATAGGTGGACTTACGGCCGTTGAGGGTTGCGATCGTATCGAACGGAGACACCCGTCACAACACCTTGTTCGAATGGAATTCTTGATCAAGGAAAGGGGATTTCCGGGGTGCCGGGCGACTGATCTACGCGGGTGGCGAATCGGGCGGTGGCCGTGCGGGAGGGACAGGGCCGGCGGCGCGGGATACGGCTGCGGCCGCCCCTCCGGTCTCCCGGGAGTGCGTCCACCCGCGTCCCGGCCCTGTCATGCTCTCGGCGTCGTTGTCGCGCGCTTTCGTGCGTGTCGCGGCGGGTCCCGGAGGCCCCGGGGCGGTCAGCGGTTGTCGTGGAGTTCCTGGTGCATCTGGGGCTGGTCGTCCTGGTCGTGGGTGAGGGCGAACTTCTGGATCCCGTTGAAGGCCTTGGAGGCGATGCCGACGATCTCCTTGTAGGGGTTGACGCCGGTGGCCTTCTTGGCTCCGCCGCCGAGGAGGCCGCCTCCGATTCCGCTGACCAGGTCATGGCCGGCCGTGATCGGCTTGGCGGCCGCGTCCAGGACGCTCTTGGGCAGGCCGGCCATGTCCGCGTACTTGTCGGTCAACGCGTGGCGGACCATCGCGATGAACGCGTCGTGGGCGCCCGGCGGGTAGAACTTCTTGTAGAAGTCGACGGCCTGCCTGGTCATGAACACCCCGTCGTCGGTCTTCTTCCACTCCTCGTCGCGGACCTGGTTCCACAGGGTCTCGACCTGGCCGGGGTCCTTGGGCAGGAGCCACTTCTCGTGCGTGCCCAGGTAGTGGCTGACGTACTGCCAGGCGCACATGAAGCCCTTGGCGTCGTCCTTGGCCACGTCGATGCCCAGCCGCTCCATGGCCTGGATGATCTGGGTGGAGAAGACGCATGCGGCGCCGGTGGTGTACTTCTGCGAAACCGGCTCGCCCCACTTGGCGTAGTCCCACTCGCCGCTCTTCTTGTGGAGCTGGCGAACCGATGCGTGGACCAGGCGGACCTTGGTGACGTTCGCCGCGAGGGTGCCGTCGCGCATGGCGTTCCTGTCGCCCATGTCGAGGAAGAGGCGGGAGGACTGCGACAGGCGGCGGCCCGGGCCCTCGACGCCGCCGAGGCGGCCGGTGGAGCGGAGGGTGAAGGCGCCCGTCGGGGAGAGGTAGGTGCCGATGAGGCCGACCGTGCCCTGGAGCATGCTGACTTCGCCGTGGTGGTGGGCGAAGAAGCTCTCCGCGGCCTTGACGTCGGCTTCGGACCAGTCCGGCGGTGCGGCCGCGGCCTCCTTGAGGAACTCCGCCAGGCGTGGGGGAAGTTCGGAGAGGTCCTGGCCGGGCTTGAGGGTGCCGATGGTCCGGAACAGGGAGTTGACCCCGTCGATCTCCTTGTTGTCGATCAGGTCCGAGACCAACTGGTCGGCCTTCGGGTCTCCGACCTTGTTCGCGGCTTCCAGTTCGGAGGCGATGGTGGCTGGCGTCAGTCCCATGCCGGGACTCCTTACTCGGGGTTGGGTGAGGGTTCGCGGCCGTGGCGCACCGCGTCTGCCGGCGCGAGGGCGGCGGCCCGGCGACGAAGCCGGGCAGTGAGGATCGTTTCGGTCGGCAGTGCGGCGGGGGAACCCGCCCGGCCTGCGGGATCGTTTTCCCCTCACCCGAACGGCCCGGCTCCGTGAGCACGCCTGACCTGCGGAAACGATCGGCCTGGCGCCCCCCGGAGAGGCCGGCGCCGGCCCGGAGAGGCCGGCGCCGCCGCTCAGACGGCGGCCGTCAGGATGTCCTGGCTGGCCTTCTCCGCCAGGAGCAGGACGGGAGCCATCAGGAAGAGGCCCGGGATGCGGGGGAAGGCGGAGGCGTCCACGACGCGGACGTTTGCCGTTCCGTGCACGCGCAGGCGGCTGTCGAGGACCGAACCGGTGCGGCCGGCCGGACCGATGGCCGCGGTGCAGGACGCGTGGTGTCCCCACGCCTCCCGCCGGATCCAGGCGGCGAGCTGGGCGTCGGTCGCGACGCGCGGACCGGGAACGGACTCGCTCAGCGGATCGACGAGGCCGACCTTGCGGTTGATGCTGCGGATCGAACGGATCGCCTCGATCATCGCCGCGACGTCCTCGTCGCCGCCCCTGCCGTCGTCCATGGAACGGAAGTTGATCTCCGGTTGCGCCGTCGGGTCGGCCGAGGACAGGCGTACCGTCCCGGAGCGGTTGGCCGCGTAGCCCTTGAGGACCAGCCAGCTGAGGTGCCGCTTGTCCTTGACCGCCAGCGTGTCGAAGTCCGGTACGTATCCCGCGAAATTGCCGGGTGCGGCGAACACGAACAGCTCCGGGTGGGCCGAGCCGCGCGAGTACCGCCGTTTGATCCCCGTGGCCACCCCGTTGGAGGCGTACGGGGCCGCGGGCCGCCTGAGCGGGTCGCGCCACTCCGTGAGGCAGGGGTCGTCCTGGTCACGGAACTCGCACTCGGCGATGGCCGCGAGGTCGTGGCCGAGCCGGGACACCACGGAGACCTCGTACCGGTCCTGCAGGTTGCCGCCGACGCCGGGCAGGTCGAGCAGGGGCGTGATGCCACGCGCGGCGAGGTGGTCGCGGGGGCCGATGCCCGAAAGCATCAGCAGTTGGGGTGTGTTGAAGGCGCCGCCCGCGACGACCACTTCCCGGGTGACCCGGACGGTGCGGCGCAGGGACGCCCGTTCGGCGTCAGCGACCGGACGGGCGTCCGCGAAGGCGCCGTAGAGGTGCCGGCCGAGCAGCAACTCCACCGCGGTGGCCCGCAGCGTTCCGCCGGCTTCTTCGAACACGATGCGTTCGGCCAGGGCGTCCGTGACCAGGTTGAGGCGGGCGGGGTGCCGGGACCGGACCGCGAGGAGGCGCTCCCGGATGGCGTGCCGGCGGCCCGCGAGGGCGGTCATCGGGGTCGTGAACACGCCTTGGGAGCTGCGGTCGACGTTCGCCCTGGAGTTCACGTCGGGGTCGAGCGGAGAAGCCACCGGCCCTTGGGGCAGCGGCTCGGAGTTCACTCCGAGCACCAGGGCGTCGAGGAACGGGTCGCGCAGGGCCAGCAGCGGACTCGAACGTTCGACGGGCTGCCAGGAGAGCACCTTCTTCCAGTGCACGTCCCACATGGTCTGCGGATCCCAGCCCTGGTCCCCGGTCAGGTCCCGGATGTACGCCCAGTCCGAGTGCTCGGGGTACATGAGGATCATGGCGTTGTGGGCGGTGCAGCCACCGAGGGTCGCGGACCGTGGGTAGAGGATGCCCTTGCCGGGCACCCACTGGCTGCCGTGGGCCGCGTCGTCGGTGTAGTGACGGACCCACATGTCCCAGCTGATCTCCGGATCGCGGGCGGCCTTCAGGTAGAAGGACGGGACCTCGTAGTACGTCTGGTTGCCCTGGGCCGGGCCGGCCTCGAGCACCAGGACCGAGTGTCCGGCCTCGGCGAGGTTCGCGGCCACGCTGCCGCCCCCCGGACCCGATCCGATGACGAGGTACTCGACTTCGTCGGGCAGGTCCGCGGCGGGGCGGCCGCTGCGGGCCGCGGCCGCCGACGCGGCCGGCAGGCCGGCGCCGGCGGCCAGTACCGCGCCGGCGGCGCCGCCGAGGACCGCACGGCGTCCGGGGCCGAGGGGGGACGCGGGGTCACGGGGTGAGTTCGTCATGCCACACCCATAGCGATCGTTCACACAACGTGACGAGTGGGGGCCGTTGGATTGGGTCCGGGTGGCCGACAAATGATCACCCGTCCGTGCGGGGACCGCTCCCACCGCGTTCGACATCGCAGCCGGTCCGTGCCCGGAACATGCCGCTTGACGTGCGGAAACGTTCCCGCGAGGATTCGAATGCGGTCGGCGCCCCCTCACGGGGTTGCACAACGGCTTCGCGACTCAGACGAGCGACTTGATGGTCTTGTCCGCGTACCGCAGCGTCTCGTCGATGGCCTTGTCCACCTCGCGCACGGCGTCGGGCTTCGCCGTGAGGAGAGCACTGACGTTGATGCTGCTCACGGCAAGGAGGCAGCCCGCCACGGCGAGGAACTCCTGGTACCGTTCCTGCCCCTCGGACCCGAGCGATGCCCAGTCCCGGGGTTCCGGCGGAAGGCTCAGCCGCCACTTCTCCAGGGCGTGGGTGCCGTGGACGGTGACGTATTCCATGGTGTCCGTGGCGCGGAGGAGTACGTCGATCATCGCGTCGAAGCCCTGCTGCGACTGGTCCAGAGCCGACTGCGCGGCATCGACCTCGGTGCGCAGACGCTCCTCCTCCTTCTTGTTCCGGCGCTTCCTCAAGACGTAGAAGCCGGCGGCCGCCAGCGCTGCCGCCGGGGCGGCGACCATGCCGGTCAGCAGGAGGATTCCGCCCGCCATGCCCGCTCCGCCCGCGGCGAGCGTGCCGCCTCCCAGGAGGGCCAGGGTCGCGTTGGTCGCGGCGACCCCGGACAGCGCCGAAATGGCCGTGCCGGTGGAGGCGGTCCCGAACAACGCGGCGGCGGTGAAAGCACCGTAGGCCGCGGCTCCGCCGGCCGCTGCCCCGGCCGCACCGCCGGCGGCGGCACCGCGGATCGCGTTGGCGATCCCGATGGACATGGCCTCGACGCGGAGCGCGGTGGGGATCTCACCCGTGCTCTCGATCTCCTCCTCACTCGGCCTCGCCGGCTCGGGCGCCCCGCTGATGCTCTCGGCCAGCTCCACGAACCGCAGGAAGAACTCGTCGCGGGCGGCATCGTGGACGTCGTTGAAGGCTTCCCCGAGTTCCTGGGTGATCTTCGACCGCTGGGCCGCCTTCTCGTTGATCTCGGCGTGACGTCGTTTCGTCTCCGCGACCTGGTCGCGCAACTTCACCGGCCGCCGGCCGCGCTGACGGGCGAGGGACCTGGTCCGCTCCTGCGCCTCGTGCTTGAGCTGCCCGGGTGTCAGCTGGAGCGCGAGGGCGATGGCGGCCAGCCGGTGTTCCCCCGGGCTGATGAGCCCGCGCTCGATCCGGGAGATCGAGACCGCGCCGCCCTTCCCGTAGTCGGCGCGCGCGGCCAGCTCTTCCTGGGTCATCGCGGGTCTCTGGGCCTGGCGGTGCTCGCGGACCACGGAGCCCATCGCCTCCGCGCTGAAATCATTCATCGGTTGCGGCCCTCTTGTTCAGCGGGCTGTGGCGACGCCAGGAGGACTGGGCCTCGCGCGCCAGCGCACCACCGGAGCGGAAGGCCCGGACGCTGTCCTCCCTGAACTGCTTGGCCGCCTTGACGACGGCCGGGTCACGACGGACTTCGTCGGCGGCCTGGACGACGGCAACGGCGGCGGCCAGTTGGGCGAGGTTGACGCGGGGCATGGCAGGGGCCTTTCGTCGCGGAGGGTGACCACGGATGTGCAACATAGCGTCACTTAGTGTCCGGCGTCGGCACTATGGCGAAACCGACTGCGAGGGCGGCTCTTTCGGTAGGGTGCTGCCTCTGCTCAAGGGAGGTACGACGTGGAAGACGAACCCCTCGACCGGTGGGCCGCCCGTCGCCAAGGCCGCCTGCGCAAGCCCGGCGAAAGGAAGGCCGTCACCCTCGGCGCCGGCCCGCAGCGCGCCGCCCACCTCGACCCCGACGCCCCGCGCCTGATCCTCGAATGGGACGGCTTCGCCTGGCAGGCGCTGTCGACGGTGGAGGACTACGCGGCGGCCTGCCGGGCCCTCGGCCCGAACCCCGAGAGCGCGCCCGCCGACCAGCCCGGGACGACCGGCCCCGTCACCGGCCGAAACCCACTGGCCCCGGGAACGGGTCGCCACCGCAAACCCCGGCCCTGACCGCGCACACCGCTGGGCCCCGCTCCCCCGGTCCCTCACCCGGCGGCCGCCGACGGTCGCGGAGCGGCCGAGTCGACCGCCTGGCCGAACACCGCCGTCCCGCGGGGCGGGGTCAGCCGCGAACAGGCAGACTGGACACATGACTTCGCTCACGCGCGCCGCCGTCCTCGCCCTCGCCCCTTCGCTCCTGACCGGCGCGACGGCCGCGAGCGCCCACGCCGAGACCGCCGCCCCCGTCACCACGGGCGCCTGCGCCAAGGCGGCGCTCGGCTACGAAGCGCACGCCCTGCCCCCGATCGCGAGCGGTGTCGTCCTGGTCACCGTCACCAACAAGGGCAACACCTCCTGCACGATCGACCGGTTCCCCACCGTGACCTTCGCCGGTCTGGACGGCTCGGCGCGGCCGGTACCTCCTGTGCAGAGCGGCCCCCACCGGCTCGGAGCGAAGGGCCGCCTCTACGCCGCCCTGCGCACCGATGACCGGAGCGGCGCGGCCCGCTACGTGCCGAGCCTGACCGTCACCGCCAACCCGGGCCACCCCGGCGGCCGTTTCACCGCGGCCGAGATCGGCGCCCCGGTGACCGGCATCGCGGTGTACGACCCGATCACCACGCTGTGGAAGGGCACCGTCGACGAGGCCGTCGCAGCACTCCCGAAGAACCCCTGACGGCCCTCCGGCAGCGCCGGCACTGCCGCCGGCAGGCTTCAGTCGTCGCGCCCGGTACCGCGATCGGGTGCGCTCATGTCTCCCGTTGCGGGTGTGCCGTCGGCGAGCCCGTAGCGCAGGTACACGGCGCCCTTCGGGCCGGCTGCCGGGGGTGCGAGGAGCGTGAGGTTGGCGGGCACCGCGCCGTCGTCGAACACCTTCTTGCCGACGCCGAGGACGATCGGGTGCACCCAGAGGTCGAGACGGTCGAAGAGCTTCTCGCGCAGGAGGGTCTGCACCAGGTTCAGGCTCCCGACGACCTTCACGTTCTCGTGCCGGTCACGGATCTCGCGCACCGCGGCGGCGAGGTCCGGGCCGAGCTGCCTGGACCCGGCCCACGAGAGGTCGGGCCTGCCACGAGAGGCCACGTACTTCGGGACGCCGTTGAAGAGCGTGGCGATCTCGTCGTCCTCGCCGCCCTCCTGGTGAGGCCAGAAGGCCGCGAAGATGTCGTACGTCCGCCGGCCGAGCAGCAGGGCGTCCGTGCCCTCGTACGCGGCGCTGACCTGCGCCCCGGCGACCTCGTCCAGCAGGGGCGCCTGCCAGCCGCCGAACGGGAACCCCACCGGGTCCTCGTCAGGACCGCCGGGCGCCTGCCCGACGAGGTCGAGGGTCGCGAACAGCTCGATGTGGATGAGGCCCATGGCTTGCTCCAGGTGAGTCGGTCGTGTCCGTCAAGAGAGGGACCCCGGCGTGTCCGCGAACTCATCGGTGCGACGGAACCGGCTTTCGGCAACGGATACCGTGGGTGACGGTGTGGTCACATGTGGGAGCCGGGCCGGTCCGCCGGACGGTCAGTCGTCGAAGTAGGCCCTGGCGACGGCATAGGTGTCCTCGTAGAGGTGGTACCGGGTGATCCGCCCGTCCCGGACCGTGGCGTGGAGGGCGAACGCGGTGGCGATGTCCCGGCCCGTCTTCTTGACCTCGGAGACCATGCGCCCGAGGAGGACCACGTCGTCGCCCTCGGCGATGACCTGGCGGAGTTCGAACTCCTTGGCGTGGACGTGGGTCCGCAACAGCTCGAAGAACGTCCGCATGCCCTCCGCCGAGTCGGCCTCGGGCACCCACGGGATGCCCGGCGGGTGCGGGACGGAGAACGACACGGAGTCGGCGAACAAGGCCGCCGCCTCTGCGCTCTTCCCTTCGGCGAGCAGCGGGAACAACCGCTGGACGGTCTGCGTCGGCGACTCTGCTGTCCTGTCCGTCATATCCGGGCACGTTACCCGGCACAGGAGCGGTGTGACGCGCATCACTCTCCGGGGATCTCGGGTCGGGCATGCGTGATCATGACCAAGATGGACACCCGTTTCCTTGGTATGGCCGATCTGTCCGAAGCCCCGTCCGTGGCGGTGGTGGTCGACGTCATGCGGGCTTTCACCGTGGCCGCCTGGGCCTTCGCCCAGGGGGCGGAAAAGATCGTCCTCGCCGAGTCCCTGGACGAAGCCCTGGCGCTGAAGACTCGCCACCCTGATTGGGTGGCGATCAAAGACGGCCCCCTCGCGCCCGGATTCGACACCGTCAACTCGCCGGGCATGCTGCGGTCCATCGACCTCGACGGACGGACCGTCGTGCAGAAGACCACCGCCGGGACGGTCGGCGCCCTCGCGGTCAAGGAGGCGCAGCTGGTGCTGTGCGCCGCCTTCGTGGTGGCGGAGGCAACGGCTCAGCTCTTGCGGACGCGCGCGAGTGACGGTGTCACGTTCGTGGTCACCGGCGAGGACGGGCAGGCCGACGAAGACCTGGCGTGTGCTCAGTACATCGCCCGGAGGGCCACCGGCTCCGGAGCGGATCCCGCCGAGTTCGTCCGGCGCGCCGCCGCGTCGCGCGCCGCCTCCGAACTGGCGGAGGGGGTGCGTCAAGGAGTCCATCCCGATGACGTCGCGCTCTGCCTCGAGGTCGACCGGTTCCCCTTTGCCATGGTGGCGAGCCTGGAAGGCCCGTTCATGGTCCTGCGTCCGCGCGCGGTTCCCCCGCTCACCGACGCGGACCCGGTCTGATCGCGGACGGCGATCAGCGCTGCCGGGGGCAGTGCCGGCAGACCCAGCCGCTGCGGCGCAGCGTGGAGGGCCGCCGGTGGCTGACGTGTCCTGCGGCGCACCGGATGCGGTGCGGGGCGTGAACGCCGAGCCAGGCGGGTTCGAGGAGGACGGCGCCATCGGCCGTCAGCCGTTCCAGGAAGGCCGCCGAGGCCGCGGCGGGGTCCTTGCGGGCGCAGGTCCGGCACAGGCCCTGCCCCTGCTGGACGTTGGACGGGCGGGGCATGCACAGGTGGCCCGCGGCGCAGCGGACCCGGTGCGGGATGCCGTTGCCGAGCCAGGCCGGTTCGACGAGCAGCGCGCCCTCGGCGGCGAGACGGGTACGGAACGCGGCTTCCGCCCGTAAGGAGTGGGCGGGGCGGCGGAGCTGGAGCATGGGGTCCCCTCGGACGGTGCGGGACTGGAGCGGTTGCGGAACACCAGTTTCGTCGCCGATCGGCGGGAGCGAAGCGGGGCGGCCGGTTTCACGACGGTTGAACTCGGCCCGCGGCACCGGAGCGTGACCGCTGCCGTGGGGCTGGAGCCGCTGCGCGGCCGGGCGGGGACCCGCTTATGATGCGTTTCATCCGTGAGAAGGGAGCCCCCAGAAGTGGGTAGCAGTGTCGAGACGCTCGAATTTCAGGCCGAGACCCGTCAGTTGCTCCGGTTGGTGATCCACTCGATCTACTCGAACAAGGACATCTTCCTGCGCGAGCTGATCTCGAACGCCTCCGATGCCCTGGACAAGCTGAGGCTGGAGTCGCTGACCGACGCGGACCTCGCGGCCGACACCTCCGACCTGCACATCACGCTGGAGGCCGACCGGGACGCCCGCACGCTGACGGTCCGCGACAACGGGATCGGCATGAGCCGGGACGACGTCGTGGAGCTGATCGGCACGATCGCCAAGTCCGGTACCGCCGGCCTGCTGCAGAAGATCAAGGAGGCCGAGGACGCCGCCGCGGCGCAGAGCCTGATCGGGCAGTTCGGAGTGGGCTTCTACTCCGCGTTCATGGTCGCGGACAGGGTCACCCTGCGGACCCGTCGGGCCGGCACCACCGCGGGAACCCAGTGGGAGTCGGACGGAGAGGGCACCTACGACATCCAGGCCGTCGACGGCCTGCCGGTCGGTACCTCGGTGACCTTGCACCTCAAGCCCGCCGACGACGAGGACGGGCTGGCCGACTACCTGACCGAGTGGAAGATCCGTCAGATCGTCAAGCAGTACTCGGACTTCATCCGGTGGCCCATCCGGATGGCGATCGAGCGGACCGGCACCGATGACGCCACCACGCACGACATCGAGACGCTCAACTCGATGAAGGCGATCTGGGCCCGCCCCCGCAGCGAGGTGACCGCGGCCGAGTACAGCGAGTTCTACAAGCAGATCAGTCACGACTGGAACGATCCGGCCGAGACCATCCACATGCGGGCCGAGGGCAACTTCGAATACGAAGCCCTGCTGTTCGTCCCTTCCCAGGCGCCGTTCGACCTGTTCTCCCACGAGAGCAAGCGCGGTGTGCAGCTGTACGTCAAGCGCGTGTTCATCATGGACGACTGCGAAGCGCTGATGCCGAACTACCTGCGCTTCGTCAAGGGTGTGGTGGACGCCCACGACCTGTCGCTGAACATCTCCCGCGAGATCCTGCAGCACGACCGGCAGATCCGCAGCGTGCGCCGGCGTCTGGTCAAGAAGGTCCTCGGCGCGCTCAAGGGCGTGCAGGCCGGCGACTCCGAGCGCTACGCGAAGCTGTGGACCCAGTTCGGCCGGGTCCTGAAGGAAGGCCTCCTGGAGGACACCGACAACACCGAGGCACTGCTGGAACTGGTGTCGGCGGAGTCCACGCACGACAAGGAGAAGACGACCACCCTGCGCGAGTACGTCGAGCGCATGCAGGACGGCCAGGACGCGATCTACTACCTGACCGGCGAGTCCCGCACCATGGTGGAGAACTCGCCGCACATGGAGGCCTTCGCCGCCAAGGGGTACGAGGTCCTGATCCTGACCGACCCCGTCGACGAGGTGTGGGCCGACCAGGTCTCCGCCTTCGACGGCCACCGTCTGCAGTCCATCGCCAAGGGCCAGGTCGACCTCGACGGGCCGGCCGACGGCGCCGAGGACACCGAGGCCGGGGCGAAGCGCGACGAGGAGTTCGCAGCCCTGCTGCCCTGGCTGACCGCCACCCTGTCCGACGAGGTCAAGCAGGTCCGCCTGTCGTCGCGGCTGACGACATCGGCCGCTTGCATCGTCGGCGACGCCCATGACATGACTCCGACCCTGGAGAAGATGTACCGGGCGATGGGCCAGCAGATGCCTCCGGTCAAGCGGATCCTGGAACTCAACCCCACGCACCCGCTGATCACCGCCCTGCGCACGGCACACGGGGCGAACGCCGACGATCCCGCCCTGGCGGACATCGCCGAGCTCGTGTACGGCAGCGCGCTGCTCGCCGAGGGGGGCGACCTGTCCGACCCGGCGCGCTTCACCCGGCTGCTCACCGACCGCCTCACGCGAAGCCTGTGACCGGTCCCGCGCGCTCGCGGAGCTGAGCGCCGGACGGGGAATGCGGCCGGTCCCGGTCCGGGGGCCGGCCGCATCCTGCGCCAGGGCCGGGCCGAGGCGGCCGCGGCACCGGGGGGGTATAGTCTGCGGGCTGCTCACCCGCGCCGGACCGGGCACCGGGCTTCATCATTCGTCGTGTTCCGGCCGGGGGATGTCATGACCAGTACGCACGAGCCGCCGCGCCTGACGACGGAGCCCGCCGCGGCGTCGGACACGGCCACGGATGCCCACGTCAGCCGGATACGCAGGCGTCTGGAGAGACTGATTGGCATCGCGGCGACCGAGGGCAACCGGCTGGTCCCCTTGCGCAACGGGGACCAGATCTTCTCCGCGATGCTGGCGGGGATCCGCCGTGCCGAGCACACCGTGGACATGATGACGTTCGTGTACTGGAAGGGCGACATCGCCCGCCAGTTCGCCGAGGCCCTCGCGGAGCGGGCCCGGGCGGGGGTTCGGGTGCGGCTGCTGCTGGACGGGTTCGGAAGCCGGCTGATCGAGGCCGAGCAGCTTCGGGCGATGGAGCGGGCCGGAGTACAGGTGGCATGGTTCCGGAAGCCGCTGTACCTCTCACCGCTCAAGCAGAACCACCGCTGCCACCGCAAGGTCCTGGTGGTCGACGAAGAGACCGCCTTCACCGGAGGGGTCGGGATCGCACAGGAGTGGTGCGGCGACGCCCGCAACCAGAACGAATGGCGCGACACCCACGTGCAGGTCCACGGTCCCGCGGTGGACGGGATCGCTGCGGCGTTCGCGCAGAACTGGGCCGAGTGCCATGACGAACTCTTCGACGAGCGCGACCGGTTCACGGAGCACCGTCCGCAGGGCGATGCCATCGTGCAGGTGGTCCGCGGCTCGGCCAGCTTCGGCTGGCAGGACATGCAGACCCTGATACGCGTGATGCTGGAGTCTGCCGAGGAGCGGTTCCGGCTGGCCACCGCCTACTTCTCACCGGACGTGTATTTCATCGACCTGCTGTGCGCGACCGCGCGGCGCGGCGTCGAGGTGGAGATCGTGCTGCCCGGGCCGCACACCGACAAACGGGTCTGCCAGCTGGCCGGTCAGCACCATTACGAGGCCCTCACGGCCTGCGGTGTGAAGATCTACCAGTATCAGCCGACGATGATGCACGCCAAAGTCATCACGGTCGACCGCGTTGCGGCTCTGATCGGCTCGACCAACTTCAACCGCCGGTCCCTCGACCATGACGAAGAGGTCATGCTCGCCGTCCTCGACCGGGAATTCACGGCCACCTTGGACGAGCACTTCGAGGCGGACGTGGCGGCCAGCGAACTGATCAGGGCGGGCCGCTGGAAAAAGCGGTCCGCCCTGCAACGGGCCGGTGAAATCGCCGTCCAGCCCATTCGCCGCTTCCTGTGAAATACCGGTTCCGCAGTACGCGCCGGCGCCGGTGAACCGGGAACCGGCCGGAACCACCGGCCGGGCGCCGGCCGTACGGAAATGCGCGCAGCTGGGGCCCGCACCCCGAAGGATGCGGGCCCCAGCTGCGAGGTGCGCGTCAGCGTCAGGCGAGGACGATGTTCTCGGCCGTCGGACCCTTCTGGCCCTGCGCGATGTCGAAGCTGACCTTCTGGCCTTCCTGGAGCTCACGGAAGCCCTGGGAGGCGATGTTCGAGAAGTGGGCGAACACGTCGGCGCCCCCACCGTCCTGCTCGATGAAACCGAAACCCTTAGCCGCGTTGAACCACTTCACGGTGCCAACAGCCATGTCATATCTCCTTTGGGGCAGTACACCGGTGTCCGCGATGTGCGGCTACCGGGTCGCCGCAATGATGCCCCGCCCGGAAAATATCCCGAGATGTAAAAAGCGCGTTCAGCGGCAGAGAATACCGGTGAAGGCGCTTTAGATTTTTGGGAACCACGACTGCAACTGAAATCGACAGTAGCATGCCGTAGCGGCCCGCGTACGATGAAGAGTTCTGCTCCGTTCATTGCGGCAAATACCCTCTCCGCACGGAACGTCAAACTCTCATCGCGCGGTCACAGATATGAACCGCCGGATCGCTCGGCCTTCGCGTTCCGGGTGTGGGGTTCAGGACTGGGACGCGGAGGAGAGGGTGGCCGGGTCGACGCCGGAGAGTTCGACGATCCGGTGCGCCGGTACACCGGCGGCCAGGGCCCGGCGCAGCAGGGCGTCCCGGTTTTCCTCGCTGTCACGGAAGGCGAGCAGATCCTCTTCGGCGCTCGCTACGGAATCCGTGGCCGTGGCGCGACGGACCGCTTCCAGTTCCTCCGCGCTCAGGGGGACCGGGAGCCGTTCGGCGTCCTCGGGAATCAGCCCGCTCTGCTCGGGGGGCACCACGCGGACGCTCGGCGACGTGGAGTTCACGCCCTGGGCGGTGAACCACGCCTGCACGGCCGGGGTGTCCAGGCACTCCAGGTCGCCTGCGAGGGCCAGCGGCGTTCCCTGCCAGCCGGCCGTGGTCTCCGCGAGGAACAGGTAGGCGTCATCCGTCATCGTGCTTCACTCTCCTGGCACACCGTGGCTGTGAACGATCGCCCGGCTCCTACCCCTCAGGCGTCGAGCGAATCGAAGTGCACCTGGATGGCCGTCAGGGCCGTTCGAAGGCCTGGAGTACGCCGCCGATCGAGAAGCACAGCGCGCCGGACAGCGTTCCCCAGTTGGCGACGGCGGTGTTGACCAGGCTTCCGGTATCGGGCCGGGTGAACGCGGCGAGTGCCGAAACCATGAAGAGCACGGACCCTAGCTGGTTCACCGCGACCACCCACCAGCCGAGACCGCGCGAGCGGATGCAGGGCCGGGACCGATGGCAGATCTCGACGAACGCGAGATGTCCCGAGACCAGGAACAGTACGCATCCGATCACGTCCGGAGCCCAGATCAGCCTGTTGGTCTGCTGAACGGTGAGCCCCTGTAGGAACGAGTCCAACAGGTTGACGCCGAACACGAGCGTCCCGGCGAACAGCGCGAACGTACTCAGCCAGTCCAGGCGCATCGGCTCGTACCCCCACCACCTCCAGCCGCCCGTGACCAGCGGGCCGCCGCCTTGGGAGTGGCGGGGCGCGTTCAGCACCTGTAGGAGCGAGACGTAGCCCCCGATGTTGAAGAACAGGCCCCCGACGAAGTAGACGGCGGCGCTCTCGCCCGCGTCGCCCGAGCCGAACTGTGAAACGGCGGCGCCGAGAGCGAAGAGTGCTCCTCCGATGACGAACGCGCCCGAGGCCACGGCGTTGAGCCGGCGGAGACGGACCAGCGCCCGCGCATCGGTACTCGGAACCGTCGCGACCGTGCCTCCGGGGCCACGGACCGACAGCGCCCCGCGCCGACGCGCGAGCCGCGATTCCCACACCACCGTTTCGCCTTCGGAGCGGTGCCAGGTGAGCCGGGTCGTGAACGGTCCTGCGCCGTCGGCGCGCTGCTCGGGCTGTCCCACGGCCGGAGCCTAGTACCTCGCACGGTCCGAACGGACGGCGAAACATACCTTTCCTCCCTCTTCCTCCCTTCGCGTCGGAGACCGGCGGGTGCCTACAGCGCCCTGTCGCTCACCGGTTCCGTGTCGGCCGTGCCGTGCCGCTCGGCCCAGTTCCGCAGCGCCGTGCGACAGGCGTGGTCGACGTGGTGCAGTCCGGAGAGGTCCAGTTCCACGGAGCGGTTCCGGGGCAGCGCCTCCAGACTGTCGAGGATCTTCGGCAACCGGAGGAAGGTCGCGTTGCCCGACAGGTACACCTGGACGGGGCCGGCTCCCTTGTCGACGACCTCCAGGTTGACGTGCGAGGCCTGCCAGGCGGTTTTCGCGACCGACAGCGCCAGACCGATGAGCACGCCTTCGAACATGTTGACCGTGACGATCGACACGGCCGTGGCCACGAGGATCAGCGCTTCACCTCGGAACGCGGCCCACATGAGCACGATCTGCCGGAACGGGATCAGCTTCCAGCCCGCGTGTACGAGGATGCCGGCGAGGGCGGGCAGCGGAATCAGTTCCAGGACGGACGGCAGGAGTGCCGCGAACATCAGCAGCCACACTCCGTGCAGCACGCGTGAGGCCTTGGTCTTGGCGCCCGCCTGGACGTTGGCCGAGCTGCGCACGATCACGGCGGTCATCGGCAGCGCGCCGAGCAGCCCGCACACGGTGTTGCCGGCGCCCTGCGCCACGAGTTCCTTGTCGTAGTCGGTGCGTGGACCGTCGTGCAGCCGGTCCACGGCAGCCGCGCTGAACAGGCTTTCCGCGGACGCGATCAACGCGAACGCGAGGATGGTGACGAAGATGGCCGGCTGCGCCAGCTGTCCGAAGGCGTCGGCCCCTGGCGGCTGGACCGCGTCGAGCAGCCCCTGCACCCCCACGGCGGTCATCGGCAGCGCGCCGAGCAGCCCGCACACGGTGTTGCCGGCGCCCTGCGCCACGAGTTCCTTGTCGTAGTCGGTGCGTGGACCGTCGTGCAGCCGGTCCACGGCAGCCGCGCTGAACAGGCTTTCCGCGGACGCGATCAACGCGAACGCGAGGATGGTGACGAAGATGGCCGGCTGCGCCAGCTGTCCGAAGGCGTCGGCCCCTGGCGGCTGGACCGCGTCGAGCAGCCCCTGCACCCCCACGGTGGCCAGCGGCAGCTCGAACGCCAGTGAGGCCAGCGTGGCCAGCAACACCGCTGCGAGCGCGCCCGGCACCGCCCGGGCCCGTTTCGGCATCCTCTTCCACAGCACCATCACGGCGATGGTGCCCGCGCCCACCCCGAGCGAAGTCAGGGCCACGGGGCTGCCGGCCGCTCGGACCAGCGCGTCCGGCAGCCCCGTGATCTTGTCGATACCGGACGCCGGTGCCTTCAGGCCCGCCGCCGCGTACGACTGACCGGCGATGATCACGAGCCCGATGCCGGCCAGCATGCCCTCGACCACCGCGACCGAGATGGCCCGGAACCAGCGGCCCAACTTGAGCACGCCCATGAGGAGCTGGAGCAGACCGGCACCCAGCACGATCACTCCGAGGGCGGCCGGCCCGAACTGGCGGACGGCCTCGAAGACGAGCACGGTCAGGCCCGCGGCCGGCCCGGACACCTGCAAGCTGCTGCCCCGCATCAGCCCGGCGACGATGCCGCCCACGATGCCGGTGACCAGGCCCAGTTCCGCCGGGACACCGGAAGCGACCGCCACGCCGACGCACAGCGGCAGCGCGACGAGGAAGACCACCAGGGAGGCGGCGAAGTCCTGTCTGAGGTGCGGAAACTTGATCAGGGGGTTCACGGCGCCGCTCACGGGGCCGGGGCGTTGTCGATGAGGGGCTGCATACGTGGTCATTCCTCCTGGCGCGCCGTGACAGCGCGTCGGACGGGCGCCTACCCGAACGGATCGATTCCCGACTGGCCTTCGACCGCGATGCGACGGGATCCGTGCGCGTGTGCGAACACCGCAGCGCACCTCTCCCCCACACTCATCACCTCTTGTGCACACCAAGTGTCGGTCAAGGGCTGGTCAAGAAACACGTTAGCCCGATGGACTTGTTTGCGCGGTTAACTCCATGTGTCCAACGGAAGAGAGCCCGAAATTGCGAGGTTCGTTGGCGCGAACCCGCCCTAACGGGTGGCGGGCCCGCTGTACGCGGTGGCCCAGCTGCCGGCTTTCACCGTGTACACCGTCAGTCGGCGGTTGACCGCGTCGCCGGCCCCGTCGAAGGTGACACGGCCCGTGACGCCGTCGAAGGCCGTCGTCGCGACGGCCTGCGGCAGTTTCGCCCGGGCGTCGCCGGGGAGGGTGCCGCCGTTGGCCGTCACCACGGCCTTCACCGCCTCGATGAGGGTCCAGGTCGCGTCGTACGCGTACGGGCCGTACCAGCCGGCGGCCTCCGGGTACCCCGCCCCGCGGTACCGGTCGAGGAAGTCCTGCCCTGCCGCCGACTCCTCGGCGGGAGCGCCGATGTTGGTCGCGAGGTCGCCCTCGGCCTTCGGGTTCGCCGTGAGGTACTGCTGGTCGAAGATGCCGTCGCCGCCCATCAGGGGGACGTTCACCCCCGCTTGCTCGATCTGCCGGAAGAGCGGCGCCGCGGTGTCGTGGTAGCCGCCGAAGTAGACGGCGTCGGCGCCCGAGGACCGCACCCTCGTGGCGAGGCCCTCGAAGGCGCGCTCTGCGGGATCGACCTGCTCGGTACCGACGACGGTCCCGCCCAGTTTCGTGAATTCGGCCGCGAACCCGGAGGTGAGGGTGGTGCCGTGGGCGCTGGCGTCGTCGACCAGGTAGAGCTTGGTCTTCTTCCGCTCGCCGTGCAGGTACCGGGCGGCGAACGGCCCCTGGTCGACGTCCGTGCCGATGGTGCGGAAGTAGGTGGAGTGGGGACGGGACTTGGTGCCGGCGGCCCAGTCGGGGCCCAGCGTCAGTACGGGGTCGGTGTTGCCCGGTGACACGTTGACCACGCCCGCCCGCGCGAGCGGTGGCACCAGGGTCCGGGCGACACCGGAGTTGAGGGGCCCGACGACCCCCAGCACCTTCTCGTCGGCCACGAATTCGGCCGCGTGCGGTGCGCCCTTGGCGGGGTCGGCGGCGTCGTCCAGAGCCTTGATCTCGAAGGTCACGCCCGGTACGTGCCGCGTTTCGTTGGCGGTCCTGGCGGCCAGGTCGGCGGAGTTCCTGATGCCGGCGCCCATCGGGGCCATCCCGCCGCTGAGGGGTGCGTCCACCCCGATCACCACCGTGACGGCGGAGGGCGCCGAGCCGTTGCCGGCCGCGCCGCCGCCGGGTGTGTCGTCACGGGTGAGGGTCCAGGTCAGGACGGAGCCGGTGGCGAGCGTGGCCAGTACCGTGCCCAGGACCGCGGAGCGCCGGGTGAGGCGGCCCCGCCGCCGGGCGGACGCCGGCTCGGCGTGTTCCATCCTGGCCGTCGCCCCGAGCGTGACCGGGTCCTCGGCCGGGGGTACCGGCACGGGCGGCCCGGCCGGCCGGTCCGGCACGGGGCGCCGCGGAGAGTCGGCGGCGGACCCGTGGTCCAGGACCGTGGGAGTCCGCGACGACGGCTCCGGCGATGGTGCCGGCTCCGGCGCCGCCTCCGGTACGGGGGTTGCCCTCGGATCGGGCTCGGACCCGGGCTCGCGGCCGGCGGGTGCGTCGGTCCTGGGCGGGGAGGACCGCAGCACCGACGCCAGCATCTCGGCCGCTTCCGCGGCACCGACTCGCTGTGCCGGATCCTTGGTGAGGAGCGCGTCCAGCACGGGCGCCAGCGGTCCGGCGTGGACCGGCGGCCGGTGCGGGCGGGTGAACACGGCCACGGCGAGGGCGTGGAGCCCCTCGGCGGCGAACGGCGGGTGCCCCTCGACGGCGTGGTAGAGGGTGGCGCCGAGCGCCCACAGGTCGTTGGCGGGGGTCGGGCGCTTGCCCTCCAGCTGTTCCGGCGGCATGTATTGCGGCGTGCCGATGACGATCCCGCTGTGACTCAGCTTGGTCGTGGCGTCCGCGAGGTGGGCGATGCCGAAGTCGGTGAGGACGACGCGGTCCTTGGTCAGGAGCACGTTGTCCGGCTTGATGTCGCGGTGGATGATCCGCGCCGCGTGCGCCTCGGTCAGGGCGTCGAGGACGGCGGCGCCGATCTCGGCCACGCGCCGCACGGGCAGTCGGCCCCGGCTGCGGATGGCGGCGGCCAGGGACTCCCCGCGGATCAGTTCCATGACGATGACGGGGGCTCCGTCGTGGTCCACGACGTCATGGATGGTGATGATCCCGGGATGGCTGAGAGTGACCGCCGCCCGGGCCTCGCCGGTGAACCGCGCGAGCAGTGCGGCCCGGTCGCCTTCCTCCATGCCCGGCGGGAAGAGGATCTCCTTGACGGCGACCTCGCGTCCGAAGAGCTGCTGGTCGAGGCCACGCCAAACCCGGCCCATACCGCCCTGGCCGATGCGTTCGACCAGCTGGTACCGGCCGGCGATGAGTTCGGGATTTTGCTCGGTCACGCGGACACTCTAGGTCCTGCTGAGCCGATCAGGTGACGGAACGGATGGCTTGATCACGCCCTGGGCGACGGGGGCACGGGCGCTGCTCACCGGGGCGCTCGGCCGTCTCATAGAGTGGGCGGCATGGGTGATCAGGAAGACGGTGTCCCGCACGTCCGGGTGGAAGGCGACGAGCACCGCGTCGTCGTGCGCGTAGGCGGCGAGATGGACCTGGACCGGGCACCCATACTGCGCGGCGCCCTGCACGCGGTGATCACCCAGCCCGACGCTCCCGGCGAGATCGTGCTCGACCTCGCGGAGCTCACCTTCTGCGACTCCACCGGCCTCAACGCGTTCCTCCAGGCCCGGCTCACCGCACTGGAACACGGCCTGCGCATCAGCCTGCACGCGCCGCCGGGACAGTTCCTGCGCCTGCTGGCGATGACGGGCACCGCCGCGCTGTTCCCGATCACGTACGGCTGACCCCGGACAGCCGCGGCGGGCGGGGCGGCCCGTCGCCCCGCCCGAACCTCTGCGAATCCTCAAGTCCCTTGCCGCGTGCGGAATCCGGCCGCAACGATGGTCGGCATGACTGGGTTTCTGGGACTGAACACGAAGCACAACTTCGTACTCCTCATCCGCGACTCGGACACGGTCGCGGCGGCCCTGCGCCACGCCCTGGCCGAGGCCTCGCCCGCCGAGCGCCCCGGTCTGGAACGGGCCGCCGCGCTCGTCGAATCCACCGCCGCCGCCACCGAAACCCAGCTGCGCGCCCGCTGGGTCCGCTCCCGGCTGGCCGATGTCGGTTTCACGGGTGACATCGACTCGGCCACCGCGGTGAGGGCGCTGCGCCAGGCGGAACCGAAGCTGAGTCTGCTGGCGGCAGCGGAGCTGCAGAAGGACGCCGTGGCACACCCCGAGTGACGTGCCGTGAACCGCCCTGGGCCGGCCGGGCGCGGCTCGGTGGGGCTGCGGGGCTCAGGTGTCAGGCTCCGGGTCGGATCGGGCCGATGACGGTGCCGGCCGCCACCGCGAAGGTGCCTTCGGCGACGGAGGTGCCCGGGATCCGGCCGCCGGCGGCGTTGAGCGTGAACGCCGCTTCGTCCGCCGGGGTGGAGCGGCCCTGGTCGGGGACCTGGATGTCGAAGTGGACGGGGCTCCCCGGCCCGAAGGTCACCGTGGTGCTCTGGTCGCCGTAACGCCCGGCCGTGATGCCGAGCGGTGCGCCGTGCCGCGCGAACACCACGTCGGCCGGGGAACCGACGAGGCTGCACGCCGCGTACCCCTTCGGCGCGGTCAGCGTGACGCGGAAGTGGAGGTGCCCGGAGCCGGCCCGGTCCCGCGTGATCTTCGCGAGGTGGTTGGCCGGCCGGCAGGCCGACGGGGCGGAGTCGTCGCCCGCCAGGGCTGCCTGCGCGGTACCCGCGCTCACAAGGACCGCCGAGATGACGGCGACGACGGTGGCGGACGTGCGGCTGGTGCGCATGCTGGGCTCTCCCTGGCTTGCCGACTGGTTCCGCGGACGTTCCCCACGGACCCACGGGTCGGTGGGATCCTTGCCCGCCACGGCTGCGCGGCAATGTCCCGAAATGCCAACAAAGCGGACCCTGGTGAGTGTCGTCAGTCCCGGTCCGTGCCGGAGAGGGCGTTGGTGATCAGGCGTGTGGCGTAGTCGCGGTCGCCCGTGATCCGGTTGATGTGCTCCGCGAGGAGGAGGGCGGTGGCTTCCAGGGGGTTCATCTCTTCCTCGGTCCACCTCCCGTACTGCCTGCGCCACAGGCTGGGGCTCAGGCCGGTGCCCGCCGCGATGACCATGGCGGCCATGGTGGGGATGGACTCGGGCCGGATGCTCCGGGACATCGTCCGCATCGTGGCCACGAAGTGGGGCACCACGTACTCGATGACGTCCTTGTCGTGCTCCTCGTGCGCCTTCCGCAGCCAGGTCATGAACATGTAGATGAGCGTGCACGCCCCGTCGAGCAGGTCCTGGGCTTCCCGGGGCTCCATCGACGCGATGAACTGGTCCGTCAGCTGCCGCTGCTCGGGGCCGGTCCCGGTCTTGCCGTCGTAGATCGCTTTGAGCCGCGAGTCGATCACCAGGAGCGCCGCACCGACGTCGCCGGCCGGGGCGTGCTGAGGGTCGAAGGACGATGGCACTGGGGCCTCCCTGTTGTCGGCGGCTTTGCGGCACCGCGTGTCAGTACCGTAGGCCGCCGATGAGCCGGCCGGGGGCGAATCCCGAGGGAAGGCGCACCCGCGACGTCGACGCGGGCCTCCATGGCGGGGGCGCCGTACGGCATCCGCTAGGGAGTGGGCGATGCCTGGGTGAGGGACATCCAGCGCCGGACGGTCTCCTGGTGGGAACCGGTCTCCGTGTCTGCGGCCACTTCCTCCGCGTCCGCGGTGGAGCACGGCGCCCCGGAGCGGGTCAGCAGGACCAGCGGCCACTCGGGGCCGGCGCCGGGCCCCGCGCCGTCGAATGCGGCCCAGTCCCAGGGTCCGTCGAAGCGCCAGGCCCGGCCCCCGGCGTCGGCGACTTCGTCTCCCGGCCGCAGGAACGCGTACGGCCGCATCAGCAGTTCGAAGGAGAACGGGGTCCCGTCTCCCGGGTGAAGGGTGTACCCCGAGCCGTTGAGATGGCTGTAGTCGGGGAACTCCCGGTACGACCGACCACGGCGCAGCACGGCCACGGTCAGTTCGGGGCGTGGCAGCCAGCCGGTTTCGAGCGGAGGGTCGTGACGGTCGACTTCGGTCACGTGGACGACGGTCGGCGGGATGCCGACCCGGCAGGTGTCTCCCGCTTTCAGGTGCTCGGGGGATGGTTCGGTGCGGAACAGCTCCATCTGGTCCTCCTGCGGGGCGTGCTCGTCCCGGTCCACGCCCAACGCGACGATTCCGTTCCAGTGGATGAAGTCGCTGGCGGTGTCGATGCGCCACCACGGCCAGACCACGGACACGTGGTTCCACGTCACGCCGCGTTCGACCGTGGTCGGCGTGAAGGGGCAGGCGACCGACAGCACGTCACCGACCCGGAAGTCCCCCTCGTACGTCATCGTGCCAGGTTAGAGCGGGCAGAGCGGACGATCCACGGCGGCCCCGCCCGCTCCCCGCCGGTCCCTCCCCGCCGCAGGTGCTCCGCTGCCGCGCCTGACCGCGCGCACCGGGCCGGCGGTCGTGGACCGGTCCTACGAGGGCTCCCCCGGGGTGAGCTTCGTGAGGATCAGCAGGGTGTCGACGAGGTCCTCGGCGGGGGCGCCGGTGGCCAGCCGGCGCAGTTGCTGGCCGAAGACCAGGGCGACGGCCGCACCGGCCAGGCGCTCGGGGTCCGGCACGCCGAGCTGGGTCAGGATCCGGGCGGCGAGCAGGTCGTAGGCGGCGAAGCACTCGGCCGCGGCGGCGCGGAGCCGTTCGTCACGGCCGGCCTGCACGTACAGCTCGAAGGGCGCGATGTGGCGGCTGTCGAAGGCGTTGCCCCCCGCGACCTGCGCCACCACCTCCGCCGCCTGTCCGATGTCGAAGCGCTCGTCGGAGCAGGTGTCGGCGAGCGAGGTGAAGTGGCGGGTCTCCTCGGCGACGAAGTGCAGCAGGCTCTCGCGCAGCAACTCGTGCTGGGTGGCGAAGTGATAGGTGACGGAACCGAGGGAGACCCCGGCCTCTTTGGCGATCCGCCGGTTGGTCACGGCCGCGATGCCGTCCTGCCCGATGATCCGCAGTACGGCGTCGATGATGCTCTGGCGGGTGTCGGAAGCCTGGGACATGTCGGCATTCTGCCGCATCGGGCGCAGTGACGGCCCTTGCGGGGCAGGCCGGTTGGGGACGTCCGCGGTGTGGACAGCCGACGGAGGGATCCCTACTGTTCGTTCGAACGAACAGTAGAGGGCCGTCGTACGGGAGTCGTTGTGGACATGTCCGGATCGAACGTTCTGCTCACCGGAGCCACCGGAGGAATCGGGTCCGCGCTCGCCGCGCGCCTGGCCGCCGACGGGGCCCGGCTCACGGTCACCGGCCGCCGGGAAGAAGCCCTCAAGGCCACCGCGGACGCCTGGGGCGCCCGTACCGTGGTCGCCGATCTCGCCGACCGGTCCGACGTGGTCCGACTCGCCGAGAGCTGCGCCGAGACGGACGTCCTCGTCGCGAACGCGGCCCTGCCCGCCAGCGGCGACCTGCTGGAGTACACCGAGGAGCAGCTCGACCGGGCCCTCGACGTCAACCTGCGCGCGCCCGTCCTGCTGTCCCGGCTGCTCGCGGAGCGCATGGTGGAGCGCGGCCGCGGCCACATCGTGCTGGTCGGCTCCATCTCCGGCAAGGCGGCGACCAAGTCGACGTCCCTGTACAACGCGACGAAGTTCGGGCTGCGCGGATTCGCCCTCGCCCTGCGTCAGGAGCTCAGGGGCACGGGGGTGGGCGTGTCCCTCGTCCAGCCCGGCTTCGTCCGGGACGCCGGGATGTTCGCGGCCACCGGCGCCACCACGCCGAACGGCATCAGGACCGTCACGCCCGGCCAGGTCGCCGACGGCGTCGTGCGTGCCGTGCGCCGGGACCGGTGCGAGGTGAACGTGGCTCCGCTGGAACTGCGGTTGCTGAGTGCCGTCGCCGGGCAGTTCCCCGGTTTCGCCGAACGGGTCCAGGCCCGGACGGACGTCGACGGCTCCGTCCGCCGCATCGTCGACGCCCAGCGCTCACGCCGGTAGGCCGGTTCGGCGTCCCCTGCCCTCCCCCACGGGACCCCGCCCCGTCGCCCCGTCCGCGCACCCCGCACGTCTTCGCACCTGCACGTCTCCCTGCCACCCACGTGAACGGAGAGCACGGCCGTGCCGAGTGAACACCTCCCGAACGATGTGCCCGCCCCCTCCCCCACCCCCGGCCCGCGCCCCGCCCCGGGCGTCGAGCGGAGGTCCCTGCTGCGGTGGGGGGCCCTACTGGCCGCGGGCGGAGCTGCCGCGCTGGTTCCCGCACCGGTCGCGTCCGCCGTGACGCGGGGCGAGGGGAGCGACACCGTGACCACCACCTACCGGGGCCGTTCCCCGTACGGCATCGACCAGTGGGCGTACGTCGCCTTCGAGGTCCCGGCCGGGGTGCAGCGGATCTCCGTCGCCGCCTCGCACGACGCCTCCGCCGGAATCCTGGACCTCGGCTCCTTCGGCCCGTCCGGCTTCCGCGGCTGGTCGGGCGGCGCACGGCCGGGCTACACCCTCTCCGCCGCGGACGCGACCCCCGGCTACGTGCCCGGGCCGATCGAGCCGGGCGGCTGGTCCGTCATCCTGGGGCCGATGGTCGGCGCCGCCGACGGCATGGCCTGGCAGGTCGACGTCACCCTGCACCACGGGGAACCGTTACCCGGCACCCCGTACGACACCCTGCCGGTCTCGGTGGCGGGGCGGGGGCCCGGCTGGTACCGGGGTGACCTGCACCTGCACAGCGTGCACTCCGACGGCCGGCGCACGGTGGACGAGATCGTGGCGGACGCCCGGCGGGAAGGGCTCCACTTCGTCGCGACGTCCGACCACAACACCAGTTCCACCGGCGTCACGTGGCGCGGAAACGTTCCGGCCGACCTGCTGGTCATCAACGCCGAAGAGGTGACCACCCGTCACGGCCACTGGCTGGCCGTCGGTCTGCCGCAGGGCGAGTGGGTGGACTGGCGCTACGGACCGGCGGACCAGGGGGTGTTCGAGGGGCACGTGCGGCGCGTGCACAGTCTGGGCGGACTCACGATCGCCGCCCATCCGCTGACCCCGGCAGCGGGCTCCTTCTGGGAGTTCGGCCTCGACCGGGTGGACGCGCTGGAGGTGTGGAACGGGCCGTGGACCCTGGACGACGCGGCCAACATAGCCGCCTGGCACGTCATGCTCTGCCTCGGCAAGCGCGTCGCGGCCGTGGGCAACAGCGACGCGCACAGCCCCGATGACGCCGTCGGCCGCCCGCACAACGTGGTGCACGCGGCCGGCCTCTCCACACCGGCCGTGCTGGACGCCCTGCGCAGGGGCCGGTCGTACGCCGTCGAATCCTCGGCCGTGACGGTGGACTTCACCGCCAGCGGGGGCGGTGCGGTCGCGGGTCCCGGTGAGGAACTCCCCCTGTCGTTCTTCGACACCGTCGACGTGACCTTGAACGTGTCGGGCGCCCCGGACAGCGTCGCGACGCTGTACACCGAATGGGGCATCATGGCTGCCACCTGCATCGACGGCAGCGGCCGGGGGCAACTGCGGTGGCGGGGCTGGGGCAAGGCCTCCCTGTTCGCCAGGGCCGAGGTGAGGCGGCTCAAGCCCGCCTCCACCACGCTGGACCAACTGGTCGCCCTCACCAATCCGGTGTGGTTCTACTCCGCCCAACTGCCTCCGTACGACGTCGAGCGGCGCGCGCTCTTCCACACCGAGCGCCGTCCCGACGGGTCGTGGGCCGGAATGCGTCCGCTGCCGGGCGCGGCCGCCGGCAGTGCCTCGTTCGCGGGGATCCAGAGCGCCGCGGCCGGGATGGCGGACGGCTCCGTCGTGGTGCTGGGCATCGCGCCCGACAACGGGCTCTGGCTGGCGACGGTGCGGGGTCCGGCCGTCCTGCGGCCCTGGCAGCGCGTCGCGGGCCCGGACGGCTCGGCCGGGTTCGGCGTGCGGGAGGCGGACATCGCGGCCTTCCCCGACGGGACCTGTCAGATCGTGGTCACGGCGATGGACGGCACCACCTACCACCAGCAGCGCCGCGCCGACGGCGGGCTGCCCGGGTTCCGGGCGCTGTCCGGCTTCACCTCGAAGAGCCGCTGGGGTGCGACGAAGGTGTCGGTCGCCGCCCTGCCCGACGGGTCCGCGCAGGTGCTGAGTTACGGGACGGACGGTGCGATGTACCACTGCGTTCGCGGGCGGGACGGTACGTGGACGCCCTGGGGGCGCCTGGCCGGATACGCCGGGGCCGCGACGTTCTCGGGCCCGGCCCTGGCGATCACCGGGATGCCCGACGGGTCCGCGCAGGTCCTCGCGATCGGGCTCGACGGGATCGTGTACCACCAGCAGCGGCGCCCCGACGGCAGCTGGAGCGGGTTCCAGCCCCCGCGGGGCGTCACCACCCCCACCATGGGGGCCAGCGCCCTCGGCATCGCGGGGATGCCCGACGGCTCCGCGCAGGTCGTGGCGGTCGGGCTCGACGGCCGGATCTGGCACAACGTCAGGAAGCCGGACGGCTCCTGGACCCCCTTCGCGCAGCCACCCGGCCCGAACGGAAGGGACCCGTTCCCGGCGGGGCAGGTGCGGATCACCGCCCTGCGCGACGGCACCGCGCACGTGACGGCGATCAGCTCCGGCTGACCGTCACGGCGACGGGGCCGGGGGCCGCGGCCACCGGCAGGGAGGGCCGTGGCTCAAGGGGCGGCCGGGCGGGTGCCGCCGAGTACGACGGCGAGCAGCCGCCCGGTGACTTCCTCAAGGTCCTCCCTGTGACCGGGCACGCGCGTCATGAGCAGGTGGTGGGTCGTGCCGACGAGCGCGAGCGCGATGGTGGCGGCGTCGGCGCCCGCGGGCAGCCGGTCCCGGAGTTGCTCCGCCCGCAGGTAGGCGGTGAAGGCGTCCTGGATCTCCTCGAACGCGGGCGCGCCGGTCCGCAGGCCTTCCCGGGTGTGCAGCGCGGCCGCCGGACGTGTCATCGCCAGCCCCACCACCGCCGGGGGCAGAGCCTCCAGCAGGGCGAGGACGACCGCCTGCAGGTTGGCCGCGACCGCGCCCTCCCCCACCTTGGCCCGCAGTTCGCCGGCCTGGCGGGCGCTGCGCGCGAACCGGTCGAGTACGAGCTCGGCGACGAACTCGTCCAGGCCTGCGAAGTGCGTGTGCAGCACGCCCTTGGCGCAGTCCGCCTCCGCCGTGACGGCGCGACTGGTCAGCGCGGCGGCGCCGTCGCGGGCCACCACCCGTTCCGCGGCCGCGAACAGCCTCTCCCGCAGGTCCGGAATCGCCACTCCGCGAGGTGACACAACAGCCCCTTCCCATAAGCCCATTGCAAGTATGGGCGAGCGCCCATACTGTTTGGGCACATGCCCATACTAGGGCCGGGACGCCTCAGCGCGCCCCGGCGGAAGGGAGTTCACCCATGGGTCACTTCGCCAACACCGCACAGGCCGAGGCGTGGAACGGCTACGAGGGCGAGCAGTGGGCCCGCGCCCAGGAGCGCTGGGACGCCGTCAACGACGGCTTCAACCAGCCCCTCCTGGAGGCCGCGGCCATCTCCGGGCACGACCGCGTGCTGGACGTCGGCTGCGGGGCCGGCCGCACCACCCGGCTCGCCGCACGCCTCACCGGCCGGGGGGCCGCGCTGGGCCTGGACCTGTCCGGGCCCATGCTGGAGCGGGCCCGCGACAGTGCCGCGCGGGAAGGCGTCGAGAACGTTTCGTTCGTCCAGGGCGACGCACAGCTGCACGCCTTCGAGGCCGAGGGCTTCGACGCGGTCATCAGCCGCTACGGCATGACCTTCTTCGCCGACCCCGTCGCCGCGTTCACCAACCTCCACCGCGCGCTGCGGCCCGGCGGCCGCCTGGCCTTCGTCTGCGCCGCCGAAGCCGAGGCCAACGAGTGGCTCGCGGCGCTCGCCTCACTCGAAGGCATCCTGCCCCTCGGCGGCTTCGGCCGGCCCGACGGCCCCGGCATGTTCTCCCTCACCGACCCCGACCGCATCCGCGGCCTTCTCACCGCGGGCGGGTTCACCGGAGTCGGTGTGCGGCGCGTGGAGGTGCCGGGGAGGTGGGGTACGGACGCGGCGGACGCCGCGGCGTTCCTGCTGGACTCGGGCCCGGGACGTCACCTCCTCGGCCAGGTCACCCCGCTCCGGCAGGCGCAGGCGCGCCTGGCGCTGACGGCAGCCCTGCGCCCGCACGAGACGGGCGGGGCGGTGTGGCTGCGCAGCAGTTCCTGGCTGGTCACCGCCGTCGGCGCCGGGCGGCGCCCGTTCACCCGCGGGGGCCCAGCCGTTCGGTCTGCTTGAAGGCCTTGGTCAGGTCGGTGGTGCAGTGCAGCGTGACGGTCAGTTCGTGGGGGGTGACGGGATCCCAGTTGGTGGCGGTGCCCTGACGGCTCCCGGTCGCGTAGACCCCGGTGGACGTGTTCTCCCAGTTCGCCTCCGGGATCGTGACGCCGACCCCGCCCGGCTCGGTCACCTGTACGCCGCGCGGGACGATCCGCCCGGGCGAGTGGTCGACGTTCTCCAGGTAGGACCCCCTGGGACACTGCATGTCCGGAACCGTGATCGAGTCCGACGGTTTGACCACCTCTTTAAAACTCTGCTGCATGGGCGCGGCCGTGGCCGCGGCCGCGCCGCCCAGGGCGAGGCCCGGGACGAGACACAGGGCGGCGCACGCCAGGCGTGCCCTGCCGTTGGTACGGCGCATGGCCTGCTCCTCTTGCTCGGGGGTTCTCACGGTCGGGTCTCCCGCCGGGTCACTTGCAGGTGAACGTCACCTGTCCGCTCCGGGCGCTCATCTTCTGGTCCGGCAGGTGCAGGGTGACGAAGGTGCTGATCGTCGGGGCGTTCGCCTGCGGGGACACCTCCACCACGTGCAGCAGGCGCTCGGTCTTCGTGCCGGCGGGGAAGTCGACGGAGCCCGGCGAGACCGGGTCGGAACTGGAGGCGAAGGTCCAGTAGAAGCGGACCTTTCCCGGTCCGGTGGCCGTGATCTTGCCGTCGAACTCGGCCGTGGTCGGCTTGGAGCAGTCGATGGCGGTCCCGGCCGGAGTCAGGATGACCACCTCCACCTTGGAGACCTTCACGTCCTGCTTGCCGCCCGGCTTCTGCGCGGGCGGCGTGGCGCACGTGACCCGTTTGCCCTGGTAGCTGACCTTGTACGTGCCGTGCGGCAGTCCCTGCCGGTCCAGTTCGCCCTTGCCGTTCGCCTTGGCCTGGAACGAGGTCTTCGGCCCCTCCACCCGCACGGACTGGTTCGCGGGGAACCCGCCGAGGTGGAGCTTGTAGACGGCGGCCCCGGCCGGATTGCCGCTCCCGCCCGGCACCAACTGGCAGGAGGGTGCGGCGGGCGCGGCGGCGGGCGGCTCCGCCGGACGGGCCTGGGCCGCGACGGCGGGTGTCAGGGCGACGGAGGAAGCGAGGAGCGGAGCGGTGAGGAGCAGGAGAAACCGATGCCGGTTCGTCTGCCGGTTCATCGTGCGGCCCTTCATGAGGAGAGCCCCCGAGGCAGGGTCCCAGGATATCGGCCGGTGCGGCCACCGGGCAGCCCGAGCCGGCGGTGCCGCAGGTCAGGGCCTGATGAGGCGGACGCGCCGCGCCGGCGCCGGGGCGAGGGGGTGCTCGTACCAGTGCCCGGTGCGACCGCCGGCCGCAACCCGGATTCCGGACGGCCGGGCGGTCAGGGCGTCGCCCCCGGTCAGGTCACCTGGCGAGGAGCTCCCGTACCAGGGCGGCGACCTGCCGGGTCTCGATGAGGAATCCGTCGTGGCCGAACGGTGAGGTGATCACCCGGACGTTCCCCTTCGCCGAGGGGACGCCCGCGGCCAACTCCTCTTGCTGCGACAGCGGGTAGAGGCGGTCTGAGTCCACCCCCGCCACGAGTGTCCTCGCTTCGACGCGGCCGAGGGCAGCGCGCGTGCCTCCCCGGCTCCGGCCGATGTCGTGGGCGTTCATGGCCTCGCACAGCACGACGTAACTGGCCGCGTCGAAGCGCGCGGCGAGCTTGGCGGCCTGGTGGTCGAGGTAGGACTCCACCTGGTAGCGCCCGCCGAGCCACGGATCCTCCCCGTCCTGCGGGCGGTGGCCGAAGCGGGCTTCGAGTTCTCCGGCACTTCGGTAGGTGGTGTGGGCGATGCGGCGGGCGATGCCGAGACCGGCGTGCGGTCCCCGTCCCGGGCCGGCGTCGTGGTAGTCGCCGCCCCGCCAGTGGGGGTCGGCGCGGATCGCGTGGACCTGCGCCGACGCCCAGGCGATCTGGTCCGCGCTCGCCGCCGCGGGGCAGGCGAGCAGCAGCAGCGCCGCCACCCGCCGCGGCAGCGACACGGCCCATTCCAGGGCGCGCATCCCGCCCATCGACCCGCCGATCACGAGCGCCCACCGGTCGATCCCCAGTGCGTCGGCGAGCCCGGCTTCGGCGAGGACCTGGTCGCGCTGCGTCAGCCGCGGGAAGGAACCGGCCCAGCGGCGCCCGTCGGAGCGCGGCGAAGCCGGCCCGGTGCTGCCCTGGCAGCCCCCGAGGACGTTCGGCGCCACCACGAACCAGCGGTCCGTGTCCAGGGCGAGGCCCGGCCCGACCAGCGCGTCCCACCAGCCGGCGGTGGGGTGCCCGGGTCCGGCCGGACCGGCGACGTGGCTGTCGCCGGTGAGTGCGTGCAGTACGAGTACCGCGTTCGAGGCGTCGGGCGCGAGCCGCCCCCACGTCTCGAACGCCAGGGTCACGCCCGGGAGCAGGCCGCCCGACTCCAACGGCAGACCGCCCGTCCGGTGGTACCAGCGGCGGCGCCCCGGCGGGTCCCCTTCCCGCCACGCTCCGGTGGCGGGGAGGAGGCCCGTCGGGTGGCCCGCCCCCGGAGCGTTCGGCGCGTCGGGGTTCAGGACGCGCCCTTCGCGGCGCGGAAGCCTGCCTCCAGGTCCGCCTTGAGGTCGGCGAGGTTCTCTATGCCGACCGAGAGGCGCACCAGCCCCGGGGAGGTTCCGGTGGCGGCGAGCTGCGTCTCGTCGAGCTGGCTGTGGGTGGTGGACGCCGGGTGGATGATCAGGCTGCGCACGTCACCGATGTTGGCGAGGTGACTGAACAGCTCGACCGCGTCCACGAAGCGCCTGCCCGCCTCCGCGCCGCCCGCCAGTTCGAAGGAGAGGACGGCTCCCGCGCCGCGCGGCAGGTAGCGGCGTCCGGTCTCGTACCAGCGGTTGGAGGGCAGGCCGGGGTAGTGGACGGCGGTGACCTCGTCGCGTCCCTCCAGCCATTGCGCCAGTGCCTGGGCGTTGGAGGTGTGGCGCTCCAGGCGCAGGCTCAGCGTCTCCACACCCTGGAGGAGCAGGAAGGCGGAGTGCGGCGCGATGGCCGGACCGAGGTCGCGCAGCAGCTGCACCCGCAGCTTGACGGCGTACGCGCCGGGGCCGAGGGCGGGCCAGTACCGCAGGCCGTGGTAGCTGGGGTCCGGGTCGCTGAAGTCGGGGAAACGGTCGGGGTGCGCGCCGAAGTCGAAGGTTCCCGCGTCGACGACGACGCCGCCGATGGTCGTGCCGTGGCCGCCGAGGAACTTCGTCGCCGAGTGGACGACGACGTCGGCGCCGTGCTCGATCGGGCGCAGCAGGAACGGGGTGGGCACGGTGTTGTCGACGATCAGCGGCAGACCGGCCGCGTGGGCCACGTCGGCGACGGCGCGGACGTCGAGCACGTTGCCGCGCGGATTGCCGAGGGTCTCCGCGAACAGGGCCTTCGTCCCGGGGCGGATGGCGGCGCGCCACGCGTCGAGGTCGTCCGGGTCGTCGACGAAGGAGACCTCGATGCCGAACTTCGGCAGGGTGTGGCGGAAGAGGTTGTACGTGCCGCCGTAGAGGGAGGCGCTGGAGACGATGTGGTCGCCGGAACTGGCCACGTTCAGGATCGCCAGCGTTTCCGCCGCCTGTCCGGAGGCGAGGGCGACGGCGGCGACTCCGCCTTCGAGGGCGGCGATCCGCTGTTCGAAGACGTCCTGGGTGGGGTTGTGGATGCGGGTGTAGATGTTGCCGGGTTCGGCGAGGGAGAAGAGGTCGGCCGCGTGCTGCGTGTCGCGGAAGACGAAGGAGGTGGTCTGGTAGATCGGGACGGCCCGCGCACCGGTGGCCGGGTCCGGGGTGGCACCGGCGTGCAGCTGCTTCGTCTCGAACGACCAGGCGGAGGTATTGGGTCCGGTCGCCTCGTCCTGGGGGGTGTGACCTGCGGTGACGGCGTCGATCGGCTGGCTCATGGTTCTCCTCGGTACGCGTACGGAGCCCGGCGGGGCGGGGTGGGGCCGCGCGGCGGCGCGCGGGAAGGCGGGCGTACGGAGCTCAGCTCCTGCGGAGCCCGGACGCTCGGGGGTATGACGGCGCGGGAGGGGTCACCGGGTCACCGGGGTGCGGTGTGCCGGGGGTCCGCGAACGGGCGGACGGAAGAAGGCGGTTCGGCCGCGCGGTGCCGCGGAAGGGGGGCGACCCGGGGTCGCCGCGCCGCGTCAGAGGGCGGCGGGACAGCCCGTGGTCGTGACACGCGCGTAGTCCACGTGGCGGCGGGTCACGAGTGGGGTCATGCGCCCAGAAAACCACAGCCCGGGGGTGCGGGCCAACGACTGCGCACCGACCGGCCCGCCGGTCCGGATTTGTTCATACGGGCGTTACGGGACGGGGGCTCGGCGCGGAGCACCGGTCCGCGAGAGGCGCGCGAAGCCCGATCCGGTCACACTGGCAGGACGACGAGCGCAGGGAGGCCGGATGAGCTGGGCTTCATGGACCACGCGCGGTGTCTTCGCCGGGCGGAACGGGGTGCTCACCGGTGAGGCGGGCGTTGTCCTCACCGGTGAGCTCGACGTGCACACCACCTGGATCGAAGCCGATGGCCTCGCCCACGTCACCGTGCAGTACAGCGGGGCGTCCGAATGGCTCCCGCTCGCGGGAAGCCCCGTCCCGTGCCCCAGCAAGGACGCGAGCCGCGCCCTGCACGACACGGTCATCGAGGCCGTACGAACCGGGGCGCCCCTCCCCCTGGAGGGCGGGACGCCCCTCGCCGGCCCCGCTCCCGCGCTCGACGACACTCCTTAGGATGACCCGGCGGCGGTCCGCCGCCGGAAGGGCCGCTACTGGACGAACAGGCTCATCCCGGGGGCGGGGCGCAGGACCTGCCCCGGCAGTACGGCGGCCGTCACCCGCCCGTCGCAGTGGGGCCCCGACCACACGAAGGCGGTCTCGTCCGTGAAGTTGGCCACCTCGGAGGGCACGAAGTCGCCCAACGGGTAGCAGCCGGACGGGTCGTGGATCGCCGCCCGGTCGATGAACAGCACCCCGTGGGCCGCCTGCGCCGTGCCCGGCGCGGCCAGCGCCAGCGTCAGCGCCGCCGCGCACGTTCCCAGTACCCGCGCCATCCGGCGTGTCTCGCGCATCCCCGGTCCACCTGCCTTTTCCGTATTGCCCCAAACCGATGTCACCGACAGTAGGCCACCGCTACTCAAAGTGACACGGCGTGCGGTGGTGAAAGGGGGCGCCCGTCGGCGGCCGTGCGGCGGTAGGGTGCCGCCCGTGTCCGAGCATCAGCGGGATCTCGTCGGGTACGGCGCCGAGCCGCCGCACGCCGCCTGGCCGGGCGGGGCCCGGGTCGCCGTCAGCCTCGTCCTCAACTACGAGGAGGGCGGCGAGCAGAACGTCCTCGAAGGGGACCCGTCCTCCGAGGGGTTCCTGCACGAGCTCATCGGTGCGCCGCCCGTCGTGGGAGGGCGCGACCTGAACGTGGAGTCCATGTTCGCCTACGGCTCACGGGCCGGCTTCTGGCGTGTCCACCGTACGGTCGCGGCGCACGGCGCGCCGCTCACCGTATACGCGGTGGCGCAGGCGCTGGAGCGCAACCCGTACGCGGCGCGGGCCATGGCCGCGGCGGGCTGGGAGGTGGCGAGCCACGGCCGGCGCTGGATCGACTACCGCCAGGTGCCCGAGGACGCCGAGCGCGCCGACGTGGCGCGTTCGATCGCGACGATCGAGCGGCTCGTCGGTCGCCGTCCGGTGGGCTGGTACACCGGCCGTACGAGCCCCCACACGCGACGCCTCGTCGCCGAGGAGGGCGGCTTCCTCTACGACAGCGACGACTACTCCGACGACCTCCCGTTCTACGTGGAAGCCGCCGGCCGGCCGCACCTCGTGCTGCCGTACAGCCTCGACGCGAACGACTTCAAGTTCCTGATCGTCCACGGCTTCACGACGGCCGACGACATGCTCTCCTACCTCGTCGACACCTTCGACGCGCTCCACTCCGAAGGGGCCGACCGCCCGCGCATGATGAGCGTCGGCCTGCACGGCAGGATCATCGGCAGGCCCGGGCGCATCCGCGCCCTCGACGGCTTCCTGAAGCACGTCGCGCAGCGCGGCGGAGCGTGGGTCACCACCCGCGAACGGATCGCCCGGCACTGGCTCGCCACCCACCCACCGCTGCGCTGAGCCCCCGCACCCTCAGGACGGGTCTCCGTAACGGGCGGCGATCAGGGCGGCGCGATCGCGCAGGGAGGTGCGCAGCGACTGCGGGGCCAGGGCTTCCGCGTCCGTGCTGAGCTGCCACAGCGCCCATTCGGCGTGCCGGGAATCCTGGAAGGTCACCTCCAGGCGCAGCCAGCCGTCCGCGTCCGGTTCCTCCGCGCGGACGGCCAGCGCGGTGTCCAGCAGTTCCTCCCGCCGCGCCGGGTTCATCCGTAGCAGCACGGTGATGTGGTCTCCGCCGGAGAGGAACCGCGCGGAGCGTTCCCGCCAGATCCGGTCCAGATCGACCCGGTTCGGCCGCTGTGCCGTTTCGGGGAGTTCCTCGGCGGCCAACACCCGCGACAGCCGGTAGGTGCGGTCCGCACCGGACCTCGTGGCCAGCAGGTAGCCCCGGTCCCGTACGGTGACCAGGCCGATCGGGTCCACGGTGCGCCACTGCGGCGTCTGGCCCGTGGCCGCGTAGTGGATGCGCAGCTTGTGTCCGGCGAGGACCGCGCGCCTGACCTCGATCATCGTGGGGCCGGGCACCTCCTCGACGGCGGCCTGGCGGCGCGAGAGCAGGTCGCTCTCCGGGTCGACGAGAAAGCGCCGTGCCGCGTCGCCCGCGGTGGCCCGGTGGCTTTCGGGGAGCGCGTCGACGACCTTCCGCATGGCCGAAGCGAGCGCCGAGCCGAGGCCGAACACCTGCTCGCTGCGCCCCGGTCCGGCGGCCAGCAGGGCGAGCGCCTCTTCGTGGTTCAGGCCGGTGAGCTCGGTCTGGAAACCGGGCAGCAGCTCGAAACCGCCGTGCCGGCCGCGTTCGGCGTAGACGGGGACGCCGGCCGCGGACAGCGCCTCGATGTCGCGCAGGACGGTGCGGGTGGACACCTCCAGCTCACGGGCCAGTACGTCCGCCGTCAGCCGGCCCCGCTGGCGCAGCAGCAGGACCAGTGAGACCAGCCGGTCGGCGCGCATACGAGAACTTTAACGGAATACATGACAGGAGGTGTCGTGATGAGTTGGGAGGCTCGTTGACACGGCGTCAGAGCCGTCGGCCACCGAGCCGACGGACGTACGCGCTTCCGATGGATCGAATGGAGATGACGTGACAGTGGAACGAACCGCGGTCAACCCGGTGACGTGGTCGGTGGCCCTGGGGTTCAACCAGGGTGAGGTCGTCTCGGGGCACACACGGACCCTGTACGTCTCGGGCCAGACCGCGATGAGCGGCGACGGCAAGCCCCGGCACGACGGTGACATGGCGGCGCAGTTGGCTCTGAGCATCGACAACCTGGAGGCCGTGCTCGGCGAGGCCGGCATGTCCCTCGCGAACCTCGTCCGGCTCAACGTCTACACGACCGACGTCGATCTGCTCTTCCCGCACTACGGAGTGCTGGCGGCGCGGTTGGGTGCCGCCGGGGTGGCGCCGGCCTCCACGATGCTCGGGGTGACGCGCCTGGCGGTCCCGGGCCAGATGGTCGAGCTGGAGGGCACCGCCGTCGCGTGACGCGACCCCGGCGCCCCGCCGCCCGTGCCGGCCGAACCGGCACGGGCGGCTGCCCGTGACGACAACGCGCCGCGCTCCGGAAGGACCGGTCAGGCGGGGACCGCGGTCCCGCTCGCCCGGTGCGCCTTCTCGTCGGCGTCGGCGAGCCAGAAGTACAGGGGCGGCAGGACCAGTTCGACGACGGTCAGCGCGACCTGGAAGCCGTCGGGCCATCCGTGCACGGCGAGCGAGAGCAGCCGGCCGACGGCGCCGAGCAGGAACACCGCGGCCAGCCAACGGACCACGCCCGCCGGGACCGGAGACTGGCGGGCGGCCCAGATCCAGGCGAGTCCGTACCCCGCGAACGTGGCGCCCAGGAACCGTCCGAGGCTGTCGACCGTGGCACCGGCGGAGCCCGCACCGGGTATCGCCGCGTTCCCGAGCGCCACGTGGGCGAGCCCGATCGCCACGCATGCGGCGCCCATCGCCAGTACGAGCCACCTGAGAGTCCTGGCCATGCTCCGACCTCCCACCCCTGGTAAGTAGACTTGTGTCTACTAGTAGCGCCCACTGGTAGACGTGTGTCAAGTAACATCGGGCGCGTGCCTCCCCGCCGACGCCTCAGCCCCGACGAACGCCGTGCCCAGCTCCTCGACGTCGGCGCACGGCTCTTCGCCCGGTACCCGTACGGCGAGGTGCTGATGGAAGACGTCGCCGAACAGGCCGGAGTCTCGCGGGCGTTGCTGTACCGCCACTTCCCCGGCAAGCGGCAGCTGTTCGCGGCCGTCTACCGGCAGGCGTCCGACCGGCTGCTCGAACAGGTCCCGCTCGACCGGCCCGGTGACCTGCTCTCGCAGCTCAGCGACGGACTCGACGTACACCTCGACTACTTCATCGCCCACCGCAACACCGTCCTCGCGGCGAACCGGCTCCTCGCGGGCGACCCGGTGGTCCAGACGATCATCGACGGCGAGCTGGACGTCCTGCGGGCCCGGCTGCTGGAGATCCTCCCGCTCGCGGACGACTCCGTCCGGGCAGCCGTGACGACGGTCCTGAGGAGCTGGCTGGTGTTCGTCCGGGTGCTCTGTCTGGACTGGCTCACCGCGGAGACGTGTACGCGGGCGGAGCTGCGCGAAACCTGCGTCGGCGCCCTGCTCGGCGCCCTCCGCCCGTTCCTCCGCGCGGACCCCGCGGACGTCGCGCCCCCGGACTGACCTCGGGTCCGGGGCCGTCGCCCCGGAGGTCCCGGCTACTGGGCGTGCGGCCGCGTTTCCTGTCCGCCTGCCGGAGCCCGCCGAGTAGGTTTGGCCCACCCTTTTTGGAGGCATCTCCAAGTTTGGAAGAGTCTCTAAATTTCCGGGGACGGGAGTCCGCATGAGGACAGGGCGCGTACCGACGACCGGAGACGGGCTGCGCGAGCGGCACAAGGCCCGCAGACGGTCCCGGATCCTCGACGCGACGCGGGAACTCCTGCGGGAGAGCCCGGAATCGGTGATCAGTACCGAGCGGATCGCCGAGCGCGCGGAGGTGTCCCCGGCCACGGTGTACAACCTGATCGGACCGCGCGAGAAGATCTGGGAGGCCCTCGCCGACGGGTTCATGGACGAGCTCGAGGAGCGGCTGGCGGCGCTGGGCGCCGGTGACCCGCGGGAGGTCGTCGGGTCGACCGTCCGGCTCTTCGTCGACGACCCGGTCGTGTCCCGTCGGATGGTGCGCGGCTGGGAGGAGAGCGGCCTCGTACTCGACCACGGCCGTGGCCCTCTCGTTCAGCTCCGCCTGGCGATGGCGGACGCCCGGACACGGGGCCTCCTGCGCGCCGACGTCGACACCGACGCCCTGGCGGCGGTGGTCAGCGCCTCGTGCGTGGGCGCGCTGCATCAGTGGGTGTCCGCCCTGATCGATGACGACCGGTTCCTCGCGCGGGCCCTGTTCGCGCTGGACGTCGCGCTCGCCGCAGGAGCCGCGGATGCCCACCGCGAGCAGTTGCTGGCCCCGCTGCGGACCCGGGGCGCGGGATGACGGCCGACGCGCTGCCACGGCACCGGAGCTTCGCGGGCCACGGCGGGATCCGGCTCGCGGCGGACGAGTGGGGCGCGGCGGCCTCTCCCCCGCTCCTCCTGCTGCACGGCGGCGGCCAGACGCGGCACGCCTGGGGCCGGACGGGCCCGCGGCTGGCCGCGCTGGGGTGGCGGGTGATCGCCCCGGACCTGCGTGGGCACGGCGACAGCGCGTGGTCGGCCGGTGGGGACTACTCCCTCGGCCTGTTCGCCGAAGACGTCCGGGCGATCGTCGCCGCGACCGGCGGCCGGCCGGTGCTCGTCGGTGCCTCGCTCGGGGGCCTCGGTTCGCTGCTCGCCGCCGGAGAGGTACCGAAGGCGGCGGTCCGCGCCCTGGTGCTCGTCGACGTCGCCCATCGACCGGATCCCCGCGGGTTTCGTCGGATCGTCGCGTTCATGCGCGGCCATCCGGACGGATTCGCCGACGAGGGCGAGGCGGCCGCGGCGGTGTCCGCCCACCTGCCGCACCGCCCCAGGCCTGCCGACGTCCAAGGGATACGGGCCAACCTGCGGCGCCGCGGTGACCGTTGGGTGTGGCACTGGGACCCGCGGATGCTGGACAGCTTCGAGGACCGGATGGACCCGCCGGGCATGGCGGAGCGTCTCCTCGGCGCCGCGCGCCACGCCGACGTACCGGTCCTGCTCGTCCGCGGCGGGCTCAGCGACGTGGTGCGGGAGGACGTCGCCGAACAGTTCTGCGACCGGGTTCCCCGGGCTCGGCGCGTCGATGTGGCCGGTGCGGGGCACATGGTGGCCGGTGATCGCAACGAGCACTTCCTGGATGCGATCGTCCCGTTCCTGGAAGCCGAGCGGGACCGCGGGTGCCCGCGGGCGGCGCCTATCGAACGTGCGCCTTGACCGCTTCGTAGACCGCACGGTCGGTGCGCAGCCCGCTGTGGTCGAGGCAGGCGGTCTTGCTGTTGAGGGCACCGGTGAGGGCCACGCTGCTCGCAGGGGTGATGAGGAGGTCGCAGGGCGAGCCCCAGGTGGCGTAGCGGGGGGAGCCGGGGGTTTCGTCACCGGAGTTGAGGGCGTTCAGGAAGGCGGATCCCGGTCGCATCTCCGCGCACGCGGCGCCGCCGCACCAGCGGGCGGTCTCGGTGCCGTGGTTGGGTCCCGCCAGGGAGACCCAGGCGTCCACCTTGGCGGAGCCGCCGAGGTTCTTGAGGTAGTGGCGGGACGAGAGGGCGCCCATCGAGTGCGTGATCACATCGACCTTGGTGGCGCCGGTGGCGTCCAGGACGCGCTGGATCTCGTCGGCGAGGCGTGCGGCGGTGGTGGCGTTGGACTGGGTGGTGTCGTAGGTCCACTGGTCGAGGCGGCCGGCCGGCCAGCCGTCGGCTCGGAAGCGTCCCGCCATGGTCTCCCAGGTGGAGCCGTCGGAGTTCCAGCCGTGCACGAAGACGACGGGGTCGGGGCCGGCGGCCTGGTGCCGGCCGCCGGCCGCGGAAGCGGGAGTGGGAAGGAGGGACATGAGGGCGAGCACGAGCGCGGGCACGCTCCGCAGCAGGTTCCTGATCACGCGAGGTTTGTAGCGCGCCCGGTGCGACCGACCGCGGCGGTCGGCCGCATCCTCACCCGCCCGGAGGCAGGGTTTCACCGCAGAAACGTAACGGCTCCCCGGCCGGCGGGCTCCTCGGCCCAGGGGGCCGGCACGTCGGCGGCCGTTCGGATGCCACCCGGCCGCCGGAGGTCTACGGCACCGGCTGCTGCTGGGTGACGCAGTGGATGCCGCCGCCGCCGGCGCCGAGGCGGTCGATGTTGAGCCGTTCCACGGCGCGGCCGGGGAACAGGCGGGCGAGCGTGGCCCGTGCCGCGCTGTCGGCCTGGGTGTCGCCGAACTGGCCGCTGATGACCGCGCCGTTGCACACGTAGTAGTTGGCGTAGGAGGCGAGGAAGTCCGGGTTGGTGGACCGGATCCGGTCGTAGTCGGGGCCCTGGAGCTTCTCGACGCTCATGCGGGCCCCGCCCGCGGTCGTCGCTGCGGACAGGATCTGGAACTGCTGGCGCGCGTCCTTGGCGTAGACGTCGTTGTCCGAGGCCAGGGGCATCTGGACGAGGGCCTTCCCGGGGGCGAGGAAGCGGGAGGTCGCGTCGACGTGGTCGTCGGTGATGTCCTGGCCGACCACGCCGTCGAACCAGATCACCTTGGAGGCGCCGTAGGCGGCGCACAGCGCGGCCTCGATCTGGGCCTGCGACCGGTTGGGGTTGCGGTTGCGGTTGATCAGGCTGCTGCGGGTGGCCATCAGGGTGCCCGCGCCGTCCTGCTCGACGGCGCCGCCCTCGCCCACCAGGCCGGCGGTGGTGAAGGGGACGCCGAGGTACGAGGCGATCCGGCCGGCGACCAGGGCGTCCTTGGCGTGGGCCTGCTTCCTGCCCCAGCCGTTGAAGTTCAGACCGACCGCGTCGAGGCCGCCGGCTCCGTCGGTGCGGAAGACCGGTCCTGAGTCGCGCATCCAGCAGTCGTCGACGGGGATGGTCGTGACGACCGTGACGGTGGACCCGCACATGGAGCGGGCCTTGGCGGCGCTGCCCGGGTTGGCGCACAGGTAGACCGGCTCGTACTTGGCGATCGTGCGGGCGATGAGCGCGATGTCCGACTGGACGCCGCTGAGCGTGCCGCCCCAGATGGACGTGCTGTCCGGCCATGCCATCCAGGTGCGGGTGTGGCGGACGTCCTCGATCGGTACGCGGAAGGTGCCCGCCGCCGGGGCGGGGCGGGCCGCCGCCCGGGCCCGTCCCTCGGTCGCGGCGAGCGCGGCGGCCGCGGCGGTGAGTCCCGCCGCTGCCAGGAATCCGCGTCTGGCCATGCCCTGACCGGTCGGACTGGTTGCGTGATCGTTCATGAGGGGTCTCCTTGGGAGCGTCAACTCCCCCCGCTGACAGCGGGGTTGACCGGAAAGCTAAAACTGACCGAGCGCTCGGTCAAGAGTTTGGACGGGGTCGTTCCGCAGGATCGGGGAAACGCGCAGGTCGCGTCGAGCGGGCTCGTTAGAGTGACGCCATGGCCGCTTCCACGAAGGACTCCCCGGACTCTCCCGCTCCCCCCGCCCCGTCGGTTCGGCCCCGGACCTCGGCGAAGGGCGAACAGACCCGGGCACGACTTATCGCCGCCGCACGGACCCTGCTGGCGGGCGGCATGAGCGAACGGTTCACCACCCGCAACGTGGCGGCCCTCTGCGGCGTTTCACACGGAATGTGCCACTACCACTTCCAGGACCGGACCGACCTCGTCCTGGCGGTCATCGCCGACATCCGCCCCGAGTGGATCCACCCCCTGGAAGAGGCGGTCGCCGCCCCCGGGTCGTTCGAGGAGCGGGCCGACCGCGTGGTCGAACTGCTGGACCGGCCCGAGGGCGCGGAACTCTCCCGCCTCCACTCGGCGTTGCACTGGCACGCCCTGAACGACCCCCGGGTCCGGGAGAGCCTGGAGACGGAGTACCGGCGCTGGCGCGGCTGCTTCGTCGCCCTGTTCCGGGTCCTGGCCGGGGAACGGACCGGGGACGTCGACGCGGACCTGCTGGGCGGGGCCGTCGCCGCCGCCGTGGACGGCCTGGCCGCCGCGGAGTCGCTGGGCTCCGAGGCCGACTCCGGGGCGGTGCTGCGCACGCTGATCCGTACGCTCGCCGCCGGAGCCTGACCCGGGCCACCCCGCTCCAGTGCCCTGGCACTAGGGCCTGTCGTCAAACTCCCGTCTGCCCCGCGACGCCTGGCACGCGCTCTCGCCGCACCGGGCGAAAGCCAAGTACGTCCAGTACGCGGGCT
>NZ_JBEXPG010000008.1:0-185484 GCF_040611935.1 Streptomyces sp. NPDC006512 | reverse complement strand
TCCGTCAACGGCAAGAAGAACGACGGCAAGGCCAAGGAATCCGTCCAGGTCGTCGACGTCGCCCAACTCCTCCTCGAATCGGTGAAGGCCCCGGAACCGACGGCGGAGGAACTGGCGGAGGCGGAGGCGCTGGCCGCGCAGGAGGCGGAAGAGGCGGCTGCGGCTGCCGCCGCGAAGGCGGAGGCGGAGGCCGCCGCGAAGGCGGAGGCCGAGGCGAAGGCCAAGGCTGCGGCCGAGGCGGAGGCCGCTGCGGCTGCCGCTGCCGAGGCGGAAGCCAAGGCCACGGCGGATGCGGAAGCGGAAGCCGAGCCGGCCTCCGCAGCCGAGCCTGCCCGTGCCGAGATCGAGGCCAAGTCCGAGCCCGCCGCCGAGGCGAAGCCCGAAGCCGCCGCCAAGGCCGCGGCCGAGGACGCTGCCGAGCCGGAAGCCAAGGACGAGGCCGCCCCCGAGGCGGAGACCGTGGCCGAAGCCGCCGAGGCGAAGCCCGTGGCTGCTGCCGCCCTCGGGTCGGAGACCAAGGACGTGCCCGCAGTCGCGGCGAAGCCCAAGGACGAGGCCCCCGCTGAGGCGGAGCCCGTAGCCGAGGACGCCACTGAGGCGGAGACCGTGGACGAGGGCGCCACTGAGGCGAAGCCCGTGGCCGAGGCCCCCGCCGAGGCGGAAGCCGAGGACAAGGCCGCCGCCGACGCGAAGCCCGTAGCCGAGGACGCCGCTGAGGCGAAGCCCGTGGCCGAAGCCCCCGCCGAGGCGGAGGCCAAGGACAAGGCCGCCGGAGCGGAGACCGAGGGGGCTGCCGACGGCGAGGCTGAGGCCGAGGACGGGGATGAGGGCAAGGCCTCAGACTCGGACGCGGACAAGGACTCGGGCGGCGCGGAGGCCAAGGGCGTCAAGTAGCTTCGCCCCACCGCACGCAGGAACGGCCGGACCCCGTCAGGGGTCCGGCCGTTCCGTTCGTCAGGGGCGGGGCGGGGTCAGCCGCGGCCGCGACGCAGCATCGCGAAGCCCAGTCCGGCCGCGCCCACCGCGGCCATGCCGCCGCCGGCGGCCACCAGCGCCGGGGTGTCGCCGTGCCGCGCGACCCCCTCGGCTCCGGCGTTCACGCCGCCCTTGGGGACGATCCGCTCGTCGGACTCGGACTTCTTCCCGACCGGCTCGACCAGCGCGGCGGGCTTCGCCTTCCCCGTCGCCTTCTCCTTCTCCACCGTGTACTTCTCGATCAGCTTGCCGGTGGCGAAGTCGTAGACCCAGCTGTCGCCGCCGCGCTTCCCGTCGATGACGACGAACTTGACCCGCTTCCCGTCCTGGACGAGCTTGTACGTCCAGCCGTCGTTCATCGCGCTCGGGTGCTTCATGTCGATCGCGCCGAGGAAGTTCCCGTTCGGCATGAAGATCTCCACGCGCTTGCCGCGGTGGCCGTCGACGAGCTTCGCGATCCGCCCGTCCGGCATGGTCAGGCGCACCGAGGTCTCCTTCTTGACCTCGTGCTTCGGCTGCGGCTTCGGCTGCGGCTTCGGCTTCTCGGCCGGCTTCCGTCCGCCCTCGACCCACGAGGTGACAGTGCCGTTGCCGTGCAGGGTGACGTGGAGGCCGTTGTGCGACGCGTTCGTCGACCGGCCGTTCTCGCTGACCAGCGTGCCCACCTTCGTGCCGCCGGCGAAGACGTCGGCCTCGAAGCGGCGGTCGCCGGACTTGTAGACCTTGGCGACGGAACCGTCGGCCAGCTTCACCGTGGTGACGTACACCCGCTCCTTCACCGGCGGGGTGACCGGCGGCGTCACCGGCGGGGTGACCGGAGGCGTCACCGGCGGGGTGACCGGAGGCGTCACCGACGGGGTGACCGGAGGCGTCACCGGCGGCGTCACCGGCGGGGCCGTCGGGTCCACCGCCGGCTGCTCGATCCCGGGCAGCACCTCGGGCTCCGGAGCCGTCGGGGAGTCCGCGAAGGCGGACCCCACGGGCAGCGCCAGGACGGCGGCCGCCCCGGCGGAGACGGCGGCGGTACGAAGGGTGGTGCGGCGGGTGCTGCGCATGGTGCGGGCTCTTTCCTGCTCGTTCGTGACTCCGTGGCGACGACACCGACGAAGCTACGGGCCCGATATGTAGGCATTCCGTCGGCAACGTAACGAACCCCCGCAGACTGCCGCGCAGCCACGTAAACCACCCACCGGCCCCCCGTCCGGGCATCCCCTAGGGGATGTCACAGCTCAGCCGCAAAGGCCGCCTATTCGGGCGCCCCTGCCACCCTCGGCCCGCCGAGCAGGTACTTTCGATCACGTGGCTGGATTCAGGATCGGACGCGGCCGGGACAACAACCGCACCCCGCAACAACCCCCGCAACCCCCGCGGCAGCAGCCGTACGGTCAGCAGCAGCAAGCGCCGCAGGCACCGTACGGTCAGCAGCCCTACCCTCCCGCGGGTCCGCCCCCTCAGCAGCACTGGCCTCAGCAGCCTGCCGCCGGGGGCCACGGGGAGCCCGAGTACTTCGACCCGTACGGCCAGCAGCAGCCGCCGCAGGCCCCGTACGGAGGCCCGCACGAGCCCTCGTACGCGAACAACCCGGGCCACACCCAGGCCTTCTCCTTCGGCGAGGACCCGTACAGCCAGAGCCCGACCTACCAGGCGGGCGCGGCCGCTGCCGGCCCCGTCGGGCCCCGGCTGCACTGGAAGGAGCTCCTGCGCGGCATCGTCATGCGCCCGGGGCCGACCTTCCACCAGATGCGCGACTACGCCGTCTGGGGTCCGGCGCTGATCGTGACGTTCCTCTACGGGATGCTCGCGGTCTTCGGCTTCGACAAGGCCCGCGAGGACGCCATAAAGGCGACCCTCACCCAGGCGATCCCGATCGTCCTCAGCACCGGGCTGGCCTTCGTCATCTGCGGCCTCATCCTGGGCGCGGTCACGCACACGTTGGCCCGGCAGCTGGGCGGCGACGGCGCGTGGCAGCCGACGGTCGGGCTGTCGATGCTGGTCATGACCATCACGGACGCGCCGCGCCTGCTGTTCGCGGTGTTCCTGGGCGGCGACAACATGGTGGTCCAGGTGCTGGGCTGGATCACCTGGCTCGCGGCCGGTGCCCTCTTCACGTCGCTGATCAGCAAGTCGCACGACCTGCCGTGGCAGAAGGCGCTCGGCGCCTCCGCCATCCAGCTGATCGCCCTGCTGTCGATCATCAAGCTCGGCACGCTCTGACGTCACGACGAAGGGGCCCGCGGCGCGGTCGGCGCGGCGGGCCCCTTCGTCATGAACTGCGGCCCGTGAGACTGCGGGCTCGTGGAACGGCGGCTCAGGCGTCGAGGACCTGGCCCTCGCGCTTGACGACGGGCGGCTCGACCGACCACGGGAAGTTGATCCACTCGTCGGTCTTCTTCCACACGTACTCGCACTTCACGAGGGAGTGGGACTTCTCGTAGATGACGGCGGAGCGCACCTCGGCGACGTGGCCGAGGCAGAAGTCGTGGACGAGCTTGAGCGTCTTGCCGGTGTCGGCGACGTCGTCGGCGATCAGCACCTTCTTGTTGGTGAAGTCGATCGCCTCGGGCACGGGCGCCAGCATGACCGGCATCTCCAGCGTGGTGCCGACGCCGGTGTAGAACTCCACGTTCACGAGGTGGATGTTCTTGCAGTCGAGCGCGTACGCCAGCCCGCCGGCGACGAAGACCCCGCCGCGGGCGATGCTCAGGATGATGTCGGGCTCGTAGCCGTCATCGGCGATCGTCTGCGCCAGCTCGCGCACGGCGCGACCGAACCCCTCGTAGTCGAGGTTCTCGCGTACTCCGTCACTCATGCCTCGTGCCTCACCTGGGTGCGGTGGAAATTCTGGAAGGAGCGCGAGGCGGTCGGCCCGCGCTGCCCCTGGTACCTGGAGCCGTACCGCTCGCTGCCGTACGGGAACTCCGCGGGCGAGCTGAGGCGGAACAGGCACAGCTGCCCGATCTTCATCCCCGGCCAGAGCTTGATCGGCAGGGTGGCGAGGTTCGACAGCTCCAGGGTCACGTGACCCGAGAACCCGGGGTCGATGAACCCGGCGGTCGAATGCGTCACCAGACCCAGGCGGCCCAGGCTGGACTTGCCCTCCAGGCGGGAGGCGATGTCCTCGGGGAGCGTGATGACCTCGTACGTCGAGGCGAGCACGAACTCGCCCGGGTGGAGGATGAACGCCTCGTCACCCTCCGGCTCGACCATGCGCGTCAGGTCGGGCTGCTCGACGGCGGGGTCGATGTGGGCGTAACGGTGGTTCTCGAAGACCCGGAAGAACCGGTCGAGACGCACATCGATGCTGGAGGGCTGCACCATCGACTCGTCGAAGGGGTCAATGCGAACCCGTCCGCTGTCGATCTCGGCCCGGATGTCTTTGTCGGAGAGAAGCACGTCCCGAGGATACGCAGAGCGCCCGGGCCACCCCCAATCGAGAGCCGGCCCGCGCGCCCCGCCCGGACTCCCCGGTCAGCGCTTGACGCCGCCCACGGGCACCGCATGCCTCAGCCGCGCGCACCGCGGGCACCTCAGCAGCCGCCCGGGCCCGATCCGGCCGGCACCGAGGTGCTGGAGCGGAAACGAGGCGGTACTGAAAACGTGCCCTTCGGCACAACGGACGACGGTGTGCTCCATCGAGTCCCTTTCCCCAACGAGCCGTACTGCGATGAATCGCCACATTAGGGGATGTTCGGGACCTGGCTCCAGCCGCCACTCCAGCCGCCGCCCGGTGCCCTACGTTACGCCCCAACTCCCGCCCCCACGCGCCTCCCTGCCCCCGTGACGCGACGCCCCCACGCGGGAGAATTCACCGCGGGTCGATCATGGGGTACAGTGAGCAACGGTACGGATCCAGGCGACTGGACCGCCTGTGCGGATGTAGTTTAATGGTAGAACATGAGCTTCCCAAGCTTATAGCGCGGGTTCGATTCCCGTCATCCGCTCCACGACAAAGCCCCAGGTCAGCGACCTGGGGCTTGTTTGTTGTCTAGACCCATCAGGGTGTCGACACCCACCCCCGACTTGGTGCCGCCCTCGGCTGTCAGCGGTGGTCGTCGGGCAGGGTTTCGGTGCTGCCGTCGGGGTGGATGAGGAGGCGGACCGCACCGCCGTAGCGGTCGTCGGTTATCACAGCAGGGGTCGGGAAGCCGAGCTGCTGGGCGCGCTGCTGGAGGATGCCGATGACGACGTCCTGGATGTTGCCGAAGGGCGGGGCCGTCACGGGGACCTCGTCGATCAGGCCAGCGTGTTGGGAGAAGACGCGGACTTCCGCGGCCGGAGGGGTGGGCTGCACGGCGACTGCCTTTCAGGAGTTCGGGACGGCTTCGCCGGTGGACGTCGGGTTCGCGGTGTAGGTGCCGCGCGAGACCCGTAGGAGTCGGCCCGCCTTGACCATGGCGGACAGGGCGTTGCTGACCGACTTCCCCGCGTCCCGGTACGCACCCGGGGGTAGCGCCCCGACCACGTCGCGGCTGGTGAAGTGACCCGGGAAGGAGGAAACTGCCGTCTCCACAGCGCGCCGCAGGCTGGGGACGCCCCAAGGACCGGACCCGCCCGCGCCCGTGGCGGAGTGGTGCGGGTGAGTGTCGCGCTGGATGCCCGCGTGGCCCTCGCCGTGGTCTTGGCGCGGGGTGAGGGGCTGGTAGCGCTCCAGGTGGGAGCCGAGCTCGCGCACCGCTTCCAGTACGGCCGCCAGATTCCGGGCGTGCGCGACGGCGGCCGGGTCCGCAGGGTGGGCTGCGGGGACGAGCACCGCCGTGATGGCCTCCACATGGTGCAGCGAGTCCGCCAGGCGGCGCAGCAGCGGCTCGAAGATGTCCTGCCGCAGCGCGGCGACGGGGTCGCTGGTCGCGAGCTCGATGCTCACGGAACCGGTCAGAGCGCTGTCCGTCACCTCGTAGGTGGTCTCGTCACCTGCTGCCGCACGCCAGGACTCCAGGCTCACGCGGGTCCGGGTGACCGCGGCAAGGAGCTCGGGTGCCACGGCGGCGGACGGGGTGAACGCGAGCATCCCGGCGAGCTGCTCGGTGACCTTGAGCATGGGGAGCGTGGCGCACACCAGCGGGCCGAGCACGGTCTTCTGTATGGCCAGGGCCGGATCGGCGAGCGAGTAGGTGATCCGTGCTCCCGACAGGGCCGGAGCGCCCGTCTTCACTACCTCGTCTGTGTCGGCGCGCTGTCGGCGGTCTGCTGGAAAGTGCTGTGCCGGATCCTGCCGCTGGGCGGGAACCGGCCCTTGGGCGGGACCCAATGACCGGCGTGCCCGGTGCTCCTGGAGGGCGCTGAACGCGTCCAGTACCGCGGCTACTTCAACCGCTTCACCGCAACCGCCGCCCGTGGCGGACGCGGTGACGGTCAAGCGTCCCCGGCTGTCGCCGATGTGCAGCCAGCTGCGGATCCAGCGCCGGTCCTGCTCTGTGGTGGCGGCGGCGTAACCGCCCGGATCGGACCGGACGACGGAGCCTTGCAGGCATTCAGCCCACACGGGGCAGGAGAAGCACAGCTGCCGGGCCGCATGGTTGAGGGCCTGGCTCCGCCGCATGCGGAAGGGAAGTTCCGGAGCACCCGCGGACGGACGTTCCAGGAGCGGCTCCGCGAAGATGTCGGGCCGCCGCTGGCAAGGCAGAAGCGTCGTGGAGGCCGGCAGCATCGCTGTCGGCCGGGTTCTCATCGCTGTCCTCGCCATGAAAGAAGTCCCCCGATGTTCTTTGTGACCAACGGGGACTCTAGAGCAGGGCAATTGGCAGCGGCAAAGCCGTACCACCTGCTGTGGATCACTTATTACACAACGGAAATGCCGGACCACCGGATCACCGGGCATCCGTGTCAGCGGCTGCCGCCATCCGACGGAGACCCCGGCGCTCCAGCCTGGGTTCACGTCGGTAAACGCGCGAGAACGTTCTGCTACGAAGCATCAGAACGCCGACGACGCCGAGAAATCCAAGGGGTACGCCGTACAGCGGCGCCAACATACCAACCCCGGACGCGCCGACGAGCAGTACGTCGGCCAGTACGGTGGTGACGCCCCGGCGGCCCCGGGGCTGCTTGAGCATCCAGGCACCCAGCAGCGCCATACCGCCGAGCGCCCAGTAGCCGAAGACCGCCTGCCCGCTGAGGAGTCCGCCGGAAGACCCACGCGCGATGTCGCCCGCGGCCGCCAGGTAGCCGGTCACCGCGGCGGTGACGACGGTCGAGGCGAGACCGAGCAGCAGCTGGCCGCGACGGCGCAGCAGCCACACCAGCACGGCGAGGACGAGCACCACGGCCATCGTGATGAACGAGGCCATACTGGTCGAGGCGAGCACGAAGAGGGTGTAGGCGCCGGCGATGCCGAAGACGATCCGGCGGAGCAGCCGCACGGCCCAGGCGTCGTCGCGCTCCTGACGGAGCAGCCGGCGGAGAGGGCCGAGGGAGGGGCGAGGGGTCATCACGGACCGTCCATACCTGTTGCGGGTGGGTGGAGGGTGGGGGCCGGAGCTTCCGCGCTTGCAGCTCCGGAGGCCGGTCCGGCAGTCTCGCGCCGGGTGATGGTGGTCGGCTGCTGGAAGCCCATCTGCCAGAGCGGGCTGGGCGGGCGCTTCGGCGTGGCCTGCTGCTCGGGCGCCTCGACGGCGGAGACCTGTGCCTGCCCCGGGGCTACGGCCTCCATCAGATTGTCGATTTTCGCCTTGCGGGCCTCGGGGGTGTCGGCCGCGAAGGCGTACGGGTCGATGTAGCGGGGGAGGTCCTTGTCGTCGAACTGCGCGACGGCCCGCACGGCGTTCGTTCCGGCCTCGGTCCGGGTCGCCTCGGGCCATGACTGGGGGGCCTCGTACACGAAGTGGATGTTGTGCAGCCCGACGTTCGGGTTCTCGCAGAGCGTGCCGAGTTCCTCCTGGTGCAGGACCGCCCGGGTGTTGCCGACGTCCGCGAAGACCTCCACCCGGCCTTCGGCCAGCTCGCCGTACGTCGCGGAGATCTCGTCCCATTTGGCCTTGGCGTAGCCCGGGCCGAAGCCCCCGCGTGCGCCACCGAGAGCCTTGATGACTTTCGGTTCCCAGAGGAACATGCCGTCGAGTTCCCTACCGCCTTGGGTCGTCTCCAGGGTCCGTGCGGTATCGGGATCGGTCACGTTCTGCTGGGCCGCCCACTCCTCGGCTATGAAGCGCTGGGACAGGAACGGGACGCCCGAGTCGTTCTCCGGCGCTCTCGGGTGCTCGATGCCGTACGACCAGAAGGCACTGAGCGGCTTCGTCCCTTCGGGCGGCGCGAGCTTCGTCTTGTCCGTGGCAAGGGCGTCGATGTACTGCCTCGCCTTGGACACACGGAACTTGCCGTCCTCCGACACCTTGTCCTCGAACCCTGCCGCCGTGGCCGCGGCCTTGATGCCCCGCGCTATGGATTGCGCATTGACCTTGGCATCCAGGGCCGCCAGCTTCCAAGCCTTCGCCCGGCGCAGGGCGCCTTCCACTATCTCTTGCGGGATCGGTTCCGGGCCCACCGCCGTCAGGCCTCCAGCGGACGGGGATAGACCTCGAGATCCATGTTCACCACTCCGGCATCGGACCGGTCGGCGGTGCCCACAGCCGGCGTGATGCGCAGGCTCACGAGGGCACCTCCTGGAGCGGCAAGCTCCCAGTAGGCCATGTGGTAGGGGTCCTTCTCTCCGATGCGATCAGCGTCTTGGGGGATCGCGAACTGGCCGAGTTCCTGCGGGAAGGAGTCGGAGTCCCAGGCGCCTTCCCAAGCCGGGGCGCCTAGCACCGAGGACACGGCGTCGCGGTAGAGGGGCCAGACCCGGTCGGCCTCGGCCAGCACATGCGCGTTGTCCTCCGGATTCATCGCCGACTCGCCCCACACCCAGTGCGACAGACTCTGCACGGGCGCCCAGCTGCCTCCCAGCGCGTTCAGCGTCATCGTGCCCCCGGTCCGCGTGACCACGTTGAGGACGTACTCGAACTGCGTCGGCGTCCAGCCGAACTGGGCACACCACTCGTCCAACCCCTGACTGGGCAGCGGCGGCCCGTTCCAGACGGTCTCCCAGTGGACGTCGTTCAGCCCCCGCAGCTCGGTGACGAGTTCCTGCGGGGTGCGGTCGACCGGCGGTTCGAAGGGTGTGCCCATGTCGTGTTCTCTCTTTCTCATGTCGCGTACGTCACAACAGCCAACCGGGGCCGTCGAGGGCCTTCGGGTCGGCCGGCCCGTGGAAGGTGAGAGAGATCGTCCCACCCCCCGAATACCCGCCCTCCTGGTGGTCCAGCGCGAGCACGATCACCGGGGCCAGCGGATTGGGGTACCTCCACTGGGCCAGCCGGTACGGGGCCCGGAGCTCCCGCCGCTCCTCGGCGTCGCCCCACCGGCCCGGCGCGGGCGGTTCCGGGAAGTCCGGGCTGTCCCAGGCGCCCTCCCAGCCCGGTGCGCCCAACGCGGCGGTCGTACGGGCGAGGTGGGCCGCGTAGCGGTCGAGGGCGGTGGCCAGGACCGTCTCACCGTCGGAGGGCGCACCCTCCGCGACCTTCCAGACCGTGTACGACGCCCGGGTCACGGGCCGGCCGAGGCCGGCCCGTGAGGCCAGGTGCAGGCGGCCGCCCCGCCGCGTACGAACCCACAGGCCCGACTGGGACCACAGCGGCTCCCAGCCGAAGCCCGCGCACCACTCGGCGCGCTCGGCCCCACCGTCGGGTATCCCGGGCCATACGGATCGCCAGTCCACCCGCAGGAGCGCGCCCAGCTCGGCGGCGAGCTCCTGTGGGGTCTGGTTGGTGATGACGCTTGCCATGGCTCAGGCCTTCCTAGCGGGACACACGGCCGTCACCGCCGTCCCGCGGCGTCGGCGGGGCGGGCAGCGTCGGCGGGGCGGGCGGTGTCGGCGTGGAGCGCGGGTCGGGCGCGGGCACACGCGGCTGCTGGCGCCCGGGTCCGTTGTCCGGCGTGTTGACCCGGCCCCTGGAGGACTGGGGGTCCTGCTGCGCGGGAACGGCGGGCGCGGGGGCCGGTGCCGGCAGGGGCGGTGCGGGCTGCGGCCGCCGCACGTAGGCCGACGGCGTACCACCGCCAACGAGACGGCCGCTGCTCTGGGCCTGGTCAGCTTCTGCGGCTTGCCGCTCTCGCTTGGTCTCGACTGCCGCGTACTGCTCCGCGAGCTCGTCCTTCTGGACCGTTGCGGTCTGGTACGCGGTCTTGCGCTGTTCACGCTTGGAGGGTTGGGGGGTCGAAAGCTTGCCCTCCTTCTGCCACCGACCGTCGTTCTTCTTGTTGTCGTAGGTCCGTGCAGCGGCCAGTGTGCCCTTCTTCGCCACCTTCGCCGTGCCGGCCGCGGTCCTTCCGGCGACGCGACCCGTCGTCTTCGCGACGCCGGCTGCGGCGTTAGGCGCGTACTGGGCCAGCTTGCCGCCCACGGTGTTCGCCATGTCCCCGACGCCCAGGGAATCCTCTGCCCCGGCGATCTGCGGACTGTAGGCCCCCGACAGCAGCTTCTTCAGCATCATCACGACGGCGACGGTGACCAGCAGCAGCATCAGCAGCTGCATACCGAGGGAGATCTTGGCGGGCAGGATCATCTGGTACAGCACGAGCAGCACCGTCAGGATGACGCCGAAGCCCGCCCTGAGGACGAAGCTGTGGATGAACGTCTGCAGCCAGCCCTTCAGCAGCTTCTGCTGCGAAGGGTGGATACCCAACGTGGCGATCAGCGGCAGCATGATGATCATGATGAGGGTGACGGCGTGCCACAGCAGTGTGAGCGCGCTGAGCGCGATCACCATGATGCCGATGATCAGCGCGGCGATCAGGGAGTAGACGGCCAGCCCGATCCGGTTCCCGGCGTCGCGCCCCGCCCATTCGTCGAACGCCACGGGGTAGACGCGCTTCTTCGGGTCCTCGTTCTCCTGGTTGGAGCCCTTACCGCCGGCCATGTCCTGACGGACGCCGTACCAGTCCTTCTTGTACTTGTCCCTCGTGCTTGCCTCGTTCGCGACGTCGATGTTGGTCATGGACTGCGAGACCATCTGACGAACTCGCAGGTCCTCGCAACGAGCACCCAGGCCGTAGTCACATTTGGTGCCGGCGCTGACCGGCCGGCAGGTGCCGTTGACCACCTCGCCGCCGCCCTTCGTCTTGAAGATGCAGTTCGTGCCGCCCGGACCGAACTGACCCAGCGCCCAGGGCCGGAACGCCATCGTGTCGTACATGGCACAACTCGAGATCCGAAGACCACGATTGGGGGCATCGGAGGGCAGGTCGCAGGGCGGCTGCATCTCGTCCGCCATGCCGCCGAGCGCCGCTTCGCTGAGGTAGCTGTTGGCTGCGGCGATACCGGTGTCCGCCTCGTCGATCACCTCGCGGAAGTTGCCGCCGGTCAGGAGGGCCACGACCGCGATCGTGGTCAGGGCGGCCCAGCTGACACCGGACCAGGCTTCACGCATCTCACCCTTGCGCCATTTCCCAAAGACCCATATGCCGGTGAGCATGATCATGACGGGAACGGCAGGGATGAGGACCTTCGCCTTCAGTGTTTCCACGACATTGTCGCGTCCGGTGTACAGCCCACTGAGGGGCCTCGGATTGGAAGCGAGTTCCTTGATCGATATGGCTACTCGCGTCAGGATCTTCGTTCCGTCGAAGACCAGGTTCGCGATGCCGTTGTTGACGAAATCCATGATTTCGCAGTCGTCGGCGCCGCTGAAGTCCGTGGTGTCGTCGGTCTGGGAGGCATCGCCGATGTCTCGCTGCGTGCCGGACCAGTTCATGCCACGCACGCCGTTCAGCTCGTACATGGTGTACTCGTGGGCACCACGGGGCATGTTGACCGCGCCGGTGACCATGCCCGTAGTGTCGTTGAGGTTCTTGGCGCGCTGGGCTTCGTTCTCCCACTGGTTGACTGCGGGGAACCACCCCTCGCCGTTGGCGCCCGGTTGGTCCAGCGCGTAGGAGTCGTCCCCGGTGAAGCTGCACGAGAAGTCCGCGGACGCCGTTGCGGGAGCCGCCAGTGTGAGCGCGATCAGCGCGAGGATCACGAACACACCGGACCTGGCGGCCCGGCCGGCTCCCTTCACCCGGTCGCGGAACGTCGCGCCTTGGGTGGCGGTTCCGCGTGACTTGGCGCTACGGCGCAAGAACATCGGCTTCCTTCTGGGGTTTCCGCAAGGGACGAGGCGGGTGCTGGGACGGCCTGTGGGCTAGGAGGGGAGGTAGTCGGTCACGAAGCACCCCTTGACGAGTTCCTCGTTGACCTTGTAGCCGCTGGGGATTTCGGCCTTGAACTCGGCCTTGCAGGCCATCAGGAAGAGCCCGGCCTGCTTCAGGCCCCTGGCGCCGTCGTCGCTGCCGGACACGACCGCGAAGTCCTGCCCGACGAAATAGCCGGTGTCGAAGTCCGCGTCGCCTTGCAGGGCCTTCTGGTTCGCCTCCTGGAACTTCTTCATGTCGGACAGGAGCAGCAGGGTGGCGTACTTGCCCCGCTCGTCCTTACAGGTCGCCGTCTCCTTGACGGCGAACGCGGGTTCCTTGAGGCGCTTGTCGGCGTCCTCCCCCATACGGCCCGCCTCGAGCTCGCGGCAGGTCCCACCCTTGTTGATCAGCTTTTCGATACCGGCGATGCTGTCCGCCTTCGGCAGGCCCAGGGCTGACAGCGGCCCGCCCTCCCCCTGCCCGCCGCAGCCAGTCAGTGCCGTCAGTGCGACGGCCACGGTCACGGCGGTAAAGGTCTTGGTCAAACGCATGGTCACTCCTGGAGTTCGGGGGAAGCGCAAGTGGACGTCTGAAGGTGCGCCGCTACCGCGAGGCAGCAGGCTCCGCATCCGCAGCGGCCGGACGCTCCTCGCGGGCGGCCTCCTGCATGAAGGTCCAGTCCCACACGCTGAGCGGCGGGTCGACGGACTGGCGGCCGGGACGGGTGGTGCCATTGGTGTCCGTGGCGGCGAGGATCTCCTGGAAGACCAGGTCAACCGCGACCGTGCCGACCCGCTTGTCCACGTCCCGCTGCAGGCAGACACCCGTCCGCAGTTCCTGGAGGGAACTGGACACCTTGGTGTCGCTCTCCGGCCGGCCGAGCAGCGGCGCCACCAACGAGGCCTCCTGGCTGGACTTCTGCTTGAAGGCGAAGACGGTGTGGATCTGGTTGGCGCCACCGCTGCGGGCCTCGGAGTCCTCGATCTGGACGAGGTCGATGGCCTGCTGAGTGATCAGCACGATGACCGCCAGGTACGAACGGCCCTGCTTGAGCGCGCGCCGCATCAGGTCGCGGCCGCTCTCGGTCGCGGTGACGACGTACGCCTCGTCGACGAACAGCGCCTTGGGCCGCAGTCCGACCTCGCCCGTCACGGGGTTCTTCTCGTAGCCGACGTCGAGCATCTGGCTGCCCAGCTCCACGACCGCCATCAGCGCGGTCGCGGCGAGCCGCTCGGCCGGGTTCCAGCTGCGCGGGTCGGAGGAGGCCGGGGTCTGGAAACCGCGCAGGGTGATCACCGTGCGGCGCTTGCGCATCGCGGACAGGGTCTGTGGCTTCTCCGCGAAGGCGAGACGCGCGTACGGCAGGGTACGCAGCTCGGTGAGCAGCATCTGGGCGAGCTTGAGGTCCTTGACGGCCTCGCGGTCCCCGCTCGCCACCGCGTCGTCGTAGGCGCGTACGACCTCGTCGACGACCTGCCACAGCGTCGGCCGGGGCACCTGCCGCTCGGCGTCACGCGCGCTCAGGCCCTGTTCGGTGGCCTGCCGGATCGCGGAGTTGTACCAGCCGACCACCGTGGCCATCCCCTCGATGACGGGCAGGCGCACCCGCTGGTAGTCCTCGTCCCCGAGGAAACCGCGCAGCATCGTCTCGGCGAGCAGTCGCCCGGAGGGCACGTCGCGCGCGACCACCCACGGGTCGAGCACGCCGGCCTGTCCCTTGAGGAGGTCGACGACCTCGGTCTCGGCCCAGAACTCCGGGTTCACCGGCTGGAAACGGCTCTGCGGGGTGCCGAGCAGGCCCGCCTCGGCGTCGAGGGGGAATTCGGGGTCGTTGACCTGGGATCCGAAGGCCAGGTAGTAGCAGAGCTGGGCGAAGTCGGTCTTGGGGTCGATGACCAGGCAGCGCACGCCCGACTCCGACTCCTCGTAGAACTTCTGCAGGGCCAGCGAGGACTTGCCGCCACCGGACGCGCCGACGATGGCAACGCCACCGCCGTCGTTGCGGGCGGGGCCGACGTGCAGCGAGTAGTGGACCGGAGTCTTGCCGGCCCAGCCGACCAGGTTGCCGACCCAGCCGAGCTGCTTGCCCGACCGGCGCTCGGGGTTGTCGCCCAGTTCGGTGCCGGCCGTGGGCAGTCCGGCGCCGAGCTGCTCGACCTCCTGGAGCCGCAGGTACGGCGCGATCGGCAGCTTGGGCGCGTCACCCGGCAGCTGCGACTGCAGCAGGCGCCACTGCTGGCGGCTCGGGCGCAGCAGGGTGACCTTCAGGTCCTGCTTGAACTGCATCTCCAGGACGCGTCGGCGTCGCTCGAGCTCGGCGAGGTCGGGGGCGGAGATGGTGAAGCGTATCTGCGCCTCCATGCCCGGCATCTTGTGCTCTTCCACGTCGTCGACGAGGTTCTGGGCACGGGTGACCTGGGCGGCGAGCTGGGTGCCGGGGGCACGGCCGGAGTTGGCCATGTCGTTCATCTCGTCGACGAGGTTGCCGCTGATCTTCTTCGCCCGGTCCTGGAACTTCAGGTACGGGATGAGGGTGAACCGCATGTCGATCTCGACCGGGAAGTCGACGTGCTGCGCCGCGTAGCGGGCCCACGCGGTGGACTGCCGGAAGCGGGTCTCGGTGGGCCAGCTGGCCGCGACGAGGGTGGTCGTGTAGCTGGTGCGCCGCTCGCCGGTCATCTCGTCGTACTGGTGCAGCACGATGTGCGTCTTGCGGTTCTCACCGGAGAAGTCGACGACCAGGTCGAACTGGTCGGGGCCCCAGGCCCGGCTGCCGAGCACCGGCTCGACGGGAATCGGCAGGTCGCCGTGGAGCGGCTTGCGGATCAGCCAGACCAGTTCCTCGCGGCTCAGCGGGCTGCCGCCGAGGCCCTCGAGGCCCTCGTGGATCTCGCGGGCGACCTGGGTCCACCGGGCCAGCAGCTCCGGCGACAGGTACTCGTCGTGCACGCCCGTGGCACCGGCCGCGGCCGCGCCGGCGGCTTCCCGCACCGAGCGCGTGACGCCCGACTCCTCGACCGGGTCGTCCCCGCCGGGGAGCACCCCGTCGTCGTTGCCGGACTTCCGCTTCATCGAACCCAGCTTCACCAGAAGGATGTTGCGCTCGCGCTGCGCGCCGATGCGCTCCTGGTACTCGGCCTTGCGGAAGTTGTACGCCTTGTAGTTCTCCGTCGGCTCCCAGGCCACGGCGTTGAGCTGCTCGGCCCAGTCCTGGGCGGTGATCGGCCGGTACACCTTGCGGTAGTGGCACTCGACGTTGCGGTCGCCGCGGGCGAGGTTGAGCAGCGCGCGGGCCGGGGCCTCGGCCATGGCCTGGAGCTCGACGGCGTTGAGGTACTCGTCGATGGCCGTGGGCAGGGCGATGCCCGTCCAGACGGAGTCCCCGTGGACGAAGATCATGTCGTCGGCGTACCGGTAGGGCAGCCGCATCTCCTCGCGCCGCTTGGCCGGGGCCTGGCCACGGGAGGAGCCTCCGCCCGGCTTCCCCGGGTTGCCGGAGCCGCCATTCTTGGCCCCGGCGTTCTTCTTCGAGGAAGTGGACGCGAGGAGCATGGCGATCAGGAAGAAGGCGACCGCCCCGCCAAAAAAGATCAGCATGAACATGGAGGAGTCATCCTGCGGTCTCGGTGGTTGCGGTCTCGGCGGGTGCGCTCGGTGAGGGCGCGACCCGGGGTGGAGCGGACGCGGCGTACGAGGAGCCGTGCAGGGCCGCCGTCACGAGTGCCGCGTCGTACCGCTTGTGCCAGCGGCTCGCGCCCGGCTGCCAGAGGATGACCTGCCAGTGCAGCTCCTCCGGCTCGCGGTCCGCGGCCAGGCCCTGGAGGCGCTTGGGCTGCATCCAGTAATCGGCCCACACCACCACCTGCTGGCTGAGGGTGAGGGACGAGGGCAGCGGCCGGCCCCAGACGAAGTAGACGCCGACCGGCGGCCCGAGGTACAGGACCGACGTGATGAGCGACAAGCCCAGGAAGGGCAGGAGGGTGGACAGCGTCAGCAGCAGCACGAACCACAGCACGCCGAAACCGAAGGCGGCGCCCAGGGCGGGCAGGAGCAGACCGGGAAGCGGGATGTTGCCCCAGTTCCAGATGCGCTTGGGCCGGTTCAACAGGTCCGTGTGGTCGTAGGCGACCATGGGCGCCGGTGCGTCCGGCAGGTCCTGCGTCATCAGTCGGTCCCCCTCTCTGGTGTGGCTGCGTGCTCCGCACCGCGATCGCGGGCGGCACGTCTACGGTCGCGGGCCGGGTTCCGTTCGTCGCGGCCCGTCCCCGGGATCAGCCCTTGCCGCCGATCTGCTCGCCGAGGCTGATGAGCATTCCGGCCAGACCGGCGGCGCCACCGACGATGAACGCGGCCAGCGCGATCATGCCGAAGCCCTGGAAGGCCTCGCGCATGCCGTCGCCGCGCTTCATCGACAGCAGCATCCGGATGCCGAGGATGAGGAGGGCGCAGGAGGCCACCGTGAGGCCCAGGCCGGCCAGGATGTTCTGGATCTTGTCGAACATGCTTTGGAGGGTCGTTGCTGCCAGGATCATGGCGTGTCCTTCGTTGTGAGGGGCGTACGGATGGGTGTCGCGTCGTGCAGGAGGGTCGGTACTCCGCCTTGCGCGATGACGCGTCAGCGGGCCGACTGGGAAGCGGACGGCTTGGGCGATGGGGAGGCGCCGGGGGAGGCCGGGCCGGGCGGAGAGGCCGAGGCGGACGGGCCGGGCGGGGTGCTCGCTCCGGAGGCCGGGGTGGCGCTCGGGGAGGCCGTGCCGGGTGTGTCCGCCCGCCCGCCCGTGGGGTCCATGACACCGCCGCGGATGTCCTTGATGAACCAGCCCTGCGCCGTGTTCACCACGGTCACCCGGTACGAGCGCTTCAGGGCCACCTCCGCCTTCGCGTCGTCGGCCCCTCCGCCGCCCCAGGCGACCGTCACCCGTGCCGGGATCGCCTGGCCCTGGCTGTACGTGACCTTCTTGCCGGCCTCGGTGCCCTCGGGCGCCAGCGCCTGGACATCCTGGACCACCGGTGAGTTCAGCACGCCGGCCAGGCCCGAGACCGCCGCGGGGGTGGCGTCGGGGGTGGTGAAGCGGGTCAGGGCGGTGGTGTCGGACGCTGCCCACGCCTTGAAGTAACCGGCCAGGACCTGGTCCCTGAGCTGGGTGGAGAGTTCCTGGTCGATGACCTCTTCGCCCTTCTCCAGCGCGGGCGCGGTGTCGCGGATCGGCAGCGGCATCTCGCCGACGTTGCCGACGACCCGCAGCCCGGACGCACCGGCGAGGTCCTTGACGTACACCGGTACGGAGAGGGTGGTGGTGCGGCCGCCTGTGTAGGTGACCTGGATGTTCAGGTAGCGGCCGTTCTTCCCGTACTCGGGGAGCTCTTCTACGGTCCCGTCCCAGTTCGCCTGCTGGACCTGCTGCTTGCCCTTCCCGTTCCAGCCGCAGTCGCGGTCGACGCCGGCCGAGATGTAGCGGGAGAGGGATTCGCGGCGCTTGTCGGTGTTCTCCGGCGAGTACGTCATGCAGAGGGACGCGTACTCCTCGGCGAAGACCGCCGCCGACTGGACCGGGAAGTCGGTCAGGCGGTAGCGGTCCAGGTCCTTGCCGTCCAGGGCAGCGGGCTGCACGGAGACGGACGACCTGCCGAGGACCAGACCGGTGACACCGCACGATCCGAGGGCGAACGCGCAGGCGGTGATCATCAGGGTCGCGCGCAGGGCGACGTGCGTGCTCCTGCCGTTCGAGGGCAGCCGACCTCCGGGGCGGGGCACCTCGAACCGGGCCTGCGGCCCCTTGGCACCACTTCGGCCGGGCGCGGTCACGGCGGCGGCGGACGAGGCCGCGGCAGCAGCGGGTGCGGCGGACGGGGCCGCGGCACCCGCTGCTGCCGCGGCAGCGGCCGGTAGCCCGGGGGCGGGAGCCTTCCCGCCCCCCTTGCGGCTCTCGCGTGCGGCCTTCTTGCTCTCGTACGCGGCCTTGCGGGCCGCCTTCTTGCGCTCGTACTCGGCCTTGCGCTCGGCCTTCGCCTGCTCCCGCTTGTCCTTCTTCGACTCGGCGGCGGGCCGGTCCGCGCGCGGCGGCAAGCTCGGTACGGCCGCCTGACCCGGCGGAACGTTGGACTGCGGGGCCACGCGCACCCACGCGGCGGCCACCTGGCTGCGGGCCGCCTCGGCGGAGAGCTGGGGCACGGCCGGGGATTCGTACGGACCCGGCGCCTGCTGCGCGGGGTGCCCGGCGGGCCGGTCCTCGCCGATCCCGTCCGCAGAACTGCTGTGGTCCGTCATCGAGTCGGTTCTCTCCCCGCGTGTGATCCCCGTCCGCCGGTCGGGCGTGCGGCGGGCCCTGGTGAGACCAGGTGCGGACGGCAGTGTGGCAAATCGAGCTGACATTCCCCTCTCGCTTTTCCTCGCGGGGAGAGGTGAGGAAAAAATAAGGAATCCCTGTGAGGAAAACCGAGGGCCGACGGCGCGGCCACCCGCCCACGACTCCGTCACAATGCCGGGTTGTGCCCCAGTCGCGGGCGCGGAGCCGTCCCCGACCTCCCGAAGGATGAGAGTTGAGCGAGCAGAAGCTTCACCCGTGGCAGGACGCGGGCACCGCCCCCGAGGCCCCCGAACCGCCGTTGGTGGAGGCCGAGCACGCCTGGATCTCCGGCTACGAACCGGGAAACCCCTGGCAGTCGAAGCTCTGCCTGCGCACCCCGCACGGCACGGTCGCGTACCCCCTCACGCCGCACACCATGCCGGACCTCCTGGAGGGCCTGGTGGTGGTCGCACAGGAGCAGCAAGGGGTGACGGGGGCGGACGCCTTCCACGCCCCCGAAGCCGAGGACTCCGCAACCGACGCGCGCCCTGACGACCCGACAGACGGTCCGAGCATCCACAACGGCCGCGCGGCGCGACTGACCGGCTGGGCCGTGGTCCACGAACTGTGGGAGCGGGAGGACCCGAAGGTCCGCCTCATCATGGGCGCGATCGTCGTCGCCGTCTTCGTGTTGGGGATCTTGCTTTCCTGACCAGATACCGTCAACCGCACGCCACGCACGAAGGAGACCCACATGCTGACGGAGACCACCGGCCGGACGCCCCAGGACCTTGCCGCCGAACTGACCGGCCTGCGCGCGGTCGACGACTGGCCGTCGGTCTGGTCGGGCCCGCCGCAGGGCGGGACGCCGGAATTCTACGCATGGTGCGAGCGCTACGGCTGGGAGCCCCAGACGACCGAGCGCAGCCTCTGGGTCCGCACGCGCAGCGGAGGAGACTGGACGCTGTTCCCTGTGCTGGGCGGCGACTGGAGCCCCCTGGCGAGCCTCAGACACCAGGGATGGCACCTCACCGCAGGCTCCGGGGAGGAGAACCCGGACGTACACACGGCAGCGGCGGAGACGTGGTCCACCTACCTCGAGGCCGCCGAGGCCGCCTTGGGTTCCCCGACCTGGTCCGGGCAGTGGGACTCCCCCGACTTCCCCGAGCCTCCCCATCCCGCCTACTGGCGCGACCGTGAGGAACGGGCGCTGAGCCGCAACCCGTTCCGGTTCGCTTACTGGGCGCCGGAGACGGCTGTCCCCGGGCAGCCCTGCATCACGCTGAGCCAGTCGGTGTCGTTCCAGACCTGGACCACGGACGGCGGCCCCGGTGCCTCGGCCGTCTCCGTGGACGTCTACGCACCGCTCGAGTTCCTCGCAGGTGATCGGTGAGCCCAGTCGCACCGCTCACACGGGAGGAGATCGAGCTCGCGCAGCGACTCGAGGCCAAGCACAAGGCCGGGGAGCCGCGCTCGCGAGCGGACGCACGCAAGCTCGTCGCCAAGATGTTCGCGGACCGGCAGGCGGCGCACGACCGACAGAGGGAGCTTGCCCTGCAGGAAGGCACCGAGCCTGCAGGCGAGAACGAACTCCCCGACCTGATGTCCTTCATCCGGAGCGTCGCCGACAAGGAGGAGGTCACCCGACCTGACCGGGGCGATGACCGGGCGCTCTGGTCCTGGCAGTCTCAGCCGGAGGGCATGGACCGGGAGATAAAGCACCGGTTTCTGGCCCAGGCGTGCGGTGAAACACGTGGGTACCAGGTTCTGGAGGACACTCCGGCAGCAGGCCGGTTGGACGGGTACTACCTGGGCAACAGCTTCATGGCCGAGGTGCTCACGTCGGACTACGGCGTGAGCGAAGCCGACTTGCAGAAGACCACTGCCGAGATCTGGCCCCGCGTCTCGGATCGTTACGCCGAGGCGGCCAAAGGCCAGGTGCTGGTCTTCGCAGCCGAGATCGGCGAACGCTCCGTCCTGGGTGCGACGGAGCTGAAGCGGCTCCTCGGACCGGAGGGAGTCGGCAAGGAGAACGTGGACTTCCTGGTCGACTTCCCCCACCAGGGGCACCTGCCGGCGGACATCCGCACCCTCATGGCGGACCCGGCTGTACGGTGCCAGCTGCGGAGGGAGGACTACGCACAGGGAGAAGACAAGTCCCCCACCTCCCTCGCCGGCAAGCTGGCCGCCATCGACGTCCCCGAGCACCTGAAGGAGGCGCACACCGCGGCGGTCACGAAGCTGAACGCGGTGGCGAGTTACGCCGAACTGACCCCGCCCCAGGTGGAGATCACCGAACCAGAGCTCACCGCGCCGGAGCCCCTACAGCCAGGGGGCCACCTCACGTTCCAGGACCCCGAGCTCACCGAACCCGCGCCGGACCAGCCGGCGTCGGCGCCCACGGCGCCCGCCCAGCCCGAGCCCCGTGTACCGGTGCGCGGGGCCTCGTTCGTCCACGGCGCGACCCTCCCCCGCACCCTCGTCGTACCGCCCCGCCCGGCCCCGGCCGTGGCGAGTACGCACGGCGTGACGAACCCGGCGGTCGAGGCCGCCCCCAAGGCCCCGGAGGTCGGACGGTGACCGGCCCCGCAGACGTACCCGCGCCCGGCGAGCAGGTCGAGCTGTTCTTCTCCGACGTCTTCGCCTTCGTCAGCGAGTTCCTCGCCCCGACCGTCCGCCGCCGCCTCAACGGTTCCTCCGCCACCTGGTGCCCCCGCTGGTGGGAGCACCCCGAAGCCGGCGCGCGCCTCTCCTCGCTCTGGCTCGCCTGGGAACAGCTGCGCCTGGAGCCCACCCTCGGCCTGTCGACGTGGTGGCTGCACCACGCCGATCCGCACCTGAGGGTGCTGATGGACACGGACCTCGGCCCGTTCGCAGCCTGTTCGCCCAAGGTGGGCGGACACACCGCGTACCCCTTCGATCCCCTCCCGCTGGAGGAGTACGACCCCGAGGCCCAGCCCTTGTGAGGGATCGGTGAGGACCCCCGGTCGACGTCCTCACCGTTCCCCCGCAAGCCCAACGCCCCACCGGTCACACCGTTTTCCTGACGCCCTCCCCCGCTTTCCTCAACTTTCCCCACGAGGAATTCGCGCGCTCCGGCAGCCGTCCCGCCACCTACCGTGTCTCGGCGACCTGACTGACTGAGGGAGGGCCGGGACGGTGGACTCACCCGCCGAGAACAAGCGAAGTGCGGTACTGGCGCTGGCACTACTGGGTGTCCTGCTGGTCGGCAGCCTCGTCGTGCTCACCGTCTTCAGCGGCGAGGACGAACCCGCGGCCGACGCCAAGCCCAGGGCATCCGCCACACGGGGCACGGGCGCGGCCACCGGCACGGGCGCCGGTCCCGCCGCCGGAGCGGCCACGCCGCAGTCCGGGTCGGCCGCCGGAGTGCCCCCCATCGTCCAGCCTGCCGACCTCGCGGAGGCCCACCGCGTGATGGGCGACTACATGGCGGGCCTCAGCACCTTCAAGTACAGCGACAACACCGCCTCCTGGGTGCCCCGTCTGCTGGCCCTCACCGACGGCGGCGAGACGATGAAGAAGCTGACCGTGCTGCCGGCCAACAAGGCATGGGCCACCTGTCAGCAGGCCAAGTGCTCTTCCGCGGGGCGGGCCACCGTACGCCGGGACGCGCTGATCGCCGACGAACTCACGCGCGGCAGCGGCCAGGCGATCTCGAGCGTGGTGGAAGTGACCGCGATCCGCTCCAGCGACGGTCGCCAGACCGAGACCGAGACCAACACCTGGCTGGTGAGCGCCCGCAAGAACAGCGGGACGTGGCAGGTGAACGGCTTCGACATCTACGGCCTGGGCAACGTGGGCGCGCCCGAGCCCAAGGGAGGGTGAGGCACCCGTGGTGGCTCCTGCCGTACTGGCGGCGGCGTCAAAGGCGGCCAAGGTGGCGAAGGCCGCCAAGAGCGCGGCCCAGGTCGCTTCGGGACAGGGCGGCAAAGGTGGAGGCGGGAAGAAGAACAACCTCAAGTGGGTGTTGATCATCGCCGGCGTCGGCTCGTTGCCGACCCTCGGCATCGTCTTCCTCGTCATGATCCTGATCATGGCTCTCGTGGGCGGCCTGGGCGGCGGCGCCGCCCAGGCGGCCTGCGGCAACTACGGGGAGAACGCGGGATCGGGCAACACGGGCGACAAGGCCGCGACGAACCCGATCATGCCCGCGGGCAAGATGTACATGCCGAGCGACACCGCCCGCGACGAGATACCCCCGAAGATGATCCTCGCCTCGATGCGGGCGGCCGCGCGCTACGACGGCCTCGACTGGACGATCATCGCCGGGCAGATGTACCAGGAGACGAGGTACGGCCAGGACAAGTCCGCGGCCCCCGGCGGCGACAACGGTTTCGGCTACAAGGGCCTGCTGCAGTTCGGTGACTGGGCCTGGGGCCAGTACGGCGAGGACGGCAACGGCGACGGCCAGAAGGACCGCTACAGCGTCGACGACTTGGCCTTCGCCGCGGCCAACTACATGCACGCCCTGAAGGTGGAGACCAACGCCTGGGACGCGCTGCTCGACTACTCCGGCTCGCTCAAGACCAACACCGTCTACCCCCGCGTGGTTCTCACCCAGGCCGCCCGCTACCGCGGCACGCTCACCAGTGACAAGGACCTCATCAACCGCTGGTACGCGCACTTGAAGACCACCGTCGAGAAGAATCCTTCCTTCCCGGTCCTGGGCCAGAGCGCGGACATCCCCGAGCCCGTCGGCAACGACGCCCAGCCGAGCGAGGCGCTGAGCATCCGCTCCAAGGGCCCCCACAGCTGGTCCACCCCGCCCCTCGCCGGAGGCGGACAGGGCGGCACGACGGCCATGGCGCCGATGGGCTTCTCCCGTCCGCTCGCGGCCCCGTTCCGCCCGGACGACCCGCCCGCGACGGCCAGCGGCAAGGACTGGCAGTGGCCGATGAAGGAGGGCTCGTACAAGCTCGGCACCAAGTACCACCAGGAGGGGCCGCACTGGAGCCTCGGCTACCACACCGGGGTCGACCTGGAAGCGCCCACCGGCACCCCGATCCACGCCCCGGCCGACGGCAAGGTCGTGAAGATCGGCAGCGGCGGCGCGTACGGCAATCAGACGCGCCTGGAGCACGCCGACGGCGTCATCACCCTGTACGCCCACCAGAGCAGCATCTCCGTGAAGACGGGCGACACCGTCAAGCGCGGCGACCAGATCGGAAAGGTCGGCGAAACGGGCAACGTGACCGGCGCGCACCTCCACTGGGAGGTGCTGATGCCCGGCGTCGACGACCCCTTCCGCAGTGGCCAGGACAACGGCCCGGGCCAAATCGACCCGGCGGCATGGCTTGCCGGCAAGATCACGGGCAGCCCCGACTACGGCGGCGTCCCCGGAGGCAGCGACAACGGCAAAGACGCCGACTACCGCAGCTGCGCCGCGAACGGCAAGGGCACGGCCGTCCCGCCGGACGGCGCCGGCTCGACCGGACCCCTGCCCGACGTCGACGACACGGTCGTCCGAGCGGCGCTCGGCTGGGCCCAGCGCGGCATCGGCAAGCCCTACAAGTGGGGCGCCCCCCGCCTCCAGGGCGATCACCCGACGTCCTTCGACTGCTCCAGCTTCACGCAGTGGATGTACTACCAAGCCAGCGACGGCAAGATCAACCTCGGTTCCACCACCTATGACCAGCAGCCCAACCTCGCGAAGTACAAGGTCGACCTGAGCCAGTCCAAGCCGGGCGACGTGATCTTCTTCCAGCCCAGCGGCCCGAATCGCTCCGAGCACGTCGGCATCGTCTGGGATTCCGCCAAGCACACGATCCTGCACGCCCCGAGGCCGGGCAAGAACGTCGAGTTCAGCAACTGGGAGTGGCAGGGCGAGATCACGGGCGTCTACCGGGTGCCCACGGCCGGAAGCTTCCCCTAGACCAGCGGCGCGCACGGCGCCCGGACCACCGACAGAACGAGATACCACCGACAGAACGAGATGCCGACGTCCACCCCGGGCCCGGCGGAAGGAACGCCCTGACCATGGCCCCCGAACCACAGAAGAAGCCGCGCGCCGAAGACGACTGGACGATCGAGATCGTCCTCCTCGTCGTCAGCGTCCTGGCCCTCCTGTCCGCCGCCTGGCTCGCGGCCCGCCTCGGCGCGGCGTTCACCGAGCAGCCGGAGCCCCCGGGCAACCCCTTCTCCTTCGCCATCGCCCTGGCCAAGGGCGACTACTCCTGGCCGGGCGGCGCGGCCAACGCCCTCGCCGCCGCCGAGGCGCTGCTGCTCGCGGGCCTGGTCACCGCCGGGTACCGGATACGCCGGCGGCTGCGCGACAAGCCCGACGTGGACCGAGCCGCCAAGCACATGACGGACGGCGCGGAGCTCGGCAAGCTCACCATGAAGGGGGCCGCCGCGACTGCGCAGCGCCTCGGTGTGAAGGCTCAGGTGCCCGGCGTCTTCATCGGCCGGTCGGTGAAGGGCCGGCAGCCGCTGTTCGGCTCCTTCGAGGACATGCACGTCGACATCTGGGGCCCGCGTACCGGCAAGACGACCCGGCGCGCCATCCCGGCGATCCTGTCCGCCCCGGGGGCGGTGCTCGTCACCTCCAACAAGCGCGACATCGTCGACGGCACGCGCGGACCTCGCCGGGCCCACGGGCAGGTGTGGGTCTTCGACCCGCAGCAGGTGGCCCAGGAGCCGCCGACCTGGTGGTGGAACCCCCTCTCGTACGTCACCGACGTGGCCAAGGCCCGCAAGCTGGCCGACCACTTCGCCTCGGGCTCGCGCGACGCCGACGCCTCCACCGACGCGTTCTTCGATCCGGCCGGCCAGGACCTCCTCGCCAACCTGCTGCTCGCGGCGGCGACCGCCAAGACCTCCATCACCCAGATCTACACCTGGCTGTCCAACCCGAAGGACGACACCCCCGAGCGCATCCTGCGCGGCGCCGGGCACGTCATGCCCGCCGACTCCCTGAACGGCGTGATCACGGCTCCCGACAAGCAGCGCAGCGGCATCTACGGCGTCGCCCAGCAGATGGCGTCCTGCCTGATCAACCCCGAGGTCAACAAGTGGGTGACCCCGCTCGGCCCGACCGACGACCGCCCCGAGCTCGATCCCCGCGAGTTCGTCCGCACCCGCTCGACGCTCTACTCGCTCTCCCGCGAGGGCAGTGACTCCGCGGGCCCGCTGGTGACGGCCCTGACCGTGGCCGTCGTCGAGGCGGCCGAGGAGTACGCCACCACCCAGCCCGGCGGCCGGCTGTCGCTCCCGATGGTCGGCGTCCTGGACGAGGCGGCGAACGTCTGCCGCTGGCGCGCGCTGCCCGACCTCTACTCGCACTACGGCTCGCGCGGCATCGTCCTGATGACCATCCTCCAGTCCTGGGCCCAAGGCGTCGAGGTGTGGGGGGACCGCGGCATGGAGAAGCTCTGGTCCGCCGCGAACATCCGGGTCTACGGCGGCGGTGTCTCCGACACCCGCTTCCTCGGCGACCTCTCGGAGCTCGCGGGCGAGTACGAGCTTCGCGAGTACTCCGCGACGCGGGATTCCGAGTTCGGCGGCTGGTCCGGCAACCGCACGGTGAACGAGTCGGTCCGCCGCGAGCGCGTCCTGCAGGTCTCCGACCTGGGCTCGATGCCCCCCGGCCGGGCCCTCGTCCTGGCCTCGGGCACCAAACCCGTCCTGGTGGAGACGATCCCCTGGTGGGAAGGCCCATACGCCCGCGAGGTCAAGGCCTCCCTGTCCAAGTACGACCCCGGCGCCGCCTGAGCACCGCCCGATGCCCTCCCGACCAGGTTCGGCGACAGGTCCGCTCGCGTGCTTGCTCGATGCTTTGCCGACCCGGTGGCCCGTGCCACCACGTGCCAGTAGCGGCTCCACGACAAAGCCCCAGGTCAGCGACCTGGGGTTTTTGTTTTCTGCGGCCCGTCCCGCCCAGGGCCGGGGTACCGGGGTGCTTTGGATTCGGGGCGCCTAGGATCGCGGGCATGGCCTTGAGCGTGAGTGACGTGGACCGGTTCGAGCGTGCCAGGCCGCGGCTGGAGGCCATTGCCTACCGGCTGCTCGGTTCGGCGAGCGAGGCCGAGGATGCCGTGCAGGAGACGTTCCTGCGCTGGCAGGCGGCCGATGTCGGGCGGATCGAGGTGCCCGAGGCCTGGCTGACGAAGGTCCTCACCAACTGGTGCCTCAACGCGCTCACTTCGGCACGCGCCCGGCGCGAGACCTACGTGGGCCGGTGGCTGCCCGAGCCGCTGCTCGCCGGGGACCCGATGCTCGGCCCGGCCGACACCGCCGAGCAGCGCGAGTCGGTGTCGTACGCCGTCCTCGTCCTGCTGGAGCGGCTGTCGCCGGGCGAGCGGGCGGTGTACGTACTGCGCGAGGCCTTCGACCACACACACCGGGAGATCGCCGAGATCCTGGAGATCAGCGAGGCCGCCAGCCAGCAGACCTACCACCGGGCCAAGAAGCACGTCGCCGACGGCAAGGCGCGCACCGAGATCGACGGGGCCGCCGCCCGGAAGATCGTCGAGGAGTTCCTGGCCGCGGCGACCACCGGCCGCACCGAACCCCTCGTGCGCCTGCTCACCCAGGACGCCGTCTCGGTCGGCGACGGCGGCGGGAAGGTCCTGGCCCGCGCGAAGGCGTTCGAGGGCGCGCTCGCGGTCGCCACCTTCCTGCGCGGGCTGTTCAAGCCGAGCGCGGCCAAGCGGGCCCACGTCGGCGGCGCGCCCGAGATCTACGCCACGACCGCGAACGGCGGGCCCGCCGTCGTGGCGGTCGTGGACGGCCGGGTCGTCGCGATCACCTGCCTGGAGGTCACCGCGGACGGCATCGCCGCGGTCCGCAGCCAGGTCAACCCCGACAAGCTCGTCCGCGCGACCGGGCAGTGGGCCGCCACGGACCACGGGGAGGGCCCGCTCCACACCCTCTGAGGAGGTGTGACGCAGGTCACGTTCCGATCCTGTCAGGGATCGGGGGGCTGTCCGGTTCAAGGGACGTCACCACGCCGGACAGCCTCACCTTCCTGACAGGAGCACGGACATGGAGCACCGCATCGTCGTCCTCGGAGCCGGATACACCGGTGCCGTCGCCGCCGGCCGCCTCGCCAAGCGGCTGCACCACGAGGACGTCACCATCACCCTCGTCAACCCCGAGCCCGACTTCGTCGAGCGCGTCCGGCTGCACCAGATCGCGGCCGGCCAGGACCTCAGGCCCCGCCCGTTCGGCGAGATGTTCGCGGGCACGGGTGTGGAGCTGAAGCTCGGAAAGGTCACCGCCGTGGACGTGGACCGCAAGACGGTGACGGTCACGGCCGCCGCCCCGCACGGCCCCGACCGGGAGCAACTGGAGTACGACACCCTGGTCTACGCCCTCGGCAGCGGCTGGGACGACGGGGGCGTCCCCGGTACCGCCGCCCACGCCCACGAGGTCTCCAGCCGCCCCGGCGCCCTCCGTCTCCGCGACCGCCTCGCCGCCCTGGACGCCGGCCGGCCCGTGGTCGTGGTCGGCGGCGGCCTGACCGGTGTGGAGGCCGCGACCGAGATCGCCGAGGCCCGCCCGGACCTCGACGTCGCCCTGGCCGCCCGCGGCGCCCTCGGCGACTGGCTCTCCGACAAGGGCCGCGCCCACCTGCGGAAGGTGGTGGACGAGCTCGGCATCACCGTCCACGAACACACCGCGGTCGACGCCGTGGAAGCGGACGGCGTGACGACCGCCGACGGCCGAACCGTCCCCGCCGAGGTCACCGTCTGGACCACCGGCTTCGCCGTCCACCCGATCGCCCGGGCCACCGCCCTGGAGGTCACCGACCGCGGCCGGATCGTGGTCGACACCACGATGCGCTCGGTGTCCCACCCGGACGTGTACGCCGTGGGTGACGCCGCGATGGCGATCGGCCCGGGCGACAAGCCGCTGCGCATGTCCTGCGCCTCGGGCGTCCCCATGGCCTGGCAGGCCGCCGACGCCATCGCCGCCCGCCTCACCGGCGCCAAGGTCCCCCACACCTCCATCGAGTACTCGAAGCAGTGCGTCTCCCTCGGGCGCAGGGACGGCCTGATCCAGACCGTCACCGCCGACGACCGGGCGGTCGACAAGGTCATGACGGGCCGTATGGCCGCCCGCTTCAAGGAACTGATCTGCAAGGGCGCGGCCTGGAGCGTCGCCCACCCCACCATGGGCCTGCCGTCCCGGCGCCGCCGTGTCGTACGGACGCAGACCCGCGGCCACGCACGGACGCAGGCGGCGGCCTGATCTCACTTGCGCACGCGGGCGGACAGCACCAGGCCCAGATCCAGCACGCTCAGACCGAACATCAGGATGCCCAGGGGCACATGGAGCGACGGCACGTGCGCGATGCCCAGGACCACCTGCACCGAAGCGAGGACGAGGAACCCGGAGGCGTACAGGACCGGGCGGGGCGAGCCGCCGCCCGGCCGCCACGCCAGGACCGCGGCGAGTACGTACAGCATCGACGCGCCGTACATCACGCGGGAGCCGACGTCGTGCAGCGTCGCGCCGACCGACGAGGACAGCAGGAGTCCGGCGGTCGCCGCCTGGAAGAAGATGGCCAAGGTCTGTACGGCTATCGCGCCCTGAAGGAACGTGAGCCGGCCCGGTACTGCCGTCGTCTGCGTGGCCATGGCGCGGCCCCCTCTTCTGCCTCGCGGCGGTGGATCGTCACTGTGTCGACCCTCCGACGACGTGGCCCCGCGAAATGTGAGGCGACGCGCAGGGCTCACAATCCGGTGCGGTGTCTCGTCGTAGTACCGAGAGCCGAAGCGGACCAAGAACCAGGGAGCGGCCGAGACCATGAGCACCCCACCCGAGGCAGGGCACGACCGGTTCGAGCCGGGGCTGAGCGCGGTCGTCGACGAGCGGCGCCAGCTGATCAACCTCGCCTACCGGCTGCTCGGTTCACTGGCCGAGGCCGAGGACGCCGTCCAGGAGACCTACACCCGCTGGTACGCGATGTCACGGCAACAGCAGCAGGCCATCGAATCGCCCGGCGCCTGGCTGACGACGGTGGCCAGCCGCATCTGCCTCGACGTGCTCGGCTCGGCGCGGGCCCGGCGCGAGCGCTACGTCGGCGCCTGGATACCCGAGCCGCTGCCCGACCGCACGGAGTGGATGGGCGGCCGGACGGGCACCGGCGGCGCCGAACCGGCCGATCCCGCCGACCGGATCACCCTGGACGAGTCGGTGAACATGGCCTTCCTCGTCGTACTGGAGTCGATGACGCCGGCCGAACGCGTGGCGTTCATCCTGCACGACGTCTTCCGCTACCCCTTCGCGGAGGTCGCCGAGATCGTCGGCCGGACACCCGCGGCCTGCCGGCAACTGGCGTCCTCGGCCCGCCGGCGTCTGCACGCCGCGGAGGCCCCGGCGGCCCCGGCGGCCGGACAGGCCGGTGTGGTGCGGGCCTTCAAGGAGGCGTGGGAGGCCAAGGACATCGAGGCCCTCGTCGGTCTCCTCGACCCCGCAGCCACGATGACCGCCGACGGCGGCGGCATGGTCGGCACCGTCCTGCGCCCGGTCGAGGGCAGCGGGCGCATCGCCGAGTACCTGATCCACATCGCGGACAAGGCTCCCGGACTGACCCTCCTGGAACGGACGGTCAACGGCCGGCCGGGCCTGGTCGCCCAGCATTCCGGCGTCACGGTGACCGTGGCGGCGTTCAGCCTCGCCGAGGGCCGCGTCACCCGCATCTGGGCGGTCCGCAATCCGGAAAAGCTCCGGCCGTGGACGGAGAACGGGCGGGACGGACGGGATGGACGGGACGGATAGGGCAGGCCAGGACGGACGGGACTGACCCACGCGCATGCGCATGCGCATGAGATTCCTCCACGGGCTCGCCCTGCTCGCCGCCGGCCTCCTCGCCGGGGCGTTCGGCTACGGCGCGGCCAACCTCGTCCCCGCCTTCAGGTCTCGACGCCGAGCTCCCTGACCCTCGCGGTCCTGACGCGCGGCCGGGCCCGGTCAGCAGGTCGGAGCACCCGGAATGTCCGGGATGGGCCGCGTGTGGAATAGTTGAATGCTCCTACTTTGGGTGTGATGTCGGCATGAGGAACTCCCCGGGCCGCCGTGTACGCCGTACCGCCCTGCTGGCTCCGTGTGCGGCGCTCCTGGTCGTGGCGGGTGCGCTGCCCGCGGGGGCCGGGGCCGCCGCCGCGCCCGGGGCGGCGGTGAGTACCCCCGCCTCCGTCCAGGCGGCCCCGGAGCCCATCGATCCGGCCGCGCTTCAGGCCGCCGTCGCGGCCACGGCGAAGAAGCTGATGATCCCCGGAGCCGTGGTGCTGGTCCGCACCCCGCAGGGCACCTTCCGCGCGGTCGCCGGCACGAGCGAACTCGACACGAGCACGACGCCGAGCACCCGCGACCACTTCCGGATCGCCTCCAACACCAAGACCATGACCGCGGCGCTGATCAACCTGCTCGCCCAGGACGGCAAGCTCGCGCTGGGCGACCCGGTGTCCGCGTACGTCACCGGAGTGCCGAACGGCGAACACATCACCCTCACCGAGCTGTTGAAGATGCGCAGCGGGCTGTACAACTACACCGACGCGCCCGAGCTCTCGGCGGCCATGGACGCCGACCCCGCGAAGGCCTGGACGCCGCGGCAGATGCTGGACATGGCGTTCCGGCGGCCGCCGAACTTCGCCCCCGGCGCCTCGTACGAGTACAGCAACACCAACTACGCGCTGCTGGGCCTGGTCGCCGAGAAGGCCGGCGGCCGGCCCCTGGCCGAGCAGTTCCGGGACCGGCTGTTCACCCCGCTCGGGCTGGCGGCGACCTCGCTTCCCGGCATCCACGACACCGCCCTGCCGAGCCCGTACGCGCACGGCTACATGTACGGCGGGACCGCGTACGCGCTGATCGACCAGCCCTACCCGGCCGGGATGCAGGCGGCGGCGCGGTCCGGAAGGCTCCGGCCCGTGGACTACACCCACCAGAACCCCTCCTACGCGCACGCGGCCGGCGGCGCCGTCTCCACCGCAGACGACCTGGCCACCTGGATCCGGGCCCTGGTGACGGGCAAGGTCCTGAACCCCGCCTCCCAGCGGCAGTGGCTGGACAGCCTCCAGGACGAGGACCCGGCCGCGCCGCCCGGCGGGCAGAAGTACGGGTACGGCATCTCGTACCAGCGCTTCGGACCGGACGCGGCGATGTACTACCACGGCGGTGAACTCCCCGGCTTCAACTCGTTCATCGGGCACGACCCGAAGAACGACGTCACCCTCGTGGTCTGGGCGAACCTGACCCTGACCCCCGACGGGCGGACCACGGCCAACGCCCTGCTGCCGACCGTCCTCAACCAGATCTACGGGCTCTCACTCCCCACTGCCGGCGGCACCTCCGAATAGCCGCGGGGCTTCGGGTGTGGCGAGGAGGATCTGGGTCGCCCCGGTGATGTTGTCGGCGCGGACGGCGCGGGCCATCGCCTCGCGGGCGGCGTCCGCCGTGGTGTGCGGGGGAACCACGAGCAGCGCGAAGTGGTCGTTGTCGCCGCGGGTGATGAGGACGGTGTCGTCGCCGACGGGGTCGGAGTCGAGGTGCACGACCCGTCCGTCGACGGTCAGGCGGGTGGGGATGCCCTGCCAGGCGGTGGCGTCCAGGGCGACCCGGGTGACGGGCCCGAGGTACCCGGTAAGTGCGCTGATCAGGGCGGGCAGTTCGGTCTCGACGTGCCTGGAGCGCGGCCACCAGGCGCCGTCCAGGACGCCCTGGCGGGCGTGGGTGGTCTCCAGCCGGAGCAGCGCGGCGCCGGGCTCGACCGCGCGGTGGATCGCGTCGGGGAGGAGCCCCGGGGCCGGGGGAGGTACGGGGGCGGGGGAGGAAGCGGGGACGTCGGGTGCGGCCATGGTGTTCGCCCGTCTCGCGGAGCGGCGTGGTGCGGATGCGGTGGGGTGGGGTGCGGTGAAGGTGCCGTGCGGTGCGGTGCGGCGGCAGCCCGTCCGCTGCGTTCCCGGGATGCCCCCGTCGTTTCACCGTACTCCGGCCGCCCCGGCCGCGGGGCCCGGGACCGCCGGAAAATAGCTGGTCAGGACCGGAGTCGCGGGCCGGGAAGCGGAGTACCGTGGAGGGACCGGGAGTATTTCGCACACCCGCTCCCACGCGGACGTCGTTTCCGGCGATCACTGCACCGGGCCGTTCACGGAACGGCCCGGGGACGGGTCCGCGACATGACCGCGATCCTCGACCGCACCGGCTCCCGCCCGGTGTCCCCCCTCCTCCGGGCGCGGCTCGCGCTCACGCCGAAGACCGCCCTCGCGGGGCAGCTGGACGGTGCCTGGTGGCCGTACTCCCGTGACCTCGAAACCGAGCTGCCCGCGTTGACCGCGGCCCTCGACGAGCCCTGGGGGCGCGTCACCCGCGTCACCGTCAACCCCGCCCGGTGGCCCGTCGTCCCGCGCAGGGTCCAGGTGGCGGGGCGCACCGTGCACGTCGGCTGGTTCACCGAGCAGGACCCCGACAAGCTGATCCTGCTCTCCTACACCGTCGGCCGCTGGGACCTGCTCGTCATCCCGCCCGAGACCGGACCCGCCGCCGCGGCACGCCTGCTGGCGGCCGCCTCGATCCCCGGCAGCGCCCTCACCGCCGGCGTGCTGATGGCCAACGAAGCCGTCATCGGGCGCGGCATCCGTGACTCGGGGCGCCGGGAAGCCACCTGGGAGGACGAAGGCGGGGCGTGCATGTCCCCCTTCGGGAACCCGATGGGCCGACGGGCACTCCCGCTGCCCGGGAACACCTGGAGGTGAGCACCGTGGAAACCCTCGTCCTCATCGCACTGATGATCATCGCGACCGGTGTCGGAATGCGCTGGATCCACCTGCTGAACGCCCAGCACGACGCCCGGATCGCGGCGTACCGCTTCAGCGAACCCCTTCCGAGGCCGCCCGGACTGCCCCGCTCCGACGACAGCTGACCCCCGCACACGAGAGGACGCGGCTGACCGGACCCCGCCGCCGGCGGGCGGGGGTGCACCCGATGGGCCCAACCGGAGTCGCGGGGCGCGCGGCGGCGCGTGCCCAATGGCAGGAGGCGGCTTTCCGCCCCTGCCGTTCCCGGGAGTGCCATGACCTTGCCGTCCGAGCCGTCGCCCGAGCCGTCGCCGAAGCCGTCGCCGAAGCCGTCGCCCGAGCCGTCCGGGCCCCCCGCGGCGGGCCCGTCGCGGGCGGGGCGCATCGTGAAGAGCACGCTCTCGGCGGTCCTGATCACCCTCGCGTGCCTGCTGGTCCCCCTGTCCCTGGTCACCGTATGGGTGCACGACATCGTGCTGGACACCCGCCGCTACGTGTCCACCGTCGCCCCCCTCGCCTCGGACCCGGCGGTCCAGGACGCCGCCGTCCACCGCATCACCGAGGCGGCCGACGTACGCGTGGACGGGGCCCAGATCACCGCGGACATCGCGAAGTGGCTGGAGTCCCAGGGTCTGCCCCCGCGGGTCGGTACGGCCGTCAAGGCACTCGGACCGCAGCTGGACTCCGCCGCCGACCAGGCCGTCTCGAAGATCGCGACCCGCTTCGTCGAGGGCGACCGGTTCGAGCGGGTGTGGACCGGGGCCAACCGCGCCGCCCACGGGGCCGTGGTGCACGCGCTCACCGGCCACGGCCGCGGCGCGGTCGAGGTCGAGGGCGGCACCGTCACCCTCGACGTCGGCACCGCCGTGGAGACGGTCAAGAAGGACCTCGTCGACGCCGGGCTCTCCCCCGCCGAGAAGATCCCCGCCGTGGACAAGCAGATGGTGCTCTTCCAGTCCGACAAGCTGGAGAAGATCAGGGGCGCGGTCCACCTCCTCGACGTCGTCGGCAACTGGCTGCCCGTCCTGACGGTCGCCCTCGCCGCCGCCGGGGTCCTGCTCGCCCGGCGCCGCCGCCGGGCCCTGGTGACCACCGCCCTGTGCGCGGCCGCCGCCTGCCTGCTGATCGGCATCGCCCTCGTCGTCGTACGCCGCTACTACCTCGACCACCTCCCCGCCCAGGTGCAGTCCCCGGCGGCGGCAGCGGCGATCTTCGACACGCTCGTCCGGTTCCTGCGGGTCGCCCTGCGGACCGCCCTGGTGCTCGGTGTCGTCGTCGCGCTCGGCGCCTACCTGACCGGACCCGGCCGGCTGGCGCGCGGCGTGCGCGGCCGGGCCGAGCGCACGGCCGACTCCACCGCGCGCTGGGGCGCCGCCCACGGGGTCCACGCCGGGCGGGCCGGGACCTGGGTGGAGGCGAACCGGCGGTGGGTGACCGCCACGGTGGTCGCCGTCCTCGCGGTCGTCTTCGCGCTGTGGAACCACCCGACGGTGCTCACGGTCCTGCTGCTCGTACTGATCCTGCTCGCCGTGCTCGCCGTACTCGCCCTGCTGGCGGCCTCCGGGCGGACCGACGGCCCGGACGGGAGGGCGGCCCGTGCCGGGCCCTGAACGGCGCCGGCCGGGCGCGCTGGTCCAGCGGCCGTCGCGCGGGGTCCGCGGCGACGCCGCCCGGCCGCTCCGCACCGTCCCCGGGGGCTCCGGTCGCGCGGGGCGCTCCGGCGGCTTCTCCTGAAGCCATGGAACGCGAGGCATCCGGGCCGCCCGACCCGTACCGGGACCTGCCCACCACCGCCCGGCAGCTGCGCCGCTCGCTCGTGGGACCCCTGCTGCGCTCCGCGGCCTCGGTCTCCCTGCTCACCTGGCTGTTCTACGTGGCCCCGCTGGACCGCGACACCGACCTCGGCGCCCTGCTGCTGCTGATCGTCGGCCTGAGCCTGTTCGGCGCACTGGTCGTCTGGCAGGTCTTCGCCATCACCCACGCGCGGCATCCGCGGCTGCGCGCCGTGGAGGCGCTGTCGACGGCCGTGCCGCTGTTCCTGCTGCTCTTCGCGGTGGCGTACTTCCTGCTGGCGCGGAACGAGCCGGGCTCCTTCTCGGAGCAGCTGAACCGGACCGACGCCCTGTACTTCACGGTCACCGTGTTCGCGACCGTGGGCTTCGGGGACATCGTGCCCGTCACCCAGACCGGCCGGGTCCTGACCACCGTGCAGATGATCGCCGACCTGATCGTGGTGGGACTGATCGCCAAGGCGCTCTTCGGGGCGGTCAGGATCGGGATGCGGCGCAAGGAGCGCGCCGCGTCGCGGGAGCCCACGGAGGAGCCGTGAGCGACGGCTGCGGGCGCTCCGGCGGCGGGCGGCACCACCCGGGTGGACGATCGAGGGAGCGGAAAGGAAGTGATCCATGCCGGAGCCGCGGCCCCCGTCCGGACCCGCCCCTCACGAGCCCCCGCCGACCGGCGGGCAGCCGGAGGAAGCGGAGGTCCTGCGGCACATCCTCCGCAGCCCCGGATACCTGAAGGCGCTGGTCCTGTGCGCCCTCATCGGCATCCCGGTGTCCCTCGCCGCGTTCTGGTTCCTCGTCGCCCTGCACGAGCTGGAGCACACCCTGTGGGCGGACCTGCCCGAGGGTTTCGGCTGGTCCGCGCCGCCCTGGTGGTGGCCGCTGCCGCTGCTGCTCTTCGCCGGAGCCGCCGTCGGCCTGGTCGCCTCGCGCCTGCCCGGTGCGGGCGGGAACGTGCCCGGGGCCGGGCTGCACACGGAAGGCGCCTCCTCGGCCGCACTGCCCGGGATCCTGCTCGCGGCGGCGGCGTGCCTGCCGTTCGGCGCCGTCCTGGGGCCCGAGGCCCCGCTGATCGCCCTGGGCGGCGGCCTGGCCCTGCTGTTCCGGGACCTGTCGAAGGCACCGGCGACCCCGCAGAGCCTGGCCCTGCTGGGCGCGGCCGGGTCCGCGGCCGCCATGTCCGCGATCTTCGGCAACCCGCTGATCGCCGCGGTGCTGCTGATCGAGGTGGCGGGCGTGGGCGGACCGAGGCTGTTCGCGGTCATGCTGCCCGCCCTGCTGTCCAGCGGCGTCGGGTTCCTGGTGTTCACGGGGCTCGGGAGCTGGACGGGACTGGGCACCGGGAACCTGTCCCTGGAGCTGTACGCGCCGGCGCCCCGGCTGGACGTGCCGGACGTGTTCTGGGCGGTGGCCGTCGGGGCGGTCTTCGCCCTCGCCCTGCACCCCGTGGCGGCCGGCGCCCGGGCCGTCGCCGGCTACGTGGCGGGGCGGACCTTCGTACGGACCGTGCTGTGCGCCCTCGGCGCGGCGGCCTGCGCCGCCCTCTACGCCCTGGTCACCGGCCGTTCGCCCGCCGAGGCCGCGCTGTCCGGGCAGGCCGCCCTCGCCTCGCTGGCCGCCGATCCGCACGCCTGGGGCGTCGGCGCGCTGATCGCCGTCCTGGCCTTCAAGGGCGCCGCCTACACGCTCTGCCTCGGCAGTCTGCGTGGCGGCCCCGTCTTCCCCGCGCTGTTCCTCGGCGCGGCGGCGGGGCTGCTGCTGGCACCGCTGCCGGGCCTGGGCATCGCCGCCGGGATGGCGGCGGGGGCGGCTGCGGCCACGGCGACCATGCTGCGGCTGCCGGTGAGCAGTGTGGTGCTCGTGGTGTTGCTGCTGGGCAGTACGGCGATGATGCCCGTCGTGATCCTGGCGGCCGTGGTCGCCTTCGTGGTCACGGAGCTGCTGCCCGCGGGGCGGGAGACGTCCGCCGCGGTGCCCGCGCCGGCCGGAGGGGCGTGACGGCGGGGCTGCGGGGGTGCCGGCCTGCGGGGATGACGGTGGGGAAAGGCCCCGCCCGGGGAGCCGGGCGGGGCCTTCACGCGCGGGGGACGGTCAGCACCGGAGCCCCTTCGAGGCGGCGGTCGTGGTCTCGTCGAGGGTCTGGATCTTCGGCTGGAGCTGGGTGAGGGCGTCCTTGCCGGTCGTGTCGCCCGGCATGGCCTCGTAGGACTTCTTGATGTCCTCGGCGGAGGCCTGCACCGCGGCGCGCTCGGCCTCCTTGAGGGCGGCGGTGTTCTCCTTGACGTTCTCCCAGTCCTGCTGGACGGCGTCGACGGCAGACTTGACCTGGTCCTTCGTCGCATTGGCGGGGTCCAGGGCCTTCAGCTTGGCGTTGTCGGCCTTCAGCGCGGCGAGGTTGGTGCAGAGCTCGGCCGCGGTCTGGGTGGCCTTGCTGGCCTCAGCGGCGGGCGAGTCGCTGTCGTCCGAGGAGCACGCGCTGAGACCGAGCAGTGCGCTGACGCACAGCGCGGCGATCACCGGGAAACGCTTCATGGAGGGGGCCTTCCTCAACGAGACAGGGCAGACGTACGGGACTTGTCAGTACATATGCCAATATCCGTATCGATCGACACGCGCCGCGCCCGGACACCCACCGTTCGGAGTCGCCCCGGATGCCGCGCGCCCCACGGGCGGTCCGCGGCGCCGCGCGAAACACTCACCCCGGGCGGCACCGATATCTGTCGCCGCCGCGTGAGAATTAAACACGACGCCCGGTGAACATTTCTCACGCATACGACCCGCCGGAATTATTCACCCCACCAAGCCGCTCCCACCGTGCTACTGTCGTTACCAGTTGCAGTTGTGGTTCCCAAAAAACTCCAAGTGCCTCCACCCGCTTCGCGCAGGTGGAAGCACTTCTGTATTTCCGGTGCTTTTTTCCGGACGGGGCAATCATCGCGGCGACGCGGAATCCGCACAGTGCGGATTCCGGGCACTGCCCCGAAGGAGATTTGACATGGCATCTGGCACCGTGAAGTGGTTCAACGCCGAAAAGGGTTTCGGTTTCATCGAGCAGGACGGTGGCGGCCCTGACGTGTTCGCCCACTACTCGAACATCGCCTCCCAGGGCTTCCGCGAGCTCCAGGAAGGCCAGAAGGTGAACTTCGACATCGCGCAGGGCCAGAAGGGCCCGACGGCCGAGAACATCGTTTCCGCCTGACGCACGCGCACAGGACGAGCCGGGTCCCGCACCTTGGGGTGCGGGCCCCGGCTCGTCCTTTTTCGGCACGGCACGCGGACCTGCGGCTCCGGATGAGAATTCCGTACGAGCCCCCGCGACCCGCCCGACCGCCGGCCCATTCGGCCCGCCCCCCATTTTCTTTTCCCACACGGCCCGTTCTCGCTATTCTCCGCGCGGTTTTCTCGCTGCGGGAATTCCTTGATACGCGCCACATCAAGGAAGGTTCCGCATGAACCGCACCCGTACGAATGAACGCTCTTCCCGCGCCCGCACCCGCACCGGAAACCCGGGCGGCTCCTGGTCCGCCCCCACCCGTTCGGCGGCCCCCGCCCGCAGCGGTGGTTACGGACGCCCGAGCGGCGGATACGGCCGACGGTCCAACTCCGTGCAGGGGGAGTTCGCCCTGCCCAAGACGATCACCCCCGCGCTGCCCCCCGTCGAGGCGTTCGCGGACCTCGACATGCCCGCCGAGCTGCTCGCGGCGCTCACCGTGCAGGGAATGTCGGTGCCGTTCCCGATCCAGGGCGCGACCCTCCCGAACACCCTCGCGGGCCGCGACGCGCTCGGCCGCGGACGCACCGGCTCCGGCAAGACGCTCGCCTTCGGCCTGGCCCTGCTCGCCCGTACCGCGGGCCGCCGCGCCGAGCCCAGGCAGCCGCTCGCGCTGGTCCTCGTACCCACCCGCGAGCTCGCGCAGCAGGTCACCGACGCGCTCACCCCGTACGCCCGCTCCATCAGGCTGCGGCTCGCGACCGTCGTCGGCGGCATGTCCATCGGCAAGCAGGCCGGGGCGCTGCGCGGCGGCGCCGAGGTCGTCGTCGCGACGCCCGGCCGGCTGAAGGACCTCATCGACCGGGGTGACTGCCGCCTCGACCAGGTGGACATCACCGTCCTCGACGAGGCCGACCAGATGGCCGACATGGGCTTCATGCCGCAGGTCACGGCCCTGCTCGACCAGGTACGCCCCGGCGGTCAGCGGATGCTGTTCTCCGCGACCCTGGACCGCAACGTCGACCTGCTGGTCCGCCGCTACCTGAACGACCCCGTCGTGCACTCCGTCGACCCGTCGGCGGGCGCCGTCACGACGATGGAGCACCACGTGCTGCACGTCCACGGCGCCGACAAGCAGGCCACGACGACCGAGATCGCCGCCCGCGAGGGCCGCGTGATCATGTTCCTGGACACCAAGCACGCGGTGGACCGGCTGACCCAGGACCTGCTGAACAGCGGCGTCCGGGCGGCCGCGCTGCACGGCGGCAAGTCGCAGCCCCAGCGGACGCGCACCCTGGCGCAGTTCAAGACCGGGCACGTCACCGTGCTGGTCGCCACGAACGTCGCCGCGCGCGGCATCCACGTCGACAACCTCGACCTGGTCGTCAACGTGGACCCGCCCACCGACCACAAGGACTACCTCCACCGCGGCGGCCGCACCGCCCGCGCCGGCGAGTCCGGCAGCGTCGTCACCCTCGTCACGCCCCAGCAGCGGCGCGCCATGACCCGCCTGATGTCGGACGCCGGGATCAGCCCCACGGTCACCCAGGTCCGCTCCGGCGAAGCCGAGCTGAACCGCATCACGGGCGCCCGGACCCCCTCCGGCGTCCCGGTGGTCATCACCGCCCCGCCGGCCGAGCGCACCCCGCGCAGCGCCACCTCCCGCGGCGGGCGCGGCCGCCCCTCGCAGGCACGGCGCCGTCCGGCCCGCGCGCAGTCGGGACAGTCCGGGCAGTCCGGGCAGTCCCCGCTGGGCGCCGCGGCCTGAGGCCGCGGAACGCCCCCGGTTCCCGTCGTCGAAGTCCCGTCCGGCCCGTCCCCCTTCTCCACCTGTGAGGTCCCATGCGCTGCGTCATCGCCCGCTTCCCCTTCGACCTGACCAAGAGCGGCGTGCTGGAAACGATGAAGGGCGTCAAGCCCGAGCCGGTCACCGGTGAGTCCGTGATCATCGGCCGCCGGCAGTACCCGGTGATGCAGGTGGGTGAGGTCGTCACCCGCCAGGACCGCCGCGACTTCAGCGCCGGAGAGGTCGTACGGGCCATGGCCCAGCTCGGCTTCACCTGCCGCACCCTCCCCCGCGAGCCCGCACCCGCACCCGCCCTCACCCCCCTCCAGCGGGCCGCGGCGGCGCTCGGAACACCGGTCTCCGTCTGATCCACCGGACCCGCCCGCAGGTGGGGACGCCGACGCCGCCCCGAGGGCGGGGCGACGGCGGAACCTGCGGATGGTGTTGAATTTCCTTCGGGGCCCCGGTGCCGTACGGCGCCGGGGCCCCGACACGTTCCCGGAGGAGGTGCGGATGACGGCGGACAACCCGCTCGGCGACCGACTGGAAGACGACGATTACCCCGCCTACACGATGGGGCGCGCGGCCGAGATGCTCGGGACCACTCCCGGCTTCCTCCGCGCGATCGGCGAGGCCCGGCTGATCACCCCGCTGCGCTCCGAGGGCGGGCACCGCCGCTATTCGCGGTACCAGCTGCGGATCGCGGCCCGCGCCCGGGAACTCGTCGACCAGGGCACTCCGGTCGAGGCCGCCTGCCGCATCGTCATCCTCGAGGACCAGCTCGAAGAGGCACAGCGCATCAACGCCGAGTACCGCCGCGCCGCGGAACGGCCGGACGACGACACCGGCTGAGCCCCCGCACCGTCCCCGCCCCCGCCCGCTGCTTCCGGCGGCCGTACGGGAAATCTCCGCGCCCCGCCCGCGGACCGCCGGTTACCGTCCTCGGGCGGACCGGGGCATCGGTCCGACCGAACGGGCGACGGATCACGACGGGGTGTGACGGATGGACGAGAACGACGCGCTGGCACGGCGTTTCGAGGAACACCGCCCCCACCTGCGGGCGGTGGGCTACCGGATGCTGGGCTCGCTCGGCGACGCGGAGGACGCCGTCCAGGAGGCGTGGCTGCGGCTGAGCCGCTCCGACGCCGGCGCCGTCGACAACCTCGGCGGCTGGCTGACCACGGTGGTCGGACGGATCTGCCTGGACATGCTGCGCTCCCGCACCACCCGGCGGGAGGAGCCGCTGGAGGTCCGTGACCAGCCGGTACGGCTGCCCGACCCGGTCGTCAGCGGGCCCGACCGGATCGACCCCGAGCAGGAAGTGCTGCTGGCCGACTCGGTCGGCATCGCCCTGATGGTCGTACTGGAGACCCTGGCCCCGGCCGAGCGGCTCGCCTTCGTCCTGCACGACATGTTCGCGGTGACCTTCGAGGAGATCGCGCCCGTCCTCGGCAGGACCCCCGCCGCGACCCGCCAGCTCGCCAGCCGCGCCCGCCGCCGGGTCCAGGGCGCGGCGCCCGCTCCCGACAGCGACCTGACCCGGCGCCGGGAGGTCGTCGACGCCTTCCTCGCCGCGTCGCGCGGCGGGGACTTCGAGGCCCTGGTCGCCGTACTCGACCCCGGGATCGTGGCCCGGTCCGACGGGGGCGCGCTGCTGCCCAGCCTGCTGCGGCGCGGCGCGGCCGACGTGGCGTCCCAGGCGATCGCCTTCGCCCGGTTCGCCGAATCCGCCTACCCGGCGCTGGTCAACGGCACGCCCGGCGTGGTCTCCATGGCGCAGGGCAAGCCGCTGTCGGTCATGGCGTTCACCATCCAGGGCGGCCGGATCACCGCGCTCGACATCCTCACCGACCCCGAGCGGCTGGCGCGGATCGACCTGGGCTCGGTCCTCCCGGGCTGAACCGGTCGGTGGTCCGGGATCCGCTGGTCCGTTCGTCCGCTGGTCCGCTGGTCCCCTGGTCCGTTGGTCCCCTGGTCCGTTGGTTCGTTCGTCCTTCGGTCAGCGGTCGGTGGTCCCCGGGTCCAGCTGGTCGGCGAACCGCCGCAGCGCCCTGGCGCCGAGGGGTTCCATCAGGGGCGCCAGCGCCCGGCCGGCCAGCCGGACCCCGGCCGTCCGGATCCCGGGCTGCCGGGCGGCCGGCAGGCGGAGGGCGCCGAAGAAGGCGAAGCGGGTGCCGTCGCCGTCCGGTACGGCGGCCATGCCCCCGAGGACGAAGCGGCTCTGCATGAGGCACCAGCCGGGGCGCAGGACGACGTCGAAGCGGGTCCGCAGGCCGAGGGGGCTGCGGGCGAGGGCTTCGAGGCGGTCGCCGGTGGTGGCCGTGACGGTGAACTCGCCGATGTCGGTGACCATGCGGGGCATCTGGTGTTCCAGGTCCCGGGCCAGTTCCCAGACCCGGTCGAAGGGGGCGGCGAGGCGGTCCTCGGCGTAGGCCGCGCCGGGGGTGGTGCGGGCGACCACCCGGAGCCTGCCGACGGCGTCGAGTTCGGCGACGGGCCAGGAGTCCTTCAACGTTCCCACGCCTTCCGGAAGTTGCGCCGGGCCCGGAAGAGGCGGGTCCGCACGGTGGGTTCGGGCACCCCGAGGAGTGCGCTGACGGAGTGTTCGTCCAGCCCTTCGAGGTCGCGCAGGACCAGGACGGCGCGGTGGTCCGGGGACAGCCGCTCCAGTACGTCGCGGACGTCGGCGGCGAGCTGCGGGTCGTCCCGGGCGGGGACCTGGTCGAGCGGGTCGGGGACGGTGCGGGCGCCCGCGCGGGCGATGCGCACGGCCTCCCGTACGGCGATCACCCGGACCCAGCCGAACAGGGCCGCCGGTTCCCGGAGCCGGCCGATGTTCCGGAAGATCACGATCAGGGCTTCCTGGGTGGCGTCCGCGCCGTCCTGGAGGGCGATGGGGCCGCACAGCCGCCCGACGTAGGGGGTGAGCAGGTCCAGCAGCTCCTGGACGGCCATGCGGTCGCCGCGCTGGGCGGAGCGTACGAGCGCGGCCGCATCGGGGCGGGCGGCCGCGCCGGCGCCGCCCGGGGCGGCGGGCGGTGGGCCGGGCGGGGGGCCGGCGGGCCCGGTCCGCGGGATCCTCATGGCGGCTTCCTCCTTGACGGCGTGTCGGGGGGAAGAGTGCGCGGACCGGCCGGACATTCCCGTGATCCGCGTCACATCGCGGGAGGGGCCGGGGCGCCGGTCGCGGTCCGCGAGGCAGGGCGGTCAACGCGTCCCGGTCATGGGCGGGTTGAGGCGGGCGAAGCCCTCCTGGCGCTCGTACGGGAAGTACGGGTACGGCGCCGGCCGGTGGCTCGCGGCGTCGAGGCGGGCCGCCTGCTCGGGCGTCAGGGACCAGCCGACCGCGCCGATGTTCTGCCGGAGCTGCTCCTCGTTGCGCGCGCCGACGATGACGGAGGAGACGGTGGGGCGTTGCAGCAGCCAGTTGATGGCCACCTGGGGGACGGTCCGGCCGGTCTCCCGGCTCACCTCGTCGAGGGCGTCGACGACGTCGTAGAGGTGCTCGTCGTCCACCGGCGGTCCGTAGTCGGCGGTGTCGTGCAGGCGGCTGCCCTCGGGCAGCGGGCGGCCCCGGCGCAGTTTTCCGGTGAGGCGGCCCCAGCCCAGCGGGCTCCACACGACGGCGCCGACGCCCTGGTCGTGGCCGAGCGGCATCAGCTCCCACTCGTAGTCGCGGCCGACGAGCGAGTAGTAGACCTGGTGGGCCACGTAGCGGGGGAAGCCGTGCCGGTCGGCGGCGGAGAGGGACTTCATCAGCTGCCAGCCGGCGAAGTTGGAGACGCCGACGTACCGGATCTTGCCGGCCCGGACGAGCTGGTCGAGGGCGGACAGCACTTCTTCGACGGGGGTGGCGGCGTCGAAGGCGTGCAGCTGGAAGAGGTCGATGTAGTCGGTGCCGAGGCGGCGCAGTGCGTCCTCGGTCGCCCTGATCAGGCGGGAGCGGGAGGTCCCGGCGTCCATGGGGCCGTCTCCCGTCGGCAGGCCGGCCTTGGTGGACAGGATCACCTGGTCGCGGCGTCCCCGGACCGCCTGGCCCAGCACTTCCTCGGAGGCCCCCTCCGAGTACACGTCGGCGGTGTCGAACATCGTGATGCCGGCCTCGATGCAGATGTCCACGAGGCGGCGCGCCTCCTGCGCGTCGGTGGTGCCCCAGGCGCCGAACAGCGGGCCGCTGCCGCCGAAGGTGCCGGCGCCGAAGCTCAGGGCGGGGACCTTGAGACCGGACGTTCCGAGCTGCCTGTATTCCATGACGGATCCCTCCAGAAAGCAGTAATGGCACCGCAGACCCTTTAAGGTGATTCCAACGTAACAGGAGACCGTCACTAATAGAACCGGAGAACCGTTATGGCTTCGAGTGATGCCGCCGAGCCGGCCGAGTCGAGCGCGCCCGGGGGGACCACCGAGCCCGGGGGAGACACCGAACCCGAACCCGCCGAGCCGGGGACCGTGCGACCCGGGGGCCGCACGGCCCGGGTCCGGGCGGCCGTGCTCCGGGCGGCCGGGGACACCCTGGCCGAGCAGGGCTTCCACGCTCTGGACCTGGCAGAGATTGCCCGCCGCGCGGACGTCGGCAAGACCACCGTCTACCGCCGCTGGGGCACGGTCGCCGGACTGGTCGCCGACCTGCTGACGGACATGGCCGAACAGTCGCTGCCCCGCACCGAGACGGGCTCCCTGCTCGACGACCTCACGGCCAACGCGGCCCTCGTCCGGCGCACGCTGACCGACCCCCGCCAGGGGCCCCTGTTCAAGGCGGTGATCGCGGCGGCCGCGAGCGACCCGAGGACGGCCGAGGCCCTGCACCGCTTCTACGAGGTCCGCGTCGCGGAATGGGCGCCCTGCGTACGGGAGGCCGTCGAGCGGGGCGAACTGCCGCCGGGCACCGACCCCTCCGAGGTCATCCGGGCCGTCTCCGCCCCGCTGTACTACCGCTTCCTCACCACCGCCGCCCCCCTCGACGAGGCCGCCGCCGACCGCGCGGCACTGGCGGCACTGGCGGCGGCCCGCGCGGGGGCGTACGCCTGACGGGGGCGGGGTCCGGGCGGGGGCGGTGTTCCCCGCGCGGCCGGGTGTCCCGCGCGGACGGGTGTCTTACGCGCCGGTCGGTCAGGTGCGGTCGACGAAGACGCTGGTCGACTTCACCCGGGCGGTGGCGCGCATGCCGACCGCGAGGCCCAGCTCCTCCACGGCCTCCCGGGTCAGCAGGGACACCACCCGGTGCGGGCCGGCCTGAATCTCCACCTGCGCGCTGACCGTCCCCAGCTTGATCCCGGTCACGATCCCCGGGAAGGCGTTGCGGGCCGACGTGTACGGGGCGTCCTCGCCCTCGGCGCCCTCCTGGGCCACCTCGACGCAGAACACCGCCAGGTCCGGCCCGTCGACGATGCGGCGGTTGCCCTCGCGACGGGTGGGGAAGCGGCCCGCGTCCGCCCAGCGGCGTGCGGTGTCGCTGCTCACGCCGAGCAGCCGGGCTGCCTGGCCGATCGTGTAGGACTCCATGGAGCGCAGCCTAGGGTGTCGGCCCGCCGCCACCGCCCCCGGCCGTGAACGCGGTGTCCGAGGCCGGTGTTTCACGTGAAACACCGGCCGTCCACCGCCGCCCGAGTACCGGGTGTTCGGGTGGTACGGAGATCCGGGGGCGGCCGCGCCGCCCTTGCGGGACCGACGAGGAGGCACACCGTGCACACGCCCCTGACCGCCATCGGGGCACCCGCCCCCTCCCGGCCCAACCCGTCCCCCACGGCGATCGCGGTGGTGGTGATCCTCGGCTCGTTCATGATCGTCCTTGACACCACCGTCCTGGGCGTCGCCCTCGGAGGGCTCTCCCGGCACTTCCAGGCCCCGCTCGCCACCCTCCAGTGGACCGCGACCGGTTACACGCTGGCCCTCTCGGCCGTCATCCCGGTCACCGCCTGGGCGTCGGGCCGGTTCGGCACCAAGCGGCTCTACATGCTCTCCATGGCCGTGTTCGGCGTCGGTTCGGCCCTGGCGGGCCTCGCCTGGTCCATCGAGACCCTGATCGCCTTCCGGGTCCTCCAGGGGCTGGGCGGCGGCATGCTGGTGCCGCTGGGGATGGCCATGGTGCTGACCGCCTCCGCCCCGGAGCACAAGGGCCGGATGATGGGCCTGCTGGGCATTCCCGTACTGGTGGGACCGCTGGTCGGGCCGGTACTCGGCGGCTGGCTGGTCGACGCGGCCTCGTGGCGCTGGATCTTCTTCATCAACGTGCCGGTCGGCATCCTCGCCCTGGTGCTCGCCGCGCGGACCTTACCCCGCGAGGCGGTCGGTGCGGCCGGCCGCCTCGACGTCCTCGGCCTGGTGCTGCTCTCCCCCGGACTCGCGGCGCTGATCTACGGACTGGCCACCGGCGGCGAGCACGGCGACTTCTCTTCGGCCGGCGCGCTGGTGCCGGCCCTGGTGGGGGCGGCCCTGGTGCTGGGCTTCGTCTTACGGGCGCTGACGACTCGTGCCCCGCTGCTGGACCTGCGGCTGCTGAAGGTGCGGGCCTTCGCCAGCGGGATCGGCACCCTGGCCCTGTTCGCCGGCGCCTACTTCGGGGCGATGATGCTGGTGCCGATGTACTACCAGCTGGTCAGGGGCGAGAGCGCGACGGCGTCCGGGCTGCTGGGCGTGCCGCAGGTGATCGCCACGGGGATCGCCCTCCAGGTCACGAGCCGGCTGACCGACCGGATCCCCGCCGGGCGCGTCGTCCCGGCCGGGATCGTGCTCGCGGTCCTCGGGTACGGGCTCTTCACCCTGCGGCTCGGCGCCGGCACTCCCTACTGGCAGCTGGTCGGCGCGCTCACCGTGGCCGGGGCCGGGGCGGGCATGACGATGATGCCGACCGTCACCGGCGCCACCCGGGGCTTCGCCGCCGCCCAGGTACCGGCGGCCTCCACCCTGATCAACATCAACTCGCAGATCGCCGGTTCCGCCGGTACGGCGCTGCTGTCGGTCCTGCTCACCACGTCGGCGGCCGGGGCCGGGGGACTGGTCGAGGCCGGCGCCGCCTCGGCTCCGGCACTGGCCGCGGCCTTCCGGGAGACCTACGTCTGGGTGGTCGCCCTGATGGCGGCCTCCCTGGTTCCGGCCCTCTTCCAGCCCCGCCGCTGACGCGGACCGGGCCGACGGCCTACCCACCCCGCCGTTGCTCCAGGAAGTTCCGCTGGTCGGCGAGGAGGCCGGGCGGGAACAGGGCCCGCGGGGCGAACAGGGCCGTCAGGGTCAGCCGCCAGGAGGAGCGCTCGACGGGGGTGCGGACGAGGGCGTGGGTGGCGGCGGGATAGCGGCGGACGGTGAGGGTGCCGGGGGCGAGCAGCTCCCGGTAGACGGCCTCGGTCTCGGCTCCGTCCACGTTGAGGTCGTCGGCGCCGGAGAGCAGCAGCACCGGTACCGGGGGCATCGCGCGCAGGTCCGCGCGGGCGTCGGCGGTGTGGTTGCGGCTGATGAACGTCCAGCGGGCGGCGCTCAGGTCCGGATCCGCGTCCGGGCCGGACCGGTACTCCGCGTACGTCGCCCCGCGCCGCAGCAGTTCCAGGGTGGTCTCCCGGGCGCGCAGGGCGGCCGCGGTGCGTTCGGGGCCGGCGCCCTCGGCACGCAGCTCGGACCGCAGGTGGTACTCGCCCTGGCGGTGCCAGTTGACGGCCGTGCCGACCGCGATGACGAAGGCCACGCCCGGCGCCGGGACCCGGGCCACCACCTTGGGCATCACCCATCCGGCCTGGCTGGCGCCCCACAGGCCGATCCGGTCCCCGTCGATCCCGGGGCGGGTCCGGGCCCAGGCGAGGGCGTCGGCCGTCTCGCGGGCGCGGTCGTCCATGGACTGGGAGAGCCAGTCGGCGGGCTTGTCGAGGGACAGCGAGGCGTACCCGGCACGGGCGAAGGCCTCCCAGTAGGGCCGGTAGAAGCCGTCGTGGGTGGCGTCCGCCTCCCCGTCGCCGTGCACGAACACGACGAGCGGGAAGGGGCCGGAGCCGGTGTCGGGGGTGGCCAGCACCCCCGGCAGCTCCCGGCCGCCGGCCGGGACCGCGACCCGCTGTTCGCGCAGGTCGTAGCTGTTCTGCCAGAGCACGACGCCCGTGAGGGCGGCGGCCACGAGGACGACGGCGGCCAGGGTGACGGTCAAGGCCTTGCGCATGGCTCCTCCTTCTCGGTCGGTCCCGGTCGGCTCACAGTATCTATCATTCAGAAAACGATCGTAGCGTCAATGAACGTATTACGCTTGTGCCCATGACGACGGAGAGCGGCCGCACCCGGGTGCGGCGAGGAGTGCCCGAGGGCGCCGAGGAGCGGGTGGCCGAGCTGTACTGGGAGGCCTTCGGCCGGAAACTGGGCGCCGCGCTGGGCTCGGCCGCGGCGGGGCGCCGGTTCATCGCCGCCCACCTGCACCGGGACCGGGCCCTGACCGCCCTGGCCGAGGACGGCCGCGTGCTCGGGGTGGCCGGCTACCAGCTCGCCGGACGGGGCCTCGTAGGCGGCGACGCGGCCGCCGTCAGGGCCCAGTACGGGCAGGTCAGGGGCCTGTACCGGGTGTTCCTGCTGGCGCTGCTGGAGCGCACCCCGGCCCGTGGCGAGCTCGTCATGGACGGCATCGCCGTGGATCCCGCGGCGCGCGGGCGGGGCATCGGCGGGCTGCTCCTCGACGGGATCGAGGAGGTGGCGGCCGAACGGGGCTGCCGACGGATCCGGCTGGACGTGATCGCCGAGAACCCCCGCGCCCGGGCCCTGTACGAGCGGCGCGGGTTCACGGCCGCGCGGGTGCGGCGCACGCCGTGGCTGCGGGACGTGCTGGGCTTCGGAGCCGTGACGACGATGCACAAGGCGGTGGCGGCCCGATGAGCGCGGGACGACCAGTGGAAACGACCGGGCCGGCGGCAGGGCCCGGTTCCGTGGCGGGGCCCGTGGTTCCGACGCGGCTCGTGGTGCACGCGCTGGTCCGCGAGGACGGTTCCGTGGACGCCGCAGAGCTGTACGAGGTCGCGGCCGCGCTCGGCATGACCGACCAGCAGGTGCGGCTGTGCGTGAAGCGGCTCGCGGCGGAGGGCCGCTTCACGCAGGAGGGCCGCGGCCGGCGGGCCGTACTGCGGCTCACGGGGGCGGCGGACGCGGCGGCGGCCGGTCTGCCGCTGGTCCCCGAGGTGGACTTCGTCCGGCACGCCTACCGGCAGGACGGCGGGCTGGAGCCGTGGGACGGGGTCTGGCACCTGTACGCCTTCGCCGTCCCGGAATCGGCCCGGACCGCCCGGGACGCACTGCGGGACACCCTGACCGCGCTCGGCGCCGCCCCCGTGCAGGGCGGGCTGTACGTCACCCCGAACGACATCGGCGCGTACGTACGGGCCCGCGCGGCGGAACTGGGCGTCAGCGACGGGCTGACCTGCCTGAGCAGCCGGGACCTCACGGTGGGCGGAACCACCGATCCGGTGGCCCTGGCGGCCCGGCTGTGGCCGCTGGAGGAGATCGCGGGGCGGTACGCGGCCCTGCACGCCCTCGCCGCGGGCTCCCCGGGCCCCGGTCCCGCCGACGGCCCGGGGGCCCCTCTCGCCCACGCGGTGACCCTGGCGGCCGCCTTCGGGGAGGCCATGCTCCCGGACCCGCTCCTGCCGCCCGAGCTGCTGCCCGACCCGTGGCCGGGCGCGGTGGCGCGCGCGGCGGCGGCTACGGCCTGGGCCCGGCTCCGGTCGGCCGCGGACCCGGACGGCCCGCGCCTGTTCCGGCTCTATGCCGAGGCGGTCACGCCCCCGCCGTAGGTCGTGTTGCTGCTGGTCAGGCCGTTGTTTCACGTGAAACGGCATGCCGTGTCGAAAAAATATGCGGGTATCCAGCGGTTCAGGCGGGTATATCCCCCTGGACAGCGACCGCGCAGGACGACGGCCCCGCCCACGGGACCACACCGTCGGAGGAGAGCGCAGAGCGATGGACCGTACAGACCTCACCGACGTCGGAACGCACGAAGCCCGGGCCCTCTCGGTGGCCCTGTTCCAGCGGCTGGCCGCGCTCGACGAGGGCACGGCGGAGTACTCGTACGTCCGCAACACCCTCGTCGAGCTGAACCTGAGCCTGGTGAAGTACGCCGCCCGGCGCTTCCGGGGCCGGAGCGAGCCGATGGAGGACATCGTCCAGGTCGGCACGATCGGCCTGATCAAGGCCATCAACCGGTTCGACCCCGAGCGCGGGGTCGAGTTCACCACCTTCGCGATGCCGACCATCACCGGCGAGATCAAGAGGTTCTTCCGCGACACGAGCTGGGCCGTGAAGGTCCCCCGCCGGCTCCAGGAGCTGCGGATCGACTCCGCCAAGGTGCACGACACGCTCGAACAGGACCTCGGGCGCGAGCCCACGGACGCGGAGATGGCCGAGCGGCTGCACGTCACGCCGGAGGAGTTCTCGGAGGGCCAGAAGGCGGCCCGCGCCTACTCCGCCCGCTCGCTGGACGCCCCGGCGCCCGAGGACACCGAACGCGACCCGGTCGCCGAGCGGGCCTCGCTCGGCGAGGAGGAGCCGGCGTACGACACGATCGAGTGCCTGGAGTCCCTCAAGCCGATGCTGGCCGGGCTGCCCGACCGGGAGCGGGCGCTGCTGGCACTGCGGTTCGGGCAGGAACTGACCCAGTCCGAGATCGGGGACCGGCTGGGCCTGTCCCAGATGCACGTCTCCCGGCTGCTCAACCGCACCCTGACCCGCCTGCGCGGCGGCCTCCTCACGGACGCGTAGCCCGGCGGGGAACAACCCCGTACCGCCCCCGCCCGTACTGGGCCGGGGAGGTACGTGCCCGGCGCGTCAGCCGCCCGGACCGGGCTCGGGGGCCGGTCCCGGGGCGGTGACCTCCAGCCAGACCGTCTTGCCGGTCCGGCCGTCCGCCGAGGGTTCCCAGCCCCAGCCCTTCGCGAGCCGCGCCAGCAGGATCAGCCCGTGCCCTCCGGGACGCGACCGGGCTTCCGCCGGCCGGGCGCGCGGCGGCTCGTCGCTGTCGTCGCTGACCTCGACCCGCAGCCGTCCGGGGCTGTGCCGGAGGACCAGTTCACGCGGCCCGCCCGCGTGCAGGCAGGCGTTCGTGACCGCCTCGGACACCAGCAGGAGCGCGTCCTCCGTCTCCTCCGCACCGTCCGGCCACAGCCAGTCGTCGAGGGCCCTGCGAGTGAAGTCCCGGCACCGGGTCACGACCCCGGTCGTGGCGCCGCCCAGGACGAGCCTCCGCGTCTGCTCCGCCACCGGCTCTCCCGTCTCCGCCCTGCCCCTCGGCGCCGCACCTACCCGGCCCCGCCTCGGACAATCCCATGCTTTGCTCCACGAGAACACGCCGGGGCCGCCCGTCGTACCGGCCGAGCACCGAAAATCAGTCCCGAATGGGCACAAAGAGGGCGTGGAGCAGGAAGATCCGCGGCGAAGGGGGCGCCGAACGGCACGAAGAACCCTTCGCTCCCTGGCGGTGAGCGAAGGGTCCCGTCGTGGACGTTCCACCGGTCTCCCCCGTGGAGCGGCTGCCGTGAAAGTAGGCCGCCGTCCGCCGCCGGGGCGAGGCCCGGGCCCGCGATCCGTCAAGTCAGCGCCCCGCCCCGAAGCTCCGGCCACGCCGGACCGGAGGCACCCCGGGGTCCACATCCTGGACAACTACCCTCGGTACATGAACGCAGAAGCCGCTGCCCTCGCCTCAGTGAAAGACGCCGACCGGAAGCACGTCTTCCATTCCTGGTCGGCGCAGGAGCTCATCGACCCGCTCGCCGTGGCCGGGGCGGAGGGCTCGTACTTCTGGGACTACCAGGGCAACCGTTACCTCGACTTCTCCAGTGCGCTCGTCTACACCAACATCGGCTACCAGCACCCCAAGGTCGCCGCCGCCATCGCGGAGCAGGCCGCCAAGCTCTGTACCGTCGCCCCCGGTTTCGCCGTGGACGTCCGTTCCGAGGCGGCCCGGCTGATCGCCGAACGCACCCCCGGCGACCTCGACAAGATCTTCTTCACGAACGCGGGCGCCGAGGCCGTGGAGAACGCCGTACGGATGGCCCGGCTGCACACCGGCCGGCCCAAGGTCATGTCCGCCTACCGGTCGTACCACGGCGCCACGTCCACCGCGATCAACCTGACCGGTGACGCGCGCCGCTTCGGCAACGACAGCGCGACCGCCGGTGTCGTCCACTTCTGGGGACCGTTCCTGTACCGCTCGCCGTTCCACGCGGCGAACGAGGCCGAGGAGTCCGCGCGCGCCCTGCGCCACCTGGAGGACACCATCATCTTCGAGGGCCCGCAGTCCATCGCCGCGATCATCTTGGAGACCGTCGGCGGCGCCCCCGGCGTGCTCGTCCCGCCTCCCGGCTACCTCGCGGGCGTGCGCGAGCTGTGCGACCGCTACGGGATCGTGTTCATCCTGGACGAGATCATGGTCGGTTTCGGGCGCACCGGTAAGTGGTTCGCCGCCGAGCACTGGGACGTCACCCCCGACCTCCTCTGCTTCGCCAAGGGCATCACCAGCGGGTACGTGCCGCTCGGCGGTGTCGCCATCTCCGCCGCCATCGCCGAGACCTTCGCCCGCCGGCCCTACCCGGGCGGTCTGACGTACTCCGGTCACGTCCTGGCCTGCGCCGCCGCCGTCGCGACGGTCAACACGATGGCGGAGGAGGGCATCGTCGAGCAGTCCGCCCGCACCGGCTCGGAACTGCTCGGTCCGGGCCTGCGGGCGCTCGCCGAGCGGCACCCGTCGGTCGGCGAGGTGCGCGGCATGGGCACCTTCTGGGCCCTGGAACTCGTCCGCGACCGGGAGACCCGCGAGCCGCTGGTCCCGTACAACGCCTCCGGCGGCGACAACGCGCCGATGGCGGAGTTCGGGGCGGCCTGCAAGAAGGGCGGCCTGTGGCCGCTGACCGCCGGGAACCGGATCCACGTCGCCCCGCCCTGCAACATCTCCGCCCAGGACGTGGCGAAGGGCCTCGGAATCCTTGACGAGGCCCTCAGCGTCGCCGACGCACACATGGCCTGACCTGCGGGTTTGTGGGGTCGCCCAATCCGTGGGTGCCGGTGTTCGGATGATTCGCGCGGTGGTTAACCCGCCGTACACATGCTGCAATCCGTGCAGGAACCGCAGCGAACGACACCTGCGGGCCCAAGCACCTACGGACCGGGATGCACGTCAGTCCCGGGGCGGCCCCGCGGGGCCGAACGGCGGGGAGCGGGACGTCCTTCAACGGGCGGGCGCTGGACGCCGGGCGTACGGGATCCAGACAACCGGACTCCGTGTTCCCGAGACCCGAAGGAAGACAGCATGAGCAAGCACGTCCTGGCGCAGAACCAGTACGGCAAGGCCGAGAACCGCATCGTCAAGGTCACCCGCAAGGGCAACGACGGTTCCTGGCACGAGATCCGCGACCTCAACGTCTCGGTCGCGCTCCGTGGTGAGTTCCGCGACGTCCACCTGACCGGCGACAACGCCAACTGCCTGCCGACCGACACCACCAAGAACACGGTGTACGCCTTCGGCAAGGAGCACGGCATCGCCTCCCCCGAGGCCTTCGGCATCCTGCTCGCCAAGCACTTCGTCTCCTCCCAGCAGCCGATCCGCGAGGCGCAGATCCGCATCGAGGAGTACGTCTGGGACCGCATCCCGGTCCCGACGCGCAAGGAGCAGCACTCCTTCGTCCGCAAGGGCCAGGAGGTGCGCACCGCGCAGATCACCTACAGCGAGACCACGGGTCTCCAGGTCATCTCGGGTCTGAAGGACCTGACGGTGATGAACTCGACGAACTCCGAGTTCCACGGCTACATCAAGGACAAGTACACGACCCTCCAGGAGGCGTACGACCGCATCCTGGCGACCAAGGTCACCTCGCGCTGGGCGCATTCGGCGCTGGCCGCCGACGACCCGCAGTACGACTGGGACCAGTCGTACAAGAAGGTCCGCAAGCACATGCTGGAAGCCTTCGCCGAGACGTACTCCTACTCGCTCCAGCAGACCCTGAACCAGATGGCCGAGCGGGTGCTCGACAACTGCCCGAAGGTCAACGAGGTCCGGCTGAACCTCCCCAACAAGCACCACTTCCTCGTCGACCTGGAGCCCTTCGGCCTCAAGAACGACAACGAGGTCTACTTCGCGGCGGACCGGATGTACGGCCTGATCGAGGGCACCATCCACCGTGACGGCGTGCAGCCGGTGATCGCCACGTCCGACTGGATCGTCGCCTAGGCCCCCTTCGGTCGCCACGGCCCGGACCGCGTCGCGGGGTCCGGGCCGTGGCGCTGCCCGGGCTACTCCGGGTCCCGGTCCCGGCCCACCAGGAGGTTCCAGCGGCCGGCGCGCCCGCTGAGGGTGGTGACGGTGTCCGGCCGGACGTCGAGGCGCCAGAACGCGGCGGCCGGCAGCTCCAGCGCCGCGACCACGGCCGCCCGTACGACGGCCTGCGCGACCACGGCGTGGTGCCGGCCGGGTTCCAGACCGGCCAGGTGGGCCCCGGTGCGGGCGATCAGGGCGGCCACGGACTCCCCACCGCCCGGAGGCGCGTACTCCGGGTCGGTGAGCCAGCTCCGGACGGCCTGCGGGTCCTCGGCGGCGACCTCCTCCAGGGTCCGCCCGGCCCACGCGCCCGTGGCGGGCCCGGCCAGGCCCTCGTGTCCCGGGCAGGGATCCCCGTGTCCGAACCGGCCCTGACGGGCGTCCGGGCCGAGCGGCGGGGTGGTCAGGTGCACGCGTACGGAGGGCATGGGGGGAGCGTAGGGCGCTCCGACCAGCGCGCGAGAGGGCGCGTGCGCGCCGTGGCGTTCCGGCCACCCGCGCGGTACGTTCTCGACGACATGACGAAGGTATGACGGAAGCACCGGTGAAACTCCGGCACGGTCGCGCCACTGTGAATCCCCTCGCACGATGGAGGGGAGAAGTCAGACCCGCCACCTTCGGTTCGAGCACCACTGACCGGGACGCGTGTTCCCCCTGGAGGTTCTGCCATGGCTCACTCCGCCGTACCCACGACGGCTCCCGCCGCGATCACCCCGATCTCCCTCTCCGCACTGGCCCCCTGGGCCGTCTTCGCGGGCGTGCTGACCCTCGTACTGCTCTACTTCGTCGGCGTCGAGCAGGGCGCCACCGCCCTCTTCGAGGGCGAGACCATCCACGAGTGGCTGCACGACGGCCGCCACCTGCTCGGCTTCCCCTGCCACTGATCACCTCCCGCTGATCAGCCGTCCCCACCCGCGCAAGGGAACCCACGTGAACCCCATCTCCCCCCGCGTCCTGCTCGTCCGGGGCATGCTCGCCGGTCTGCTCGCCGGCGTCGCCGCGTTCCTCGTCGCCTACCTCCTCGGCGAGTCCAAGGTGGACGCGGCGATCGCCATCGAAGAGGCCGGCGCCGCCGTGGGCCACGACCACGGCGACGAACCGCCGGTCAGCCGGGCCCTCCAGGCCACGGCCGGTCTCGGCACCGGCGTCCTGCTGTTCGCCGTCGCGCTCGGCGGCATCGCCGCGCTCGTCTTCTGCTACGCCCTGGGCCGCATCGGGCGCTTCGGCACCCGGGCCACGGCCGCCCTCGTCACCGGCGCCCTCTTCGTCGTCGTGACGCTGGTGCCGTTCTTCAAGTACCCCGCCAACCCGCCGGCCGTGGGAGACCCCGACACCGCCGCCCGGCGCACCGCCCTCTACCTCCTGATGATCGCCTTGAGCGCGCTGCTGGCGGCGGGTGCGCTGATCCTGGGCCGGCGCCTGGCGCCCGGTCTCGGCAACTGGAACGCCTCGGTCGTCGCCGGGCTCGCGTTCATCGCGGCGGTCGGCCTCTCGTACGCCCTGCTGCCCGGGATCAACGAGGTCCCCGAGGGCTTCCCGGCCGCGCTGATCTGGGACTTCAGGCTGGCCTCGCTGGCCATCCAGACCACCCTGTGGGCGACTTTCGGCCTGGCCTTCGCGTTTCTAGCCGAACGCGCTATTGCCCCGACCGCCGCACCCAAGGAGGCTGTACAGCCGACGAGTTGAGCGAGTCACGCGTGACACCCGTGGTGCGGACGATGCGCGCGTGCCGAGGGTGCTGAGGGTGGGAGCCGGGACATGCATACCGCGATCTGGGAATGGCGGGGCTGGACCGGCGCCACCCCGTTCTGGCTGAACTCCTTACTCCTGCTCCTGGCCCCCTTCACCGCCGCCACCCTGCTCGCCCAGATCGGCGTCATCACGGCCCTGGCCGCGCTCGGCGGCCTCGCCCGCCAGCTCTGGTTCGGCGACCACGGCCATCCCGCGATGCACATCGCCGCCGCGCTCATGGGGGCGGCGGCGGTGGTCTTCGTCGTGGTGTGAGCTATTCGAAGGAGTCGTCACCGCCGCCGAAGCGCTGGTTCAGAAGTCCGGTCCGGCTTCCAGGGCCCGGACCCGGTCCCTACCCGACCTCCCGGGCCGTCCCCGGGAAGGCACCCCTCCCGTCGGGTGAGAATGGGGGTTTCGAGTGAAACGCGGGGGCTGGTGTGACGTCTGGGCAGGACATACCCGAGGAGTATCTGACCGGGTACGTACGGATCCTCGAAGGCGTCACGGGCACCGGCCGCCTCCCGGGGCGGGACGAACTCGACGCCCGCCGGGAGCTCGGCGAGAAGGCGGCCGAAGCCGGCTTCGGACTGCGGGGCCTGGTCGGCGCCCACCTCGCCGCCACCCGGACGGCGCTCGGCGGCCGGGCCACCCCGGACCACGTGATGGCGGCGGTGGAGCAGAGCGTCGACGCCTTCGCCGAGGGGTACGAGCGGGCCCTCGTCCTGGCGGTCCGCCAGGAGGAGGCCGCCCGCCGGGAGTTCATCGACGACCTGCTGCTCGGACGCGGCGACCCCGGCCGCCTCGGCGAGCGCGCGGCACGCTTCGGACTGCACCCGGCGCACGAGCACGCGGTCGCCGTCGCCCGCGGCCCCGAGGCGTACGAGGACACCGGGCCCGCGATCCGGCAGATGGAACTGGCCCTGACCGAACGGTTCGGGAACACGGCCTTCCTCCTCGCCACCAAGGACGGCCGGCTGATCCTCGTGGCACCGAGCGACCGGAACGACGTGCTCGCCCACTTCGCCCAGCAGGCCCGCGCGACCGCCTCGGCGGGCGGCCTCGTCGGCGTCGGCCGGCCCCACCCGGGCACGGGCGGGGTCGTGACCTCGTACGAGGAGGCCCTCGGCGCGCTCGACCTCGCGGACCGGCTCGGCCTCGAAGGGCCCGTGCTGCACTCCGCCGACCTGCTGGTCTTTCCCGTACTGGCCCGGGACCGGGCGGCGATGGCCGATCTGGTGGTCAGCGTGCTGGGCCCGCTCCGGGCCGGCCGGGGCGGGGCCGGACCGCTGCTGGACACGCTCACCGCCTACTTCGACTCGGGGTGCGTATCGGCGGAGGCCGCCCGCCGACTGGGCCTGAGCGTAAGGGCCCTGACGTACCGGCTGGAGCGGATCCACCGGCTGACGGGGGCCGACCCCGGGGACCCGGTCGACCGGTACACCCTCCAGACGGCGGCGATCGGGGCACGGCTGCTGGACTGGCCGGCCCGCCCGCTGTAGCGGCCGGTAGCGCCGCTGCCGCCTGTCTGCCGACGGGGGTGTCTTCGTCCCCCGGTCGGGGGCTTCTCGGGCTCCGGCGGGGAGTCCTCCGGTGTGTCGGGGCACAAAGCGGGGCATGAGCGGTGCGCGATTCGCACGAGCGGTGCCGGCGAGGGTCCTGACAGTGGCCTGCGTCGTACTGCTGTGCCTGTTCGGCGCCGGTCCCGCGGCGGCGACGGTGGCCGAGTCCCGCCCCGCCTCCACCGCCCCGGCCGAACCCACCGAGGGGCAGTCGGATCCGGCCTCGGACCCCGAGTCCCGAGCCGCCCTGCGGGCGCAGTCCCGCGCGCTGCCGGCGGTACGGCAGCTGCCCCCCGAGGTGTTTCACGTGAAACACACGGGCGGGAGGTCCCGGGTCACCTCGTACGGGACGACCGGACCGGCCACCTCGCTGAGGGCGGTTCGGAGTGTGGTCCTGCGCTGCTGAGCTGGCCGAGCAGCAGCGCGCACCCCCACACTCCCCTCGAACCACCGTGAGGTTCCGCCATGCCCATCGACCCCTACGCCGCCCTGAACGCCATGCTCCGCGCCGAGGCCGCCCGCTTCACCCCGCCCGCGCGGCAGCCGGAACGGCCCGCACCGCAGGCCGTGAGCGCCGAGGCCCAAGCCCAGGCCAAGTCCGAGAGCGAACACCAGCAGCCCGTGGCGACGCCCGATACGGCCGCGTAACCCCGGCCGGCGCGGCCGGTCCGGCGCCCGCCGGAAGCAACGCGGGCGCCGGACCGACGGACCGGGAGAAGCCTGGCGCCCGGGGGCTCAGGGGCCCGGGCGGAGCGGCCGCCGGATCAGGGCTCGCGCGTGTAGTAGCGGTAGAAGGCGACGAGTCCCACGCCGATGCCGACGAAGAGCCCCACCGCAGTGGCACGCAGCACGGATTCGTTGGTCAGGCTGTGCAGATAGCCCGCGGCGATGCCGAGGAAGGCGCCGTACGCGGCGGCGTGCACCTCCCGCTTGAGCCGGGGGCCCACCCGGGCGAGGGCGAACATGATCGCGGCGAAGATGACGCCGCACAGGATCCCGTAGAAGACGTTGCCCGCGTCGACCGGGCCCATCTGGCGCTTGATGAAGGCCGCCCACACCCCGTACACGAGGCCGGCCAGCAGGGGACGGAGCAGGGCGCTCTTGCTGACGTGGTGGGCGTCGGCCGACCTCGCCGGGCGGTGCCGCCGGGAGACGGTAGGTGCCGCATGTGCCATGGCGGGGCTCCTCTCTTCCATCCTCCAGAGCACACCCGCCACCCCCGACCGGCAAGTGGATCACCCGGCCGGACCAGGGGAAACCCGCGACGGCCGGAGCACGCCACCCACTCGCAGCAACAACGGTGGCGCCGCCCCGCGCCCCGCCTTTCCCTGGTGACGTGCGCACCTTCCTCTCGGCGGCCCTCATCGTCCTCGTGACCCTGCTCGTCCCCGCGAGCGCCGTCGCGTACTGGGCCGACCACGAGCTGAGCGACGCCGGCCGCTACACGGCGGCCATGTCCCCCCTCGCCGAGGACCCCGCCGTCCAGGAGGTCGTCGTCACCCAGGCCGGACGCGCCCTCGCCGGACAGATCGACGCCGGCCCCTTCCAGGGCGGAGTGGACGCCCTGATCGCGGAGGCCCTGCGCTCCTTCGCCGGAACCACCGCCTACCGGACCGCCTGGGACGCCGCGAACCGCGCCGCCCACGCCGCCTTCCTCAACGCCCTCACCACCGGCCACGGCGACGCCCTCACCATCGACCTCGCCCCCGTGATCGCGCAGGTCAAGAGCGAACTGGTCGGGGACGAGGTGCCCTTCGCCGACCGCATCCCCGAGACCCACCTGTCCGTGAAGGTCATGGAGTACGACAACCTCGCCGCGCTCCGGAAGGGCTTCCACATGCTCCAGATCGCCGGTGTCTGGCTCCCCCTGCTGACGCTGGTGCTCGCCGCGGCGGCCATCGCCGTCGCCGTCCGGCGCCGGCACGCCGTCCTCGCCACCGGCATCGGGGTCGCCGTCGGAGCCGTGCTGCTGTGGATCGCGGTGAGCCTCTGCCGCCGCCTCGCCCTCGACGACCTGCCCGCCGACGTCGACCGGCCCGCCGCCGCCGCGGTCTACGACGCCCTCACCGCGTACCTGCGGACCGCCGCCTGGATCCTGCTCGCCGTCGGCCTCGCCGCGGCACTCGGCGCATGGCTGACGGGTCGGCTACGCCGCACCCCATAAGCTCGGAACGTACCCATCCTCCGCAGAACTCCCCAGAAGAACCGATTCGCGAGCGGCGACACGGAAGCGGAATGACCACCGAACGACGCACCGAGCACATACCGTCCGGGCGGCCCCGGCCGAATCCGCTGACACCCCCCGCCTGGCTGCTCGCCGGCCTGCGGCCGACCACCGCCCCCGTCCCCTGGGCCGCCGTCCTGCGCGCCGGGGTCGCCCTCTCCGTCCCGCTGGCCGTCGGCTTCGCCCTGGACGAACCCGAATACGGCGCGCTCGTCTCCATGGGAGCCCTGTCCGGGGTGATCGGCGACACCGCCGACGCCTACCGGATGCGCGTCCTCAACATCGCCGTCCCGCAGCTCTTCGGCGCCGTCGGAGTGGCCCTCGGCACCCTCGTCTTCGGACGCGGCTGGCTCGCCGTCGGCGTCCTCACCCTGATCGCCCTCGTCTCCGGCATGATCTCCTCGATCGGCACGGTCGCCTCCGTGTCCGGACTGCTGCTCCTGCTCAACGCCGTCGTCGGCGCCGGGCTGCCCCTGCCGCAACCCTGGTGGACGGCGCCGCTGCTGCTCGCCGCCGGCGGGCTGTTCGTCCTGGCACTGACCCTGCTGGGCTGGCCCCTGCGCGGCCGCCGGCCGGAACGGACCGCCGTCGCGTCCGCCTACCGGGCACTGGCCGACAGCCTGGAGGCCGCGGGCGGATCCGCGTACGAGGACCGCCGCCGTGACCTCACCCTCGCCCTGAACCACGCGTACGACCTGGTGCTGGGCCGCCGCGCGCGCGTCCACGGACGCAGCCCCTCCCTGGTGCGGATGCTCGCGCAGCTGAACGTGCTCATCCCGCTCGTCGAGGCCGCCCCCGCCGCCCACCTGCGCGGGCGGGCGCTGCCGCCCGAGATCCCGGCGGCCGTACGGGAACTGGCCGCGGCCGTCGAGGAGGGCCGCACCGGAACCCCCGTGCTCGACCTCCCGTCCCCGCACAGCCAGTCCGAACGGGCCATCGACGCCGCGCTGCGGCACGCGGCGGCCATCGTGCACGTCACCGACCCCGACATGCGCAACGTCGACGACCGGCTCGGCCGGCCCGCCGCCCTGCGCGTGCGGGCCCGGCGGGCCGTGCGCGACATGATGCTGTCCTCCGCCTCCTGGCGGTACGGGCTCCGGCTCGCCCTGTGCATCGGCCTCGCCCAGTCGCTGGTGTCCGTCGTCGAGGTCGAACGCTCCTACTGGGTCGCCCTGACCGTCACCTTCGTCCTCAAGCCGGACTTCGGCTCCGTGTTCTCCCGCGCCCTGCTGCGCGCGCTCGGCACCGCGGCCGGGCTGGTGCTCGCCGCCGCGGTGCTCTCCGAGGTGCCGCGGGGGTGGTGGGACGTACCGGTGATGTTCGTGCTCGCCGCGCTGATCCCGTGGTTCTCCGCGAAGGGGTACGCCTTCCAGACCGCCGCGATCACCCCCGTGATCCTGCTGCTGTCCGACCTGCTCAACCACCAGGGCTTCGACCTCATCCGGCCCCGGCTGCTCGACAGCCTGATCGGCTGTGCCATCACGCTGGTCGCCGGCTACCTGCTGTGGCCCGAGAGCTGGCGCACCCGGCTCGGGGACCGGCTCGCGGACTCCGTCGACGACGCGGCGCGGTACCTGGAACGGGCGTTCGCGCCCGTCGCCGACGAGGCCGCCGCGCGGGCCGCCCGGCAGGCCCGGCTCCATGCCCGGCGCCGGATCTACCGGGAGCTGTCCGGGGTGCGGAGCGAGTTCCAGCGGGCGTTGACCGAGCCGCCGCCCACGGGGGCGCGGGCGGCGGCGTGGTGGCCGTTGGTGGTCGCCGTGGAGCGGATCGTCGACGCGACGACGGCCGCGCGGGTCCGGGTCAACCACGGGGCGGAGCCGCCTGCCGCGGAGGACGTCGAGAGCCTGACCCGGGAGCTGCGCTCCCTCTCCGAGGGCGTCCGCGGCAGTGTGACCCCGATCCGCGTGGACGTCCCCCCCGGGCCGCCCCCGTCCAGCGTCCTCTCCCCCGTCCACCACGAAATAGCCGCAGCCCGAGCCATCGCCCACCCGTCCCCGTAACGCCCCGGCCCGCCGGGGCTGCGGGCGGGGCCGTTCCCGTGGTGGGGGGGCTGCGGGTGGGGCCGGGGTCGGGGCCGGGTGGGGGCCGGGTGGGGGGCTGCGGGTGGGCCGGGGTCGGGGCCGGGGTGGGGGGTCGTCCGGGGCGGGCATGATTTATGGCGCCTGTTCCGGGTCCCTTTTGCCGGTCGGGACAGGGCGCCAACAAATCACGTTTTAGCCCCGGCCGACCCCCCACCCCGTCCCCGCCCCCGGCCTGGGACCGTCCCCTGGCCCGTTCAGCCTCCTGATCCCCGCTGCCCAGGCCTGGCCGGCCTAACGGGGCCTCGCGTTGCTGATCCTGGCCATATCCAGCCTCGCCGGCGTTTGAGGCGCGGGGGTTTGGGGCGGAGCCCCAGGGGCCTGGCCCCGCTGGGTCATCCCGGTCCCGCCTGTGGTTGACACGCCGTGTCCGGGGCGGAGCCCCTGGCATCCGGCTCGCTTCAGCCTCGCCGGCGTTTGAGGCGCGGGGTCTGGGGCGGAGCCCCAGGATTTCCGGCTCCGCCGGGTCGTTTCAGCCCCGGCTGTGGTTGGCGCGCCGTGTGCAGGGCGGAGCCCCCGGCATCCCGGACCGCTTCAGCCTCGGCGGCGTTTGAGGCGTGGGGGTTTGGGGGCGGAGGCCCCGGGGGCTTGCTGAGCCGCGTCGGCGTTGAGGCGGGAACGGGGGAAGGGTGGGTAGGGGAATGCCCTGCGCAGCGGCACGTCGCGGGGCGGGGGTAGGCAGCCGGTCGGCGTCGCTGTGGTTCCGGGAGCGGGGAGGGGGTCCGCGCGGTGGGAGGGGTCACTCCAACGGGTCACCGCTCGGGCCCGGGGGCGGACGTGGGGGGAGCATCGGGGCATGAGGCCCTCCCCGCCGCGGCGCCGCCCCCACGGCTCCCGCCTCCCGGCCGTCGCCGTGTTGCTCGCGGTCACCGCCGGGTGCGCCGACGTGGAGGGCCTCCAGGACGCGGGCGACCTCGGCACCGTCCACTCCCCCCAGAGCCTGTGGCGGGACATCCGCCCGGAGCCCCCCGCCCCGGGCCAGTCGCCGGGTACGGCCGCGGTCGTGCCGGGCCTGCCCAAGGTCACCACCGGCAGCATGCGCGGCGTGAACGCGGTGGACGTCGTACGCGCCGACGTCACCGCCGCCACCGCCCAGGACGGCGGGACGGGCCGCCTGGTCGACCCGCGGGCGGTACAGCGGGTCGCGCTGTGCACGGAGGCCCCGGACGGCGGCCCGGACTGCCCCGTGCGGCCCCCGGTCCTGCACGACATGACCGGCAACGGCAAGGAGGAGCTGATCACCGCCCTCGACATCGACGGCCGGCTCAGCGAGCTGCGCGTCTACACCGTGGGGGCGGACGGCGACATCACCCGGATCCTGTCCCGCCGCGGGGTCCTGGAGGGGGTGGAGGTGGCCGCCGAGCACCTCGCGGTACGGGAGCCGACTTCGAACCCGGACTACATCTCCGTCTCCGACTACGTGTGGGACCCGGACGCCGGGATCATGAACCTGTCGCAGCTCACCCTCGACGAGTGCGCCGGTCTCACGGACACCCCCCTCGGCGAGGACCGGTCACGATGCGCGCGCTGAGCAGTCTGCGCTGGAAGATCGCGCTGACGACCACCCTGGTGTGCTGCGCGGTCGCCGCCGTGCTGGGGGTGCTGGTGCACAACGTGGTCGCCCGGCAGATCTCCGGGGAGGTCCGCAAGGACGTGTACCGGGACCTCGACCACGCCCTCGGCCACTACGAGTACGGCACCGCGCACGGTGACATCGCGGTCGCCCTCGATCCGCCCGCCCTGCCCGTACCGCTGCGCGATCTCGTCGCGCGCGGGCAGACCGGCAGCATGGTCGGCGAACTGCGGGGCGAGCCGGTCATGTGGGGCGCGGGGCCCGCCGACAAGAAGGCCCTCGCGGTCTGGATCCCGTACGAGGGCACCCGCGACCGGCTCCGCGACATCGACGCCGCGATCCTCGCGTCCTCGGCCCTCGCCGCCGGCGTGGTGGCCCTGGCCGGTCTGTTCCTGGCCGACCGGATCAGCCGCAGGCTGGCGACGGCGGCGGCCGTGGCCCGCCGGATCAGCGCCGGTGACCTGGACGCCCGGGTGGGTCTCCCCGTCCGCGGGGACGACTCCCGCCACCGCGACGAGGTGCGGGACGTGGCCCAGGCCCTGGACCTGATGGCCGGCTCGCTCCAGGACCGGCTGGAGGCCGAGAAGAGGTTCACGGCCGACGTCGCGCACGAACTGCGCACCCCGCTGACCGGTTCGCTGGCCGCCGCCGCCCTGCTCCCGGAGGGCCGCCCGAAGGAGATGATCAACGACCGGCTCAAGGCCCTGCACCTGCTCACGGAGGACCTGCTGGAGATCTCCCGGCTGGACTCCGGGGTGGAGCGGGCGGAACTGTCCCGGGTGGAGCTGGGCCGGGCTGTCGAACGGGCCGTCGCCGGGACCGGTCTGGCCGCCTCGGTCGAGGTGGTGCGGGACTCGGTGGTGCTCACCGACCGGCGACGGCTGGACCGGATCGTGGCCAACCTGCTGGTCAACGCCCACAAGCACGGGCGGCCGCCGGTCGAGGTGACGGTCGAGGGGCCGGTGGTGGTGATCCGCGACCACGGCTCCGGCTACCCGGACGAGCTGATCGAGCAGGGTCCGCAACGCTTCCGCACCGGGGACCCCGGACGGGGCCGGGGCCACGGGCTGGGGCTGACGATCGCCGTCGGCCAGGCAGCGGTGCTGGAGGTCTCGCTGACCTTCTCCAACGCCCCCGACGGAGGTGCCGTGAGCACGCTCCGGCTGCCGGTGGGGCGTCTGGCGGAGGGGAGTTGAACGCGGCGGGGTCGTGTTTCACGTGAAACACGACCCCGCTCACGGATCAACTCGGGCCGTCAGACGCCGATGTTGCGGCCGTCCTTGCGCCACACGGACACCACGGCGGGCCGGACGATCTTGCCCGGTCCGTCGGGCCACACCGACTGCGGCTTCTCGACGGACGCGCCGTCGATCTCGCCCGGGTGCTGGACCGCCACGAGGACCCGCTTGTCCTGGATGAGCGGGCCGCAGGTCTCGGCGCCGCGCGGGACGGTCAGGAACTGCTTCAGCTCACCACGGCGGTCACCGGCGGTCGCGACGCCGAACAGGCCGTCGTGGGAGCCGAGCTGGTTGCCGTCCGTGGAGATCCACAGGTTGCCGTGCGGGTCGAAGGCCACGTTGTCCGGGCAGGAGATCGGGCTGACCTTGTCCTTCGGGAAACCGGCGAAGTAGGTGGCCGGGTCGTTCGGGTCGCCCGCGACCAGGAACAGCCGCCAGGCGAAGCCGTCGCCCGCCGGGTCGTCGAAGTTCTCGGCGAGCTCCAGGATCTGGCCGTGCTTGTTCGCGTTGCGCGGGTTGGGCTCGGTGGCGCCTTCCTTGCCGGGCTTGCCGCGGTCGGTGTTGTTGGTCAGCGCGACGTACACGCGGCCGGTGCGAGGAGACGGCTCGACGTCCTCGGGGCGGTCCATCTTGGTCGCGCCGACCTTGTCCGCGGCCTGGCGCGTGAAGACGTAGACCTCTTCCGCCGTCATGCCCTCGACGTGCGAGACGTTGCCGGTGGCGAGCTTGATCCAGACGCCGGAACCGTCGAACTCGCCGTCGGCGGGCAGCTTGCCCGAGCCGTCGAACTGGTCGGCCGGGGAGTCACCGGTGAGCTTGGCGACGTAGAGGGTGCCCTCGTCGAGCAGCGTGAGGTTGTGCTCCTTGGCCGCGCGCGAGTTGCCCTTCTTCATCTGCTTCGACGAGACGAACTTGTAGAAGTAGTCGAAGCGCTCGTCGTCGCCCATGTAGACGACCGGACGGCCGTCCTCGGTCAGGCGGGGCTGTGCGGCCTCGTGCTTGAAGCGGCCGAGCGCGGTGCGCTTGCGCGGCACGGAGTTGGGGTCGTACGGGTCCAGCTCGACGACCCAGCCGAAGCGGTGGGACTCGTTGGGCTCCTGGGCCACGTCGAAGCGCTTGTCGAACCGCTCCCACTTGCGCTCGGTGGCACCGGCGGTCACGCCGTAGCGCTTCAGGCGGGCGGACTGCGTGGGGTCGGTGACCAGGCCGGCGTTGCCGAAGTACTGGTTGAAGTTCTCCTCGCCGTGGAGGGTGGTGCCCCACGGGGTGGTGCCGCCGGCACAGTTGTTGAGGGTGCCGAGGACCTTCTTGCCGGTCGGGTCGACGGAGGTCTTGAGCAGGGCGCCGCCGGCGGCCGGGCCGGTCATCCGGAACTCGCTGGTGGCCGTCAGGCGGCGGTTCAGCTGGTGGCGGGAGACCGCGGTCAGCTTGCCGCTGCGGTGGTCCTCCTGGACGACGACCACGGACAGGCCGTGCGCGGCCCAGGCGATCTCGACCTGCTCGCGGGTCGGGTTCGCCGGGTCGTAGCCCTTGAACATGAGGATCTCGTCGGTGTACTCGTGGTTGGCCACGAGGAGCTGCTGGCGCTCGTAGTCGCCGCCGAGCGGGAGCAGGCTCAGGAAGTCGTTGTTGTAGCCGAACTGTCCGGCCTGGGCGGCGGCGGTCTGCCGGTCGGCGTTGAACGCCGGGGCGCCCTTGACGATCGGCTCGCCCCAGCGGATGACGACGTTCTGCTCGTAGCCCGTGGGGACGGTGACCTTGTCGTTGGTGTTCGGCGCGACCGACGCGAAGCGCAGGCCGCGGGCGGCCTCGCCGCCGTGCTGGGCCTCGGCCGACGGGGTGGCGTTGGCGGTCTGGCCGCCGCCCGCCCCGAGGGTGACGGCCGTGCCGGCGGCGGTCGCGACCGTGACGACGGCGGCGGAGCGGAGCATCGAGCGACGGGAGTAGGCACGGGCTATGACGTCGCCCGCGTACTCGTTGTCACTGGTGTTGGGCACCTCGTGGAAGCAGGCGTCGCCACAGCGGTAGCGGCAGGTGAGAGCGGAACGGCCGCTCCCATGCGGGTTGCCGATGAGCGGCAGGAGCTTGCGCACGAGGTGTCCTCCGGAAGGTGCACGGTGCCGACAGCGTGTCGGAACGAATCCAGCCGTGACGCTAGGCCCGGGTTGCGCCGATGCGGCGGCGCGGGGATGAACGCTGAATGAACCCGGCACGGCGGAGGGGGAGTTCGTCCGGGCGCGCGCTTGCCTGGACAGCCAGGCGCCACGAAAGGCGACCCTGCCGAAGATCCAGCCGAGCGGCCGATAACCTTACGTGTCCACTCTGGGCAGGGATCAACCGCGCAGCACGGACAAATGACGCACGCACTCATGCGAAAGGCCTGGCCCATGGGTATTCGGAGCTTGTTGCGCAAGGTGTTCGGACGGTCTGCGGAACCGGTTCCGGAAACGTCGGACGCCACTTCGGCGGCCGTTCCTAGCCAAACTGAACGCACCCCCCTGGACGTGGCCGCCGAACTGGTGGCGGCGTCCTTCGACAATCCGACCGTTCCGCCGCAGCCCGCGCCGCGGGACCGCGAGCCGGGAACCCTCCTGACCGCCCCCGCGCCCGCCGCGGACCCGACGGTCCCGGAGGCACGCCGCCCCGTCACCCCCCAGGGCGGCGACCACTCCCCCCGCGACCCGGAGACGCAGCCGCCGGCCGCGGACGACACCGCGACCCCCGAGCCCGAGCCGCAGGCCGCCACCGAGGCCGCAGCCGAGCCGGAGGCCGTGACCCCGGAGCCCGAAGCCGAGACCGTCGCGGCCGAAGCCGAAGCCCAGCCCGAGGCCGAAGCCGCCGTGGCCAAGCCTGAGGCCGAGACCGTCGTGGCCGAGCCCGAGGCCGAAGCCGCCGTGGCCAAGCCCGAAGCTCAGCCCGAGCCCGAAGCCGCCGTGGCCGAGGCCGAGGTCCAGCCCGAGGCCGAAGCCGCCGTGGCGGAACCCGTGGCCGAGACCGTCGTGGCCGAGCCCGAGGTCCAGCCCGAGGCCGTTGTCGCGCTCCCGGAGGCCGAGGCCGAAGTGGCCGCTCCAGACCCGGCCGACGAGACCGCCGTCCCGGAGGCCGGCGCGCCCGCCGAGGCGGCTCCGGCCGCCGAAGCCGAACCGGCCCCGGCGGCAGCCGAAGCGGAGCCGGAGGCCGAGCCCGTACCGGCGGCCGCCGACGCCACCGACGCCGAAGTCGAGGCCGAGCCCGCGCTCGTGGCCGCCGATGCCACCACCGAACCGGAAGCCGAGCCAGCCGCCCAGCCGGTCACCGCAGCACCCGAACCCGAAGCGGAAGCCGCCGCCGGGGACGGGGCTCCGGCCGAGGCCGAAGGCGAGGCCGTGGGGCCGGCCGTCGCGGCGGCAGCCGTACGGCGGCGGGCGCCCGGCGTGAGCGCGGCGTACAAGGCCGCCGGCCAGGTGCTGCGCGGCAAGGAGCGGGCCGGGGCGCGGGCCAAGGTGTACCTCGTACTGGACCGCTCCGGTTCGATGCGCGGGTTCTACAAGGACGGCAGTGCCCAGCACCTCGCCGACCACGCCCTCGCGCTGGCCGCGCACCTCGACGAGGAGGCCACCGTCCACACGGTGTTCTTCTCCACGGAGGTGGACGGCACCGCCGAGCTGACCCTGGACGCGCACGACGCGGCCTGGGTCGAGGCCCGGCACTCCGAGCTCGGCCGGATGGGCCGCACCAGCTACCACGTGGCCGTCGAGGCGGTCCTGGAGCGGTACCAGAAGGACGGCGGCTCGGGCCCGGCCCTGGTCGTCTTCCAGACGGACGGCGCGCCCGACAACCGCCAGCCCGCCCGGCAGGCGATCGCCGACGCGGCGACCGCCGCTCCGGACGTCCACTGGCAGTTCGTCGCGTTCGGCGACCACGACGCGAAGGCCTTCGACTTCCTGCGCAAGCTGGACGCCGAGAACGCCGGGTTCTTCCACGCCGGTCCCGCACCGGCCGAGCTGTCCTCGGCCGCGCTCCTCAAGGGCGTGCTCGACCGCTTCTGACGGCGGCACCACGAAAAATCGGCACCGCGCAAAAGGGCGGCGCCCCCTCCACCAGGAGGGGGCGCCGCCTTCGTGCGTGACGGGGTCAGCCGCGCGGGGAGCCCGCGTCCGGCACGACCGCGTCGGAGATCGGCCGCTCCGAGGCCTTGGTCTCGACCGGCTTGCGCAGGGCGATGTTCAGCTCGCGCAGGCGGCTCTCCTCCAGCACCGTCGGCGCGCCCATCATCAGGTCCTGGGCGTTGCCGTTCAGCGGGAAGGCGATGGTCTCGCGGATGTTCGGCTCGTCGGCCAGCAGCATGACGATGCGGTCCACGCCCGGGGCGATGCCGCCGTGCGGCGGGGCGCCGAGGCGGAACGCGCGCAGCATGCCCGCGAACTCGCGCTCGACGGTCTCGGCCTCGTAACCGGCGATCTCGAAGGCCTTCAGCATGACCTCGGGCTCGTGGTTGCGGATGGCGCCGGAGGACAGCTCGATGCCGTTGCAGACGATGTCGTACTGCCAGGCCAGGATGTCGAGCGGGTCCTTCTCCTCCAGGTCCTTCATGCCGCCCTGCGGCATGGAGAACGGGTTGTGGGAGAAGTCGATCTTGCCGGTCTCCTCGTCCTTCTCGTACATCGGGAAGTCGACGATCCAGCAGAAGCGGAAGACGTTTTCCTCGAACTGGCCCGCGCGCTTGGCCGCCTCGACACGGACGCCCGACATGATCTTGGAGACCTCGTCGAACTCGCCCGCGCCGAAGAACACCGCGTGGCCGGCCGCGAGGCCCAGACGCTCGGTGAGGACCTTGACGTTCTCCTCGGTGAGGAACTTGGCGATCGGGCCGGTCAGGGCGCCGTCCTCGCCGACGCGGACCCAGGCCAGGCCCTTCGCGCCCAGCGAGATCGCGTACTCGCCGAGCCCGTCGAAGAACTTGCGCGGCTGGGCGGCGGTGTCCGGGACGGCCAGGGCGCGCACGTGCTTGCCGGCGAACGCCTTGAACTCCGAGGCCTCGAACACGTCGGTGATGTCGACGAGCTCCAGCTTGGCGCGCAGGTCGGGCTTGTCGTTGCCGTACTTCAGCATCGACTCGCGGAACGGGATCCGCGGGAACGGCGAGGTGACCTCGCGGCCGTTGCCGAACTCGGTGAAGAGCTCGGTCATCAGGCGCTCGATGGGCTGGAAGACGTCCTCCTGCTCGACGAACGACATCTCGACGTCGAGCTGGTAGAACTCGCCCGGCGAACGGTCGGCGCGGGCGTCCTCGTCGCGGAAGCAGGGCGCGATCTGGAAGTACCGGTCGAAGCCGGAGATCATCAGCAGCTGCTTGAACTGCTGCGGCGCCTGCGGCAGCGCGTAGAACTTGCCCGGGTTCAGGCGGGACGGGACGACGAAGTCACGGGCGCCCTCGGGGGAGGTCGCGGTGAGGATCGGGGTCGCCATCTCGTTGAAGCCGAGGGCCACCATCTTCGAGCGGATCGACGCGATGACGGCCGAGCGCAGCATGATGTTGCGGTGCATGCGCTCGCGGCGCAGGTCGAGGAAGCGGTACTCCAGGCGCCGCTCCTCGTTCACCCCGTCGTCGGTGTTGATCGTGAAGGGCAGCGGGGCGGAGGCGCCGAGCACCTCGACCTCGGTGACCTCGACCTCGACCTCACCGGTGGGGAGCTCGGGGTTCACGTTGTCGGCGCCGCGGGAGACGACCTTGCCGTCGATCCGGACGACGGTCTCCTTGGTGACGCTGCTGAGCGCCTCGTTCGCCGCGGTGCCGGGGCGGGCGACGAGCTGCGTGATGCCGTAGTGGTCACGCAGATCGATGAAGAGGATGCCGCCCAGGTCTCGACGATTGTGCAGCCAGCCGCTCAGCCGGACGTCGGAGGCGACGTCGGAAGCACGGAGCTCGCCGCACGTGTGGGACCTGTACCGATGCATCAGTCATCCAGTTCTACGCGATACCAGGGTGGATTCAACCGTCCCAAGGTTACCGTCCGGGCGGGGGACCGCGCGGGCGCGCCCGGAGAGGGTCCGGCCAGGGCGCTGAAGAGGCACGTCCGTGGGATGACCTGTAAAGATGGCCGGGTGCGCACCGAGGACGTCCTGGCAGCCATCGCGACGGGTCTGTGGCGATGGGACAACGCCTCCGGGACGGTCGCCCTGGACGGCGAGGCCGCCCGGCTGCTCGGGCTGCCCGCGGAGCCGGTGGTCCTGCCCGAGGTCGCCGTGCGGTCGCGGTTCCACCCGGTGGACTGGAACGAGGTCAACGGCATCGTCAACCTCGCGGTCGCCGAGGGCACCCTCGCGGAGGCCCGCCTGCGGATCATGGACGAGGACGGGCGGGTGCTGCGCACCGTGCGCAGCCGCTCGAAGCCGCTGGAGAACCGCACGCCCGAGGGCCGCATCGACTACGAGCTGATCGGCACCATCCAGGAGATCGCCGAGCCGCAGCCCGGGACCACCGCCGTGCACACCCCGATCACCGGCGACTGGCGGCGTTCCCGGGAGGCCTTCCTGCTGGACGCCGGGCGGGCGCTGGCCGAGGCGCGCTCCACGTCGGAGGTGCTGCGGGTGGCGGCCTCCCTGTCCATGCCGGGCTTCAGCCCGGACGGGCTCGCCGTCTTCGGGCTGGAGGGTGACCGGCTGTCGATCATCGGGCACCACGGGCACGGTCCCGGGGCCGAGGCCCCCTTCTCGGACATGGGGACGGAGACGGACTATCCGGCGGCGGAGGTCGTCCGTACCGGGCGGGCGATCTACCTCCCGACCCCCGAGGACTACAAGCGGCGCTTTCCGGCCACCTGGCCGCTCGCCCAGCGGTTCGGCAGGATCTCCTGGGCCTTCCTGCCGCTGATCGTGGCCGGCCGCACGATGGGGGCCTGGATGGCCGCCTTCAAGCATCCGGTGTCCTTCTCGCCCGACGAGCGGTCCGTGCTGACGACGGTGGCCCGGATGCTGGCCCAGGCCCTCCAGCGGGCCGGCGTGGCCGAATCCGAGCGGGAGCTCACGACCGGGCTCCAGCGGTCGATGATGCCGCAGCTCGGCCCGGAGATCCCCGGGATGGCGATCGCGGCGCGCTACGTCCCGACCGGCGGCGGGCTCCAGGTCGGTGGCGACTGGTACGACATGATCCCGCTGCCCTCGGGCCGGTTCGCGCTGGTCATCGGTGACGTGCAGGGGCACGACGTACGGGCCGCCGGGCTGATGGGCCAGCTCCGGATCGCCGTACGGGCCTACGCCTCCGAGGGCCACCGGCCGGACGCCGTGCTGTCGCGGGCCTCCCGCTTCCTGGTCGGGCTGTGTTCCACGCAGGAGACGGAGGAGGAGTCGGGTCAGGACGCCGGCCCGCGGTTCGCGACCTGCCTGTACGTGGAGTGCGACCCGGAGACCGGAACGCTGGAGGTGGCCCGCGCCGGGCATCCCGATCCGGCGATCCGGATGGCGGACGGCACGGTCCTGATGCGGCCGACGGCGGGCGGGCTGCCGCTCGGGATCGTCCCGGACACCGACTATCCGACGACCCGGTTCACCCTGGAGCCGGGCGAGACGATGATGCTGTGCACCGACGGGCTCATCGAGACCGGCGGGCACGACCTGGACACGGGCTGGGCGCGGCTGCGGGCGGTCCTGGAGACCGAGCCCCCGGAGGACCCGGGCGGCGACTCCGCCGGGGCGGCGCACCTGGAGCGGATGGCGGACCTGCTGGTCCAGGCCGTGCACGGGCCGTCCTCGCACCACACCACGGGGCCGCTGGCCGACCGTCGCGAGGACGACATAGCCGTGGTGCTGCTGTGCCGCGAGGGCCCGGGCCTCGGCTGCGGGACCCCGTCGCCGCATCCGGCGCGGCCGGCCCGGCGCACGATGCTGACCGTGGCCCAGGCGGAGCCGGAGCGGATCGCGGGGGCGCGCCGGCAGGTCCGGGAGCTGCTGCACGACTGGGCGGACGCGGACCAGGTGGACTCGGCGGTGCTGATGGTCTCCGAGATGGTGACGAACGTACTGATGCACACCGACGGGGACGCGCTGCTGGTCGCGGAGGCGGTGGGCGAGCTGGGCGCGCGGCGGCTGCGCGTGGAGGTGGCCGACGGCAGCGACGAGCTGCCCCACAAGCGGCAGCCCGGCGAGATGGCGTCGAGCGGGCGCGGGGTGCTGCTCACGGAGATGCTGGCCGACACCTGGGGCGTCGATCCGCGGGGCGAGGGCAAGTCGATCTGGTTCGAGTTGTACGAACGGTCCAAGCCGGACCGGGACATCACGTCCGAAACCGGGCAGGATCAGCACGACCGGGACGATCAGGATCCCGGCGATCCGGCCGAGGACCCGGCAGCCTGACGGCGAGGGGTTCCCCGGATCCCCTTCGGGCCCCCACGGAAAGGCGGACCGGCGATGCCGACCTCCCTGCTGCCCGAACCGGTGCGCCGGCTCGCCGCCTGGTCGGCGGTCGTCCTGCTGGTCACGGGGGTCCTCGCCGTCGGGGTGTGGCTGTGCGTGGTCTTCCAGAGCGCCGTCACGCCCGTCCTGCTCGCGCTCCTGGTGACGGCGCTGCTCGGGCCGCTGTACCGGCGGCTGGTCCGGATGAAGGTCAGCCGGTCCCTGGCGGCGGCACTGACCTGCCTGGCCGTGGTCGCGGTGATCGGCGGGACGGCGTACGTCCTGGTCCTCGCGCTCGTCCGGACGGGTGATCAGATCGTCGAGTCGCTGCGGCGGGCGGGCGCGGGTCTCGCGGAGCACTTCGGCACGCTCGGCACCTCCCTCCAGGACCTGGCGGAGAACTCGAAGGAGCTGCTCGCGAAGTTCGGCGGGACCGCCGCCTCCGGACTGGTCACCGGGCTCGGCGTGGTCGTCGAGCTGCTCGCGACCGCGCTGCTCGCCCTGCTGCTGGTCTTCTTCTTCCTCCGCGACTCCCACCGGGCGGCCGGCACCCTGCGCTCGCTCGTGCCCGCCGGCGCGGGCGACATGATCGAGGCCATGGGGCGGCGGGCCTTCGAGGCCGTGGAGGGCTTCATGCGCGGGACCACCTTCGTGGCCCTGATCGACGCCGTCGTGATCACCGCGGGGTTGCTGGTGCTGCGCGTCCCGGGGGCGGCCGGCCTGGGCGCGCTGGTGTTCGTGACGGCCTACATCCCCTACCTGGGGGCCTTCCTGTCCGGCGCGGTGGCGGTCCTCGTCGCCTTCGCCGAGCGGGGCTGGGTGATCGCGCTGTGGGTGCTGGGCGTGGTGTTCGCCGTGCAGATGCTGGAGGGCAACGTCCTCCAGCCCGTGATCCAGAGCCGGACCGTGCACGTCCACCCCGTGGTGGTCCTGCTGGCGATCACGGCCGGGGCGAGCGTCGCGGGGATCCTCGGCATGCTCCTCGCCGTCCCGCTGACCGCCGCCGTCTTCGGCGTGGTCTCGGAACTGCGCGAGCACTACGCGGCGGTCGGGACCCGCCGGCCGGCCGGCGGCCCCTGACCGTCCACCGGCGACGGGCCTCGCTCGCGCGGGGCCCGTACCGCTCCGGGTACCCGTACGGCTCCGGGTACCCGCACTCCCGTTACTTCGTGCGCTCCGTCGTCGGGATCCGGCCGAGCCGGCCCGCCTGGAAGTCGTCGAAGGCCTGCTGGAGTTCGTGCCTGCTGTTCATGACGAACGGCCCGTAGTGCGCCATCGGCTCCCGGATGGGGCGGCCGCCGAGCAGCACGACCTCCAGGTCGGGGGCGTTGGAGTCCTGGGACTCGTCCGCCCGGACGGTGAGGGAGCCGCCCTCGCCGAAGACGGCCGTCTGGCCCTTCTGGACCGGACGCCGCTCCTGGCCGACCGAGCCGCGCCCGGCCAGGACGTAGACGAGGGCGTTGAAGTCCTCGCGCCACGGAAGGGTGATCTGCGCGCCCGGGGTGACGGTCGCGTGGATCATCGTGATCGGGGTGTGGGTGATGCCCGGGCCCTGGTGTCCGTCCAGTTCACCGGCGATGACGCGGAGCAGGGAGCCGCCGTCCGGGGTGGTCAGCAGCTGGACCTGGCCGCCGCCGATGTCCTGGTAGCGCGGGGGCATCATCTTGTCGGAGGCCGGGAGGTTCACCCACAGCTGGAGGCCGTGGAAGAGGCCGCCCGACACGACGAGGGACTCCGGCGGTGCCTCGATGTGCAGGAGGCCCGATCCGGCGGTCATCCACTGGGTGTCGCCGCCGTTGATGACTCCGCCGCCGCCGTTGCTGTCCTGGTGGACGAAGGTTCCGTCGATCAGGTAGGTGACGGTCTCGAAGCCGCGGTGCGGGTGCCAGGGGGTGCCCTTGGGCTCGCCCGGCGCGTACTCCACCTCGCCCATCTGGTCCATCATGATGAACGGGTCGAGGTACTCGTAGTTGATCCCGGCGAACGCGCGGCGCACCGGGAACCCCTCGCCCTCGAATCCACCCGGGGCCGTGCTCACGGCCAGCACCTTGCGGGGGGCCGCCGTCTGCGGCTCGGCCACACGCGGAAGGGCCAACGGGTTCTCAACAGTCACTGCGGGCATGGTCAGGACCTCCTTCTGCGTCGAGTTTAGTTGAAACTCGAACTTTCTGCCACACCCGCCCTCAACGGAAAGGACCCCGGGTCAATTCCCCCGGGGCCCCAACCATTGCGTCCGAACGCGCGTCCTACCGGACGTGATGGACTTCTTCAGCTTCGACGACGTCACGGGCGACGAGGAACAGCAGGAAGAGACCCGCAGGCGGGGACCCCTGTGGCGGCACGCCCTGTGGGTGGTGGGCGTCACCGCGCTCGCGCTGGGCTTCGGCTGGGCCGCGGCGTCGTTCCGCCTGGGTCCGGAGGAGTACGGCCTGCCGCCCGCGGGCCCGGGCTCCCCGTGGGGCCTGCTCGCCGTGTGCGCCGCGGCCGGAGTGGTCACCACCGCCGTCCTGCGAACCGCGGCCGCGCTCGTCCCCGTGTACGGGCCCGGCCGGGTCGGCTTCGTCCTCGTGTTCCTCGGAACCCGGCTGGCGCTCGGTTTCCGCCCGGAGCCGCCGGTGCTGGCCGCGGGAGCCGCCGCCGCGGTGGCGGCCGCCCTCGCGTGGTGCGCCGTCGCCGCGGTGACCCACCGCCGCGCCGCCCGCGCGACGGCCTGAGGAGGCGGGGGCCGCCGGGCCCCGCGGGGCGGCCGCCGGGACCCCCGTACCCGGCGCCGCACTCCCGCAGCACCGATGTTCGCCCCCGCACGGGGGCACCGCGAACCTTTCGGGCCTGCCCGAAGGGTCGCCGGGGTCGCCGGAGCCGGGGCCGCCGGGACCGGGAGCCGCGCGGGCTCAGCCGCCGCTGCGCAGGAGGTCCGCGCCGAGCCCGGTGACCGAGTGGAGGACCGCCCTGCCGTCCCGTTCCGTGGTGATCAGCCCGGCCGCGCGCAGGGTGCGGGTGTGCTCGGAGACCGAGGGCAGGCTGATCGCGAGGTCCCGGGCCACTTCGCTCGTCGTACGCCGCTCCACCAGCGACTGCAGCACGGCCGCCCGGGTCCGCCCCAGCAGCGCGTCCAGCGCGCCCTCTGCCGGCCCGGGCCCCACCAACGGCAGCGGGGTCATCGCCGGGTACACCAGGACGTGCGAGCCGTCCGGCCGGCCGGCGAGCAGCGGCCGGCCCGTCCAGAACGGCGAGGGCATCAGCATCAGCCCGCGCCCGCCGAGGCGCACCTCGTAGTCGGGCGGCAGGTCCACCTCGAAGACCGTTCCGGACCAGCCGGCGCGGGGGTGGGTGCCGGCGAGGCAGGCCTTGATGCCGTGGGTGGCGAGCAGCCGGGTGCGCCAGGCGACGTCGGCGCGGAACGACTGCCGGATCCGGGGCCACTGCGGGGCGATGACCGTCTCGTGCGCGGACCGGAGGGCCCCGTCGAGCGCGTCCCAGGCCTCACGGTCGCGGTCCCACAGCGCGCGCAGCCAGGAGGCGGGGCCGGGGGCCCGTGCGGCGGCCCGCCCCAGCTGGGCGGCGGTGAGCAGCGGCCCGGCTTCCCGTACGGCCGCCAGGCCCTCCTCCAGGGTCCGCGCGTACGGTTCGACGAACTCCGGGTTGTCCCCGTCGGGGCGCAGCAGGTCCAGCAGGGGCCGCGCCCTCCCGGGCAGCTCCCGGGAGACCCGCAGGCGCCAGCGGCCGAAGACCGCCTGCTCGTCGGTGCGCTGCCAGGCGGCCAGCGCCGACGCCAGCTCCACCAGCGGGAGCGGCTCGGCGGCGAAGGTGACGTTGAACAGGTCCTCGGCCGTGAAGTGCACCCTCAGCATCCGCCCGCCACCGGCCCGGTGCTCAGCCGTACATGCGGCGCATCGCGAAGTCGACCATCTGCTCGACCGCCTTGGCGTCGAACACCATTCGGTGGTCGCCCTCCATGTCGAGGACGAACCCGTAGCCGGTCGGCAGCAGGTCGATCACCTCGGCGCCGGTGATGACGAAGTACTTGGACTCCTTGCCGGCGTACCGGCGGAGCTCCTTGAGCGTGGTGAACATGGGGATCACCGGCTGCTGCGTGTTGTGCAGGGCCAGGAACCCGGGGGTTTCCCCGCGGGGGCAGTAGACCTTCGACGTGGCGAAGATCTGCTGGAAGTCCTCGGCGGACAGCGACCCGGTGGTGAAGGCGCGGACCGCGTCGGCGAGCGACGGCGGCGAGGGCTCGGGGTACAGCGGCGGCTGCTGCGCGTAGCCCTGCTGGGGCGGGGGCTGCTGCGCGTAGCCCTGCTGCTGGGCGCCCGGAGTCTGGTCGTAGCCGTACATGCGGCCCACCCTACCGAGCGCCCGCACCCGTACCGGCCGGTACCGGCCACCGCGCCCCGGCGGCCTCCTGACCGGGGCTCAGCCGGCCGGCGGCACGGCCGTCAGCGGGTCCCGTACCGGTCCTGCGCGTCGAGGACGCGCTCGGCGTCCCGCGCGGCCCGGCGCCCGCCGCCCGGGGGGTCCGGGCGGCGGGCGGGGCCCGGGCGGGCTCCGGGGACGACCTGCCGCGGGCCTGGACTTCCAGCGGCGCTCCGGTTCTCCTGGCTTGATGCTGGTCACAGTCGCCGGTCAAAGGGTTGCTCTTATTACCGACGGGTAGCATCATGTTGTTACCGAGTGGTATGCACGAGGAACCCGTCTCACCGAGCCTTAACGGAGCCGTCGCCATGGGGCACTACAAGTCGAATCTCCGCGACATCGAGTTCAACCTCTTCGAGGTGCTCGGCCGCGACAAGCTGTACGGCACCGGCCCGTTCGGCGAGATGGACACCGACACCGCGCGGACCATCCTCAGCGAGATGACCAAGCTCTCCGAGAACGAGCTGGCCGCCTCCTTCGAGGACGCCGACCGCAACCCGCCGGTCTTCGACCCGACCACGAACACCGCGCCCGTCCCGGCGTCCTTCAAGAAGAGCTACAAGGCCTTCATGGACTCCGAGTACTGGCGCCTGGGCCTGCCCGAGGAGATCGGCGGCACCACCTCGCCCCGCTCCCTCATCTGGGCGTTCGCGGAGACGATCCTCGGCGCGAACCCGGCCGTCTGGATGTACTCCTCCGGCCCGGCGTTCGCCGGCATCCTCTTCGAAGAGGGCAACGAGGCCCAGAAGAAGGTCGCCGAGATCGCGGTCGAGAAGCGCTGGGGCTCCACCATGGTCCTGACCGAGCCGGACGCCGGTTCGGACGTCGGCGCCGGCCGCACCAAGGCCGTCGAGCAGGCCGACGGCTCCTGGCACATCGAGGGCGTGAAGCGCTTCATCACCTCCGGTGAGCACGACATGGAGGAGAACATCCTCCACTACGTCCTCGCCCGCCCCGAGGGCCACGGCCCCGGCACCAAGGGCCTGTCCCTCTTCCTCGTCCCGAAGTTCCACTTCGACTGGGAGACCGGCGAGCTGGGCGAGCGCAACGGCGTCTACGCCACCAACGTCGAGCACAAGATGGGCCTCAAGGCCTCCAACACGTGCGAGATGACCTTCGGCGACCAGCACCCCGCCAAGGGCTGGCTGATCGGCGACAAGCACGACGGCATCCGCCAGATGTTCATGATCATCGAGTTCGCCCGGATGATGGTCGGCACGAAGGCCATCGCCACCCTCTCCACCGGCTACCTCAACGCGCTGGAGTACGCCAAGGAGCGCGTGCAGGGCCCGGACCTGGCCAACTTCATGGACAAGACCGCGCCCAAGGTCACCATCACGCACCACCCCGACGTGCGCCGCTCGCTCATGACGCAGAAGGCCTACGCCGAGGGCATGCGCGCCCTCGTGCTGTACACGGCCTCCGTCCAGGACGAGATCCAGGTCAAGCAGGCCGCCGGCGAGGACGCCTCCGCCGAGATCGGCCTCAACGACCTGCTCCTGCCGATCGTCAAGGGCTACGGCTCCGAGAAGTCCTACGAGCAGCTCGCCCAGTCGCTGCAGACCTTCGGTGGTTCCGGTTACCTCCAGGAATACCCGATCGAGCAGTACATCCGCGACGCCAAGATCGACACCCTCTACGAGGGCACCACGGCCATCCAGGGCCAGGACTTCTTCTTCCGGAAGATCGTCCGCGACCAGGGCGCCTCGCTGAACGTCCTCTCCGAGACGATCAAGAAGTTCCTCGCCGAGGCCGTCGGCGGCGACGACCTGGCCCCCGCCCGCGACGCCCTCGCCAAGGCCGCCGTGGACCTGGAGGCCATCGTCGGCCAGATGATCGTCGACCTCACCGCCACCGGCGAAGACGTCAAGAACATCTACAAGGTCGGCCAGAACACGACCCGCCTGCTGATGGCCTCCGGCGACGTCGTCGTCGGATACCTGCTGCTCAAGGGCGCGGCCGTGGCCTCCGAGAAGCTCGCGACCGCCTCCGCGAAGGACGTCCCCTTCTACCAGGGCAAGATCGCCGCCGCGAAGTTCTTCGCCTCCCAGGTGCTGCCGGGCGTCTCCGTCCAGCGCCAGCTGGCCGAGGTCGTCGACAACTCCCTCATGGACCTCGACGAGGCCGCCTTCTAAGGCACCGCGCCCCGCCGAAACCCTCGTACGCGGTGTACGTACGGACCGTGGCCGGACCCTCCCCAGGGGGGTCCGGCCACTGTTGTCGGCGGTTCGTGGGACGCTCGTAGGCATGAGTCCACAGGAGCAGCACGGCAGCAGGGGGTACTCCGTCCCGACCGGACGGCCGTACGCCCTCAAAGAGCTCCAGGCGAACGTGGGCGCCCTCGGCGACCGGGTCAAGGAGCTCTACGACGGCGCCCACCCCGCCGAGTACGACCCCGTGGCCGACGCCCTCTACGTCGCCTTCCAGACGGCCGCCGGCCTCGCCCCCGCCAAGAGCTACACCGGGTGCGCCGAACACCCCAACGGCGCGCTCGACCCCGAGGCACCCGAAGGCTGGGGCCGCTGCCTCATCTGCAACGACCGGCGCCGCCTCGGCCGCCGCCTCCAGGGCGCCCGCCCCAGCGGACCCGCCGCCGGCGAACAGCGCCGCCTGGGCTACCCCGTGCCCGACCCCCCGTACAGCCTCGACGTCCTGCGCCACTACCTGCGCACCATCGACGAGCAGCGCTTCCACCTCACCCTCGGCTCCGCCGACCAGGACTTCGTGCGCATCGCGGACGACCTCCACCGCGCGTTCATCGTGGCCCGGGAACTGTCCCGGCCGCGCAACGCGTCGGGGTGCTCCGAACACCCCGGCGCGCCGATCGACCCCGATGCTCCTCCCGGCGAGGCCTGTATCTTCTGCGCCGGACGCAAAAGACGCGCGCAGCGCCCCGCGCAGACCCCCGAGATGCTCCCGCGCATCCGCCGGGGCGAGCGCAGGCAGCTGCAGCGCAGATTCGAGCGTCCGCCGGGCTGATCGCGAAGGGACTGCGGGCCACACACGCCGCGCTCCTCGACCTTTCCGCTATCCGCCGCAGTCCGGCCATGGCGAACACGACCGTCGTTAAGGTGAACCACATGACCTCTCCCGCCCGCTTCGACCGCGGACACACCGACGATCTGATGACCTTCCTGACGGCCAGTCCGTCGCCGTACCACGCCGTGGCCAACGCGGCCGAGCGGCTGGAGAAGGCGGGCTTCAGGCAGTTGTCGGAATCGGATGCCTGGGATTCGGGCACGGGAGGCAGGTTCGTACTCCGCGGGGGTGCCCTCATCGCCTGGTACGTCCCCGAGGGCGCGGCGGCGCACACCCCCTTCCGGATCGTCGGCGCGCACACCGACTCCCCCAACCTGCGGGTCAAGCCGGTACCGGACACCGGATCCCAGGGCTGGCGGCAGGTCGCCGTCGAGATCTACGGCGGCACCCTGCTCAACACCTGGCTGGACCGGGACCTCGGCCTGGCGGGCCGGCTGACGCTGCGCGACGGCACCGAACGCCTCGTCAACATCGACCGCGCGCTGCTGCGCGTGCCCCAACTCGCCGTCCACCTCGACCGGTCGGTGAACACCGACGGCCTCAAGCTGGACAAGCAGCGGCACATGCAGCCGATCTGGGGTCTGGGCGACGCCCGCGAGGGCGACCTGATCGCCTTCCTTGAGGAGGAAGAGGGCCTGCCGCAGGGCTCGGTGGCCGGCTGGGACCTGATGGTCCATTCGATCGAGCCGCCCGCCTACCTGGGCCGTGACCGCGAACTCCTCGCCGGGCCGCGGATGGACAACCTGCTGTCGGTGCACGCGGGCGTCGCCGCCCTGGCCGCCGTCTCCTCCGCCGACCGGCTCGACCACATTCCGGTGCTGGCCGCCTTCGACCACGAGGAGAACGGCTCCCAGTCGGACACCGGCGCGGACGGCCCGCTCCTCGGCAACGTGCTGGAACGTTCAGTCTTCGCACGCGGCGGCTCCTACGAGGACCGCGCCCGGTCCTTCGCGGGCACCATCTGCCTGTCCTCGGACACCGGCCACGCCGTCCACCCCAACTACGCGGAGCGGCACGACCCTTCGCACCACCCCCGCGCCAACGGCGGCCCGATCCTCAAGGTCAACGTCAACCAGCGGTACGCGACGGACGGCAGCGGCCGCGCGGTGTTCGCCGGCGCCTGCGAGCGGGCCGGCGTGCCGTGGCAGACGTTCGTCTCCAACAACTCGATGCCGTGCGGCACGACGATCGGCCCGATCACGGCCGCCCGCCACGGCATCCAGACCGTGGACATCGGCGTGGCCATCCTCTCCATGCACAGCGCCCGCGAACTCTGCGGCGCGGACGACCCGTACCTCCTCGCGAACGCCCTCCTGGCCTTCCTGGAGGGCTGACGTACCGGCCGGCCGACAGGAAAGGGCCCCGCACCGGCGTACGGCCGGTGCGGGGCCCTTCCTCGTCTCACGGCACTAGCGGTCGTCCAGGCCCGCGAGGACCAGCGGGAGGCGGGTCGCGCCCTCCGGGGTGAGGCGGACCGGGACCCCCCAGTCCTGCTGGTGGACGTGACAGGCCGGGTACTCGTTGGCCGGGTCGTCGTCGCAGGACGCGGCCATCGCCGAGACGTGCAGGACGCCCTCGGAGACCTCCGGGTTCAGCACCAGGTCCCGGGACAGGTCCGTGCCCTGGCCCTCGCCCTCCGCGAGGAGTTCCGGCGGGGTCGAGGAGACCAGCAGCCGGGTGGAGGGGCCGTAGCGGGTGTCCAGCTTCTGGCCGGCCGGAGCCTGGAACACCACGTCGAGGCGCAGCGTGCCGGCGGCGACCTCGGTGGCGGCCCGCTGGGTGCGGTGGGCGACCGCGTCGACCCGTACGGCCTCCTCGGGGAGCCGCAGCCGGGTCAGCCGGTGCCGGGCGGACTCCACGACCACGATGTCCTCGCCGACGAGCACGGCGTCGCTGGGTTCGCGCAGGTCGGTGGCCAGCGTCGAGACCTGCCCGGTGGCGGGGTCGTAGCGGCGCAGCGCGTGGTTGTAGGTGTCGCTGACCGCGACGGAGCCGTCCGGCAGGGCGGTCACGCCGAGCGGGTGCTGGAGCAGGGCCTGGGCGGCGTCGCCGTCCCGGTGGCCGAAGTCGAACAGGCCGCTGCCGACGGCGGAGACGATCGCGTACCCGTCCGGGCCCGCTTCGACGTAGCGCAGGGCGCTGGTCTCGGAGTCGGCGATCCACAGCCGGTCCCCGGCGGCCGCGAGCCCGGACGGCTGGGCGAACCAGGCCTCGGCGGCCGGTCCGTCGACGAGGCCCTCGTTGGTCGTCCCTGCCGCCACCTCGACGGCCCCGGCCTCGGGGTCCCAGGTCCACAGCTGGTGCACGCCGGCCATGGCGATCCACACCTTGCCCTGCCACCAGGCCACGTCCCAGGGGGAGGAGAGGTCGACCTCCAGGGCCGGGCCGGAGGTCGGCGAGCCCTGCCACCACTGGCGGCCGGTGCCGGCGACGGTTTCGACGGACCCGGAGACCGGGTCGAAGACGCGCAGCGCGTGGTTGACGGTGTCGGCGACGACGACCCGGCCGTCGGGCAGCAGCGCCAGCCCCTGCGGCTCGCTGAAGCTCTCGGCGGTGAACCCGCGCGAGCCGCTGCCGACGCGGCGCACCACGCTCTCCCCGTCCGGGGCGAGCTCCACCAGCTGGTGCCGGGTGGAGTCCGACACCAGGAGGTTCCCCGAGGGCAGCAGGAGGGCCTTGCCGGGGAAGCGCAGGTCGGTCGCGACCGGCTCGGGCGCCACGTAGGGCCCGTCACCGCGCCGCAGGGTCCCCTTGGCCTCGTGCTCGGCCTCCAGCTCCGCGACGAGCCGCTCGATGGCGTGCGCGTGGCCCTCGCCGGCGTGCTGGGCGACGATGTAGCCCTCGGGGTCGATGACGACGAGCGTGGGCCAGGCCCGCACGGCGTACTGCTTCCAGGTGGCGAGCTCGGGGTCGTCCAGCACCGGGTGGTGGACCCCGTACCGCTCGACGGCGTCGACGACGGCCGCGTGCTCGGCCTCGTGGACGAACTTCGGCGAGTGCACGCCGACGATCACCACGGTGTCGCGGTGCTTCTCCTCCAGCTCGCGCAGCTCGTCGAGGACGTGCAGGCAGTTGATGCAGCAGAAGGTCCAGAAGTCGAGGATCAGGATGCGTCCCCGGAAGTCGGCGAGGGTGAGTTCCTTGCCCCCGGTGTTCAGCCAGCCGCCCTTGCCGGTGAGCTCGGGGGCACGGACACGGGCACGTCGGGGCGCGGGCGCGGGGGTGGGCGCCGGGGCAGCATCGTTCATGCTTCAAGCTTGCCATCCGGGCGTGAACCGCCCGTCACGGCCGTGCGACGAGGTGCGCGCATCCCGGCCACACGGACGGTGACGGGATGGTTGCGAACGCAATGCGGAAGGAACATGCGTGCTAGGTTGCCGCGCGTGTCGACCACAGATCTCATAGCCGGGCCCGGGGCGCGGGGTACCGAAACGGAAAGCGCGGCGGCCGGGGTGCGGGGCGGGCGGCCGGTGGCGCTGCCCTCGCTGACCGGGCTCCGCTGGACCGCCGCCCTGATGGTGTTCTTCTACCACGTGCACATCGTCGAGTACTTCGGCGGACGCGCGAACGACCTGGTCACCTTCGCCTTCGGCGTCGGCAGCACCGGGGTCTCGTTCTTCTTCGTGCTGTCCGGTTTCGTGCTCGCCTGGTCGACCGCGGCGGCGCCCGTGGGCCGCGGGATCGTGCGGTTCTGGCGGCGCCGGTTCGCCCGCGTGTACCCGCTGCACCTGGTCACCGTGGGGCTCGCGCTGGCGCTGGCCGTGTTCCTGGCGCCGGGCACGATGCCGCAGGCGGGGCCGCTCGCGGCGAACCTGCTGCTCGTCCAGTCCTGGGTGCCGGAGGTGCCGTACTTCCAGGGCCTGAACCCCGTCAGCTGGTCCCTGGCCTGCGAGGCGTTCTTCTACTTCCTCTTCCCGCTGCTGATCTGGCCGCTGCGGCGCCTCGGCTGGCGCTCCGCCGCGGCCCTCGCCGCGCTCAGCCTGGCCGTGGTGGTGGCGGTCCCCACGGTGATGGAGCTGACCGACGTCCCCGACGGCACCATCTGGCGGGACTTCTTCTTCCCGCTCCTGCGGCTCCCCGAGTTCCTCCTCGGCATCGCCCTGGCCGAGCTGGTGCGCTCCGGCCGCTGGCGCGGCCCGGGCCTGACGGTGTCCCTCGCGCTGACCATGGGCGGCTACTTCCTCAGCTACCAGGCCGACTACGGCTACCGCACCACCGCCTGCACCATCGTCGGCTTCGCCGCGCTGATCGCGGCCGCCGCGCAGGCCGACCTGCGGGGCGAGCCCTCGCCCTGGCGGGGCCGGATCAGCGTGAAGCTCGGCGAGGTCTCTTTCGCCTTCTACATGGTCCACATCCTGGTGATCAGGGCGGGCGAGTACCTCTTCGGCGGACACCCGAAGCTGCCGATGTGGTCGGGAGGGCTGCTGGTCCTGGGCGCGGCCTTCTCCGTGTCCCTGGCCCTCGCGTGGGCCCTGCACACCTGGATCGAGGTCCCCGGGCGCCGGCTGCTGCTGCGGCCCTGGCGGCGCGGTTCTACGGAGCGTCCGGAGCCGACTCCAGGAACGACCGCAGCGAGCTGACGAGGGCCGACACGAACGCCTCCCGGACCGGCTCCGGGAGCAGGTCCAGGGACAGGTACGGGTTCAGGTCCTCCAGCTCGACCAGGAGCAGCTCACCGGAGGGCGCCCGGCAGGCGTCCACGCGCTGGATGCCGTGCGCGAGGGTGTTCCAGGCGATGAAGCGGCGCGCGAAGGCCAGGTCGTCGGCGGTCGGCGCGTAGGGCTCCAGTTCCCAGCGGCGTGCCGGGTCGGGGGCGTACAGGGCGTACTGGAAGGCGTCGTCGACGAAGTAGAAGGACACCTCGTACGCGAAGTCGATCCGCGGCTGGACCAGGACCTCGCCGGCCGGGCCGGCCGGGTCGGCGGTGAAGGTGAGGCCGATGGAGTCGGCGCCCTGCTTGGGCTTGACCGCGTACAGGGGCACCTCGGGCAGCAGGTGCAGGTCGGCCGGGTCGTCGATCGTGGGGATCACGGGGTATCCGGCGGTCGTGAGGTCGATCAGGTACTGCTTGCCGGCCATGTCGCCGCGGCCGTGGAGCGGGTTGTAGACGCGGGTGCCGGTGGCGAGCGCGGCCGTGCGGAAGGCGTCGTAGGCCTGCTGGTAGTGCAGGACCGGGCCGCTGTTGCGGACGACGACGGCGTCGAAGCCGCCCATCAGGGCCGCCGCGTCCAGCGGGTGGCACAGGGCGAGGGGGAAGTGCTCGCGGAGCCGGGAGGTGAGGAATATGTCCTCGTCGCCGTAGCGGCGGCCGCGCGCCGGGTACGCCAGGTCGGTCACGTAGAGGAGAGGCATGACGGCAACCTATCGCGGGCAGCGATCACCGCATGAAATACCTCGTTCGGGACAAACTGCTGGCCATCGGGGACGACTACTGGATCGAGGACGAGGACGGCCGGCACGCCTTCCTCGTCGACGGGAAGGCGCTGCGCCTGCGCGACACGCTGGAGCTCAAGGATCCGGACGGGCGGATCCTGATCACCCTGCGGGAGAAGGCGTTCTCCCTCCGCGACGCGATGACGCTGGAGCGCGACGAGCGGCGGCTCGCGGTCATCCGCCGCAAGCGGCTCTCGCTGCTGCGCGACCACTACCGGGTGACCCTGGTCGAGGGCACGGAACTCGACGTCAGCGGCCGGATCCGGGAGCGCGAGTTCAAGATCGAGTACGCGGGGGAGCTGCTCGCGCTGGTCTCGCGCCAGTGGTACCGGATCCGCGATACCTACGCCGTCGACGTGATCCGGGAGGACGCGGACGCGGCGCTGCTGATCGCGGTCGCCGTGTGCGTGATCCGGATGTCGGAGAAGGAGTCCGAGAAGGAGGGGGAGGGGGAGGCCGCCGGTGGCGCCGCCTGACGCCGTCGGCGGCCGCGCCTACGGGGCCTCGTCGGCCCCTTCTTCCTCTTCCTCGGGCCCGTCGCCCGCGCCTTCGTCGTGGTGGGCGCGGGCCGCGAGCTGGCCCTGCGCGAAGGGGTCGGAGCCCGGGGCGTACGGGCCGCCGTGGGCCTCCAGGTGCTCGGTGATGCGCTGCCACTCCGCCACGACGGCCGGGTCGGCGCCCGCCCCGCGGGCCGCCTCCAGGGACTCGACGGCCTCGTGGTGCGCCATGCCGGTGGCTTCCGCGCGCACCCGGTCCCGCGCCGTCCGCTCGCCGGGGGCGGGGTCGTGCGGTACGTGCGCCGCCTCGACGGCCTTCTCCTGCGCCCGCTCGTCGGCCGTGCTCACCGCTCGCCTCCCGGGGTCCGGACGCCCAGCGCCCGGTCCTTCAGCGCCGGGAACTGCTCGCGGGTCTCGGCGACCTTCGCCGGGTCGAGGTCCACCGTGAGGACGGCCTCGCCCGGCCCCGCCTCGGCCAGCACCTCGCCCCACGGGTCGACGACCAGGCTGTGCCCGGACTGCTCGACGCCCGCGTGCGTGCCCGCCAGCGCGCAGGCGAGGACGTACGACTGGTCCTCCACGGCCCGCGCCCGGTTCAGCAGGGTCCAGTGGGACCGGCGGCGGGCCGGCCAGCCCGCGGCGACGACCATCGTCGTCGCTCCGGCGTCGACCAGGCCCCGGAACAGCTCCGGGAACCGCAGGTCGTAGCAAGTGGCGATGCCGAGGGTCTGCTCCGGCAGGGTCACCGTGGTCAGGGAGGTGCCGGCGGACATCAGGACGGCCTCGCCCTGGTCGAAGCCGAAGCGGTGGATCTTGCGGTAGGTCGCGGCGAGCTCGCCGGTCGGGGAGAGGGTCAGGGCGGTGTTGTAGAGGGAGCCGTCGCCCGCGCGCTCCACGACCGAACCGGCGTGCAGCCAGACGCCGGCGTCCCGCGCCGCCTTGGACATGGCCTCGTAGGTGGGGCCGTCCAGCGGTTCCGCCTCGGTCTCGAACTGCTCGTAGGCGAAGGCGCCCACGGTCCACAGTTCGGGCAGCACGACGAGATCGGAACCCGCCTGTTCCCGTACGAGTTCGGCCACCCGGGACCGCCGGGAAGCCACCGACTCCCCCTCATTCACCGCGATTTGGATCAGCGAGGCGCGCACAGTACCACCGTCCTGGCTTGTCAGCCGTCGACTCAGGCCTACGATCGTCACACGAAAGCACTGCCGGGGTGCTCACCGGCGGCGTAGTTTTGGGCACAGTCCACAACGCGCCACTGAACGCGCCACTGAACAGCACGCGAGGGGTCCCGTTGACCGTCCATCCCAGCCTTCAGCCCTATGCCGACGCGTGGACGCATTCCATCGAGGCGATATCCGAGCTGGTCCTCCCGCTGCCCGAGGCCGACTGGAACCGGGCGACGCCCTGCCCCGGCTGGTCCGTCCGTGACGTGGTGTCACACATCATCGGGATCGAGTGCGAGCAGCTCGGCGATCCCCGGCCGATCCACACCCTGCCGCGCGATCTGCGGCACGTGGTGGACGAGTTCACCCGGTACATGGAAGTGCAGGTTGACGTCCGCCGGCACCACACCGCTCCCGAGATGACCTCGGAGCTGGAGTACACGGTCATCCGGCGGGCGCGCCAGCTGCGGAACGAGAAGCGGGATCCGGCCACGATGGTGCGCGGGCCGCTGGGCGACCAGGTGACGCTGGAGCACGCGCTGCGGCTGCGCGCCTTCGACGTGTGGATCCACGAGCAGGACCTGCGGGCCGCGCTGGGCGTGCCGGGGAACTGGGACTCCCCGGGCGCGTACGTGGCCCGGGACATCCTGCTGTCCGGGCTGCCGAAGGTGGTCGCGAAGGGGGCGGGCGCGCCCGCGAACTCGGCGGTGGTCGTGGACGTGCACGGGCCCCTGGAGTTCATGCGGACCGTACGGGTGGACGCGGCGGGCCGGGGCACGCTGGACAAGTCCCCCTCGCTCGGCCCGGCGGTGACGCTCACCCTGGACTGGGAGACGTACGTACGCCTCGCCGCGGGCCGGGTGCGGCCGCGCACGGTCGCCGACCGGGTGAAGGCGGAGGGCGACCAGGAGCTGGCGCAGGCCATCCTGGCGGCGTTCTCCGTGACCCCGTAGGGCCCCGCCGCGCGACGGCGTCGGGCCCCGCGCGTCAGACCCCGCGCGTCAGACCCCGGCGGCGGCCGGGGGTGGGGCCGGATCCCCGGCGGGGACCGCGGTCGGTGCGGCCGGTGCGGCCGGTGCGGAAGCCGTCGCGCGGGAGCGTTCCCGGGCGAGCGCGCGCCCGCGCAGCCGCAGGATCTGGGTAGTGCCCAGAAGCTGTAGGACGAAGACCGAGGAGAAGGCGATCCGGTAGTCGTCCCCGGTGGCGTCGAGCAGGACGCCCACCGCGAGCAGGGTGGTCATCGAGGCGAGGAAGCCGCCCATGTTGGTGATGCCGGAGGCGGTGCCCTGCCGTTCGGCGGGGTTGGCGGGCCGCGCGAAGTCGAAGCCGATCATCGAGGCCGGTCCGCAGGTCCCGAGGACCACGCAGAGGGTGACGAGGAGCCACATCGGCCCCCGGTCCCCCGGGTGGAGGAGGACGGCGGCCCACAGCACGGCGGTGACGGCGACGGTGGTGAGGGCCAGCGGGATCCGGGCGGCCTGGCGGCGGCCGACGACCTGCCCGTAGACCAGCCCGAAGCCCATGTTCGAGGCCACGATCAGGGTCAGCAGCCCGCCCGCGGCGGTCCGCGTCAGCCCCTGCGCCTCGACGAGGAAGGGCATCCCCCACAGCAGCAGGAACACCATCGCGGGGAACTGGGTGGTGAAGTGCACCCACAGCCCGAGCTTCGTACCGGGTTCCCGCCAGGAGTCGGCGATCTGACGGCGTACGAACCCGCCGGAGGCCCCGCGCGCGACGGGCGCGGTCCCGTACCCCTCGGGGTGGTCCTTCAGGAACAGGACGAGCGGCACCAGCACCACCAGCCCGGCGACGGCGCTGCCCGCGAAGGCCGGCACCCAGCCGACGCCGTGCAGGACGGGTGCCAGGACCAGGGTGGACACGAGGTTGCCGGCCATGCCCACCAGCCCGGCCAGCTGGGCCATCAGCGGCCCGCGCCGGGCCGGGAACCAGCGGGTGCCGAGCCGCAGCACGGAGATGAAGGTCATCGCGTCACCGCAGCCCAGCAGGGCGCGGGCGGCCAGCGCCATGCCGTACGAGGGCGAGAGGGCGAAGCCGATCTGCCCGGCGGTGAAGAGCACGGCGCCCAGCGTGAGCACCTTCTTGGTGCCGAGGCGGTCCACCATCAGGCCGACGGGTATCTGCATGCCCGCGTAGACCAGGAGCTGGAGCAGGGAGAAGGTGGCCAGCGCGGAGGCGTTGACCTGGAAGCGGTCGGCGGCGTCGAGTCCGGCGACGCCCAGGCTGGTCCGGAAGATGACGGCGACGAAGTACACGGCGACGCCGATCGACCAGACGGCGACGGCCCGCCGCCCGCCGGGCGGGTCCAAGGGCGCGGAGCCCGCGGCGGCGCTCAACGGCCCGCCCCCCGCACCAGCGCCTCGACCCGGCCGACGTGCCCGCGCACCGCGGCGGCGGCCGCCTCCACGTCCCCGGCGCGCAGCGCGTCGAGGATCTCGGCGTGCTCGGCGAGGGTGCGCTCCACCCGGTCGGGGTGCGCGTGCAGCAGTGCCACGCCCATCCGCAGCTGCCGGTCGCGGAGCTGGTCGTAGAGGCGGGACAGGATCTGGTTGCCGGCGTGGCGCACGATCTCGGCGTGGAAGCAGCGGTCGGCGGTCATCATCGCGGCGATGTCGCCGTCGGCGGCGTGCCGTCGCTGCTCCGCGAGCAGGGCGGCGAGCCGCTCCAGCAGGGCGGGCGGGGCGGGCACGGCCCTGCGCACGGTGAACTCCTCGACCAGCAGCCGGGTTTCGATGACGTCGGCGATCTCCTGCGCGGAGACCGGCAGCACCAGCGCGCCCTTCTTCGGGTACAGCTTCAGCAGGCCCTCGGTCTCCAGCCGCAGCAGCGCCTCGCGCACCGGGGTGCGGGACACCCCGACGGCCTCGGCGACCTCGCCCTCGGTGAGCAGGACCCCGCCCTCGTAGCGGCGTTCCAGCACCCCCTGCTTGACGTGCCGGTACACGCGGTCGGCGGCGGTCACGGCGGGGGAGAGGGGCGAGGCGGCGGTCGGCATGGGCACAGCTTAGATACAACAGGGGTGCAAGCCGGGCACCGTCCGGGATGTGGACGGCGCCGGCCGCCGTGTGCATCGAAGGATGTACCGCGCGTTCGTCCACCGGCAGGACGTACGCCGCCCCGCACGCCGGGACGCTGGAGCCATGGCCGAAACACTGCTCGCCCCCGCGCCGCCCCGGACCGCCCGGCTGCCCCTCCTCGACGTCCTGCGCGGCGCCGCCATCCTCGGCACGCTCATGACCAACGTCTGGATCTTCTCCTCGCCCGGATCCGAGTGGGGCGTCCTCCAGGGCGGCCTCGGCTCCGGCGACCTGCTCGCGGACCCCTCCCCGGCCCACGTCGCCGCGACCGTGTTCCGGGCCCTCGCCGACGGCAAGTTCCTGTCCCTGCTGACCGTCCTGTTCGGGGTGGGCCTGGCCATCCAGTACGACTCCGCCGCCCGCCGCGGCGACCCCTGGCCCGGCCGCTACTGGCGCCGCGCCGCCTTCCTCTTCGTGGAGGGCACCGTCCACTTCCTGCTGGTCTTCGCCTGGGACGTGCTGATGGGGTACGCGGTCACCGCCCTCCTCGTCGCCTGGCTGCTGGCCCGCTCCGAGAAGGTCCGGCGCCGGGCCATGTGGACGGCCGGCGCCCTGCACCTGGTCCTGCTCTCGCTGCTGACCCTCGCCCTGGCCGCCGAGTCCGGTTCCTCCGGCACCGGGCCCACCGGCCCGGACCCGGACGCCGTCGCCCTGTACGCCGACGGGAGCTACCCCGCCCAGGTCCTCTTCCGGCTGGAGAACGCGGCCGCCCTGCGCATCGAGCCCGTCTTCTCCTTCGGGCTGCTGGTGTTCCTCTTCCTGTTCGGCGTCCGGCTCCACCGCGCCGGCGCCTTCACCGCCACCGCCGCCGGCCGCCGCATCCGGGCCCGGATGGCCGCCTGGGGCCTCGGCCTGGGCCTGCCGCTGACCGCCGCGGCCACCCTCGCCGGCGACGAGCTCTTCGCCCTGAACCGCTACGGCATCGCCCCGCTCGTCGCCGTCGGCTACATCGGCCTCATCGGCATCGCCCTCGACCGGCTGTGGCTGCCGGATCCGCTGGTCACCGCCCTCGGCTCGGTCGGCCGGACCGCCCTGTCCTGCTACGTCGCCCAGAACGCGCTGTGCGTACTGCTCTGCTACGGCTTCGGGCTGGGCCTGGCCACCCGCTTCGCCGGCACCGGGCCCTGGTGGGTGATGGGCCTGTGGGCGGCCGTGAGCCTGGTCCTGGCCGCCGGGTCGTGGCTGTGGCTGCGCCGCTTCGCCCGGGGTCCGCTGGAGACCGTGCAGCACCGGGTGCTCAGCGCCCGCCGGTGACGGTGACCTCCAAGAGGAACTCGTCGTACGGGGCCTCCTCCGGGTACGGGGGCCGGACCTGGGCGAAGCGGATCCGGGCCCGGCCCCCGCGCCCGCCGGCCCGGACCAGGTACGCCCGCTCCACCACCGCGCCGGGCACCGGCTCCGGCCGCGCCGGGCCGTCGGCCTCCGACACGGCGACCGCGTCCTCGTCGCCCGTCACCCGCCAGGTCCACACGTACCCGCGCGCCCCGCGGCCGGTCAGCCGCAGCGTGTACGACTCCCCGGGGCCGAGCACGATCGCGCGCACCTCCACGGCACACTCCTCCCACGGCGCCCGGGCCCGGGGGCGCCGGGACCCCGGGGTGCTCAGGCCGGGCCGATGACCTGCCCCTCGTGCCAGCCCGAACCGTCCCGCCAGTAGTGCTGGAGCAGGCGGTCGGTCCGCAGCACGACGACTTCCAGGTTGAACCCGAAACTGCCCTGGAGCATCCCGGTGACGGCCAGCACGTCGTGCCCGAAGACCGCGCCCCGGGCCCAGCCCGCACCCGACGCGTTGCCCCGCCACCAGTGCTCCACCCGCCCGTCGGCCCGGGCCGCGCACAGCTCGTAGTTCCCGGCGGTGTCCTCGTCCGCGGCCCCGTGCTGGGCCTCGACCAGGCAGGGCGCGGAGGTGATGCCGCCGCCGAAGACCTCGCCCGGACGCCAGGTGAAACCGTTCGGGTCGTCCCGCCACCACAGCTGCATCCGGCCGTCGGCGCGGGCGGCCACGAGGTCCAGGCGGCGGGCGCGGGTCTGGACCAGGGCGGGCCCGTAGTGGGCGATGCCGGAGGCGAAACGGCCGCCGTCGTTCCACGTCCAGGGGGCGCCGTTGATCCGCCACCAGTGGTTCAGCCGGCCGTCGGCGGTCCGGACGACCACCTCGAAGTTCCCCGGCTTGCCGTAGTCGCTCTGGATGAACGCCGGGGTCGAGCCGACGGCCGCGTCGCCCGGGCCGAAGGCACCGCCGTCGCGCCAGACCCGGACGGCCTGCTCGAAGTACCAGTGGCGCAGCCGGCCGCCGGTGGTGACGTGGAGGGACTCCATGTTCCGGTTGTAGGTGGTGCCGGTGAAGGCGGGCTGGCCCGAGGCGTCGTGCGCGTAGGTCTCCGCCCGGGACCAGGCGAAGGGCGCGTCGCCGTCGCGCCACCAGTGCCGCAGCCGGCCCCCGCCCGCGGTGGCGGACATCTCGAAGTTGCGGTGGGCGCGGCCGTTGCCGCTCTCGTAGACGCTGCCCGCGTGCAGACGGCGCTTGCTCCAGGGGTCGATGTTCGTGCCGCGCAGGCCGTACTTGGCCCAGTGGTCGACGTTCGCCTCGCCGTACGCGATCCGGCCGTAGCCGCCGACGTGGTGGCCCGTCCCCCAGGAGTTGCGGAACAGCCAGCAGCCCGCCGCGTCGTCGTAGCCCACGACCAGCACGCAGTGGCCGCCCGCCCGCCGGTCGCTGGTGCGGTGGTAGACCCCGGCGCCGAGCCCGAAGAAGTCGTCGTACACGTCGAAGCAGGCGGTGAGCGGCCCGACCGCGTCCAGCCAGGCCTTCTGCTGCTCGACGTCACCCAGCCGCACGTAGTCGGTGATCCGCACGGTCCGCCCCGACCGGTCCCAGCTCGGCGTGTACTCGGCCCGCCAGGCGTCCCGCCGCTCGGCGGGCAGCCCCGGGGGCGGGGTGCCGTACGGCCAGCAGTCCGGGTCCGCGAGGCCTCCGTTCGTCTTGATCCAGTCCAGGGCGGTCTCCGGGTCGCCGCCCTGCCCGCAGGCCGTCTTCAGCCCGTCGTGGACGTCCCCCTCGGACCGCTCGGCCCACACCCCGTGCTCGATCCGGGCCATCGACTCCACGAGGGCGGTCGCCCCGAACACCCAGGAGGACGCGCACGGGTTCTGGTCCTTGACCCGGGTGAGCCACGGCACGCCCCAGCGGACGCGCCAGTCCACGGCGACGGGCCGCCCGGCGCCCGCGCCCGCCCGCGCCCCCGGCAGCAGTTCGTGCGCGGCCCTGCGCCGGGTGAGGTCCGGATTGCCGCTCGCGTGCCCGACGAGGGCCCGCAGGTCGACGGGGCCCGCCTCGGCCGCGGGCGTCAGCTTCGCCCCCGGCTCCAGACCGAGCGAGGGCCTCGGCACGGGGTCGCCGTCCGCAAGGTGCTCGCTGACGGACCACCTCGCCCCGTACGCCACGAGCTGCGCCCGCAGCTCCCCCGCGGTCTGGACGGACTCCTGCGGCATGACGGCCCCCCGGCTGCAACCGTGTCGATGCGAGACCCCTGAACGTCTCCCCGGCGCGGAACCCCGTCAAGGGGGTCCGTACGGTCGCTCGGTGGCACGGGGGTCGTACGGTGCCCCCATGGACACCGCACGGGCACAACGGCAGTTGGCGATGATCGCGGAGGTGCGCGCGCTCGGGGTGGAGGTCTGGCTGCGGGGCGGCTGGGCCGTGGACTTCTGGCTCGGCCGGATCACCCGGGACCACGAGGACGTCGACTGGTTCGCCTGGTCCCGCGACGCCGGCCGGCTGACCGGGGCGCTCGTCGCCCGCGGGTACCGGGTCCTGCGCGCGGACGGCCAACAGCTGGACCTCGTGCGCGACGGCGAGGAGCAGAGCTTCGCCCTGCTCGACCGGGACGCCCGGGGCCGGGTCGTGGTGGCCGGCGGCCCGTGGGCGGGGACGCCGTGGCCCGCCGGGATGCTGGCCGAGGCTGAGCCGGGACGGCTGGGCTCCCTGGAGTGCCGGGTCGTCTCCCCGGCCGCGCAGATCGAGATCAAGCGGATGACGCCGGTGTGGATCCCGGGCCGCCCCCGACGGCCTAAGGACGCCGAGGACGTGGCCCGCCTGGAGGCGGCACTGGCCGGCCGGGGGTAGAGGGCCGGGGGTCGGGGGTCCAGGTCGTGCGACCGTCCTACGGGGTCATCGCCCGGCCGCCGATCCCGGGGGCACCGGCCAGTTGGGTCTGCCACCAGGCGGCCACCTCGGCGGGGGTCATCGCCGGCCAGGGCGGGGTCCGTTCGACCTGGGCGCGGCCGAGCCGGCGGGCCAGCGCGACCAGTTCCCGCCCGGCCGCGCCCCGGGCCTCGCGGTAGTCGCGCAGCAGCCCGTCCCAGGAGTCGGCCCGCCGCCAGGCCGCGGCGAAGGCGGCGGCGTCCTGGAGGGCCTTGGCGGCGCCGCTCGTGTTGTGCGGGCGGACGACGGTGGCCGCGTCACCGGCCAGCAGCAGCCGCCCGCCGGCGTTCCACGTGGTCTCCAGGTCGTAGATGGGCTGCACGAACGTGTCGGCCGGGTCGGTCAGGGCGAGCACCCGCCCCCAGTAGGCGGGGAACTCCCGCTCCAGCAACGCGCGCAGGTGGGTGGAGAGTTCCTGGGTCAGCGCGCCCGGCGGGAAGCTCGTCGGGTCGTCGAGGCGCAGCCGCCCGTCCTGGGGCGGCGCGGCGTACAGCACCCAGTTGACCCGGGGTCCGTCCGGGCCGGGGATCCGGTAGATCACGCAGCTCCCGCCGGGGAAGCAGACGGTGGTCACCGCTTCGGGGAAGGGGTCGGCGTCGCCGGCCGCCGCCTGCCGGGCGGCGTCGAGGTTGCCCCGCCAGCACACGTACCCGGCGTAGTGCGGCCGTGCTCCGGGGCAGAGCGCCTCGCGCACCACGGAGCGGTACCCGTCGGCGCCGACGGCCAGGTCGTACCGTTCGACGGCGCCGCCCGCGAGCCGCAGGACGGCTCCGTCGCCGCCCCCGGTCACGCCGGTCACCGTCGCGCCCTGCCGGTACACCACCGATTCCGGGGTCGCCGCGCGCAGCCCGCGCCACAGCAGGCCCCAGTGGTACGAGTGGAAGGGGAAGGGCTGCTCCCAGACGAGCCGCCCGCCGTCCCCGGCCCCGCGCCCGGCCCCGGTCTCGGCCCCGGGGTCCCGGACCACCCACCGGCGCCGCTCCAGCCGGTGCGCGGTGATCCCCGCGGGCAGCGTCCCGGCGGCGGTCAGCTCGGCGGCCCGCTCGTCGTGGACGCACAGCCCGAGGCCCCGGTCGGCGAGCCGGCCGCGCGTGCGTTCCAGTACGACAACCTCGTCCGCGCCCGCGCGGGCCGCCGCCGCCGCGAACGCGCAGCCCGCGATGCTCCCGCCGACGACCGCCACCGTTCCGCCCCGCATGCCCGTCTCCCGCCGCCGCGCCGCCCCGGTGCGTGTCCCCGGGCCGGACACCCTACTGAGCGGACCGCCCCGCCGCAGCGGCCGCGCGGATCTGCCGCAGCGTGGGGTTGACCATGGCCGGACCCGCTCCGACCACGACCGTGGGGACGGTTTCGTTGCCGTCGGCGACGCTGCGGACGAAGGCCGCGGCGTCGGGATCGCGCCAGATGTTGACCGGCCGGTACCGGGTGCCGGTCAGCCTGAGCTTGACCCGGAGCTTGATGCAGAAGACGCATCCGGGGCGCCAGTACACGGTGGGGGGACCATCGGCTGATGTCATGGCCGCACCATGCCACGACCGGGCCCCGGGGTGTCCGGGACGTCCGTATAGGGTCCCGGTATGGATGGCTGGACGGCGCCGAGCGCGATCGAGAGAGAGCTGTACGGGGCGAAGACGCGCGGGGACTGGCCCGGGTACCTCGACGCCCTCGCCCGCGCCGAACTGTTCCTCCCGCAGTCCCGCGCGCAGGTCGACGCCGATCCGCGGACGGCCCGTTTCCACCCCTCCCCCCGGGACGGCAGCCTCGCCGTCTACACCCGGGGCATGCTGCCCGCGCCCGACCCCGGGACCGTCTTCCTGCGCCAGAGCCTCGCCTGGTTCGCGAACGCCTGGGACGAGCGTGACCCGGCGTACCTCGCCGTGAACCCGGGCACGCCCGCCGAGGCGTACCTGAGCACCACGCCCGCCGACCGGGCCCGCTGGCGCGCGCACTGGGACGCCGCGCCCGCCTGGGGCCTGGCCCCCGGCGCCGTCCACGCCCTGCACACGGGCGGGCCGCTGCACGGGCCCGTCGCGCACGGCCTGGCCGTCGGGGCCCATCTGGCGGTCTCCAACGGGGAGTTCTGGAACGCCCTCGCCTACCACGGCAAGGGCTACACCCGTGAGCGCGAGCGCCTGCGCAAGGCGTGGGGGATCACGGACGCCGCCGGCTGGTTCGAGGTGCTGCGGCGCATGCAGGCCGCCGAAGTCGTCAGCCCCGTCTGGGAGTTCGCCCTGCGGGTGCGCCGGATGCTCGCCTCCGACTTCGCCGGCCCCGTCGACGTGGAGCACTGGCGGCACGCCGCCGAGTACGGCCTGCGCCGCAGCGCCGAGCAGGCCACCGAACCGAAGCTCACCCCGGAGGGGGTGACGGTCGCCGAGCCGCGGCCCGCCGCCGAGCTCGCGGGGGAGATAGCCGGGGTGCGGCGGCTCATCGGCCGGATCACCCGCTACGAGCAGCGTTTCCGCGCCGACGGGCTGCTCCCCGAGGACGGCTGGGTGCGTTCCGTCGAGGGCTGGGACCTCGGCCGGGCCTCGCAGATGGCCCGCTGGGGGCTCGCGGCCCGCTACTGCACCCTGGAGGACACCGAGCGCGCCGTCGTCAGGGCGGGCGAGGCGGCCGTCGGCACGTACCGGTCGTGGGAGGAACTGTCCGCCGGGTACGCGCTCGGGCGGTGCCTGCACTTCGACGAGGAGGAGTTCGGCGAGTGGTACGCGTCCTCCCTCGCCACCCATCTGACGCTCACCACCGAACCCACCAGCCCGTGGCTCAACATCCCCTGGCGGTAACGGACTTGGCTTAGTCTTCGGGCGCCTGCGCGAAGCCCGCCGGGGCCCCGGGCGCGCCGACTACCCTCGGGCGCATGACGATCACGCTGAACGACACCGTGCGACAGCTCCTCGACTCCCCGCACCCCGCGGTCCTGTCGACGATCAACCCGGACGGCAGCCCGCAGAGTTCGGTGGTCTGGGTGACCCGGGACGGCGACGACGTCCTCGTCTCCACCGAGCGGGGGCGCCGCAAGGAACGGAACATCGTGCGTGACGGCCGGGTCGGCCTGACCGTGTTCGACCTCGCCAACCCCTACCTGTACGCCGAGATCCGCGGCACCGCCACCGTCACCGAGGACGCCGGCCGGGCGGTGGCCGTCCGCATCGCCGAGGAGTACCTGGGCCCGGGCGCCGGCAAGGAGTACGCCGAAGCGCCCGCCGGGGACGTCCGGGTGATCGTGCGCATCACCCCGTCCAAGGTCGCCGGCAACGCGAGCTAGACCCGGTGGACCTTTCCGGTCACGGCACTGGTCACGGCAGGTGGGCCCGTACCGCCGACCAGGCGTCGACGGCCTCCGCCAGGGGGTCGTCGGCCGCCAGGTGGGGGCGTACGAGGACCATCCAGGCGATCAGGCTCTTGATGCGGCGCAGGTGCAGGATCCGGGGCGGCGGGAGGTCGCGCCAGCCGGCGGCCCGGGCCCGGGCCTCCTGCGGGGTGAGGTCGATCAGCTCCAGCAGTTCCCGGCACAGGCCCGCTGGATCGCCGCCGCGTCCGGGGCCGAACCGGCGGATCAGGTAGCTGCGGACGGCGGCCAGCTCGGAGCCGCGCGCGAGGTCGGGCGCCTCCTCGGCCTCGGCGCAGCGGTACGTGGCGGCGAGCGCGACCCGGCCCCAGCGCAGGCGGACCCCGTCGGGGAGGTCCTCGTCCCGCATCCGTACCGCGGCCAGGACGCGCAGGGTCCGCGGGTGCGGTTCCTCCAGCAGGGGCGGTCCGGTGGCCAGCCAGGCCTCCAGTTCCTCCAGGGCGTGCCCGTCGGGCGGTACCGAGGTGAGGACCTGCCCGCGGGCGAGCAGCGCGACCATGGGGCCCGTGAGGTGGACGCGGACCACGCGGCCGCCGCCGGCGGAGGGCACGGCCAGCCCGGCGGCCTCTATGCGGCGCAGCCCGAGCCTCGACGCCCCGGCGGCGTACACCTGCCCGGGCCGGGCGGCGCCGCCGAGGCACCGTACGAGGCACACCCCGCCGGTGACGTCGGCCCGTTCGACGGAGTACACCTGGAGCTCGGTGATGGGCACGCGGACCCCCCTTTCCCGGGCGGGAGGCTACCGCGCCGGGGCCGCGGATTCACCCGCCCGGGATTCACACGCCCCGGGTGCCCACGCCCCGGATTCACGCGCCGCGCGGGCTCACGTCCCGGCGGGCCGCTCCAGGACCAGACGGATCTCGGTGACCTCGTAGCCGGCCCGGTCGAAGGCGGCGGCCATCGGGGCGTTCACGGTGTCGGTGGTGGCGGTGATCCGTTCGGCGCCGGCGGCGGCGTGGAAGCGGGTGATCTCCGCGAGGATCTCGTCGATGAGGCCCTGGCCGCGCTGCTCGGGGACGACGCCGAGGTAGCCGACGTTGCGGTGGTAGGGGGTCGCGGAGGGGATGGCCATGCCCGCGCGGGTGCCGTCGGGGAGGTCGGCCAGGCGCCACCAGGAACGGTCTCCGGGGCAGTCGAGGTAGAAGGCGAAGTCGTCCCGGGCGAACTGCTCCTCGGTCATCGTGGCCAGCTCCTGCTGGGTGTTGAGGTCGAGGCTGCCCCGGGAGAGCCGGGCGAACGCGTCGAGGAACTCCTCGTCGGTGCCCTCGCGGAAGACGAGGCGCCCGGTGGGTTCGGCGGTCCCGGCGGCCGGGGTCCACTCGTAGCGCAGCCGCTCGACCTCCTGCGTCAGACCGGCCCGGGACGCGGCCTCCTGCCGCCAGGCCACGGCTGCGGCCAGCGCGGGGTCGGAGCGCCAGCCGCGCGGTAGGGACATGTTGTAGACCGGGGACTTGCCGAAGGCGGCGTGCCCGGCGGCCAGCAGGGCGGCGGCGAGCGCGGCCGGGTCGGCGACGTCCTCCCGTACCTGGAGGCAGTCGAGGGCGACGGGCCGCTCGCTGTCGGCGCGCCCCCACCACAGGGCGCGGGCGAGGATCCGGCCGTCCTCGTCCTCGGCGAACCAGATCCATTCGGGACGGATCCGGTGCGCGGCCAGCTCCTCGCGGACGCGGTCGGTGGTCAGGGCGGCGACGGGCCCGTCGGCCGGGTAGCCGAGGGCGCGGTCGAGGTCTGCGGGGTCTGCGGTGGCAGCGCGGAAGTTCATCCCGGAGATGATCACACCGGGTGGTGTGCCCCGCCAGGGGTTATCCGCGGGATCCGTCAGGTGGCGCGTGCCGAGGGCCGGCCCCCGGGTGGGGGGCCGGCCCTCGGCGGAGCGGTGCGCGCTACGACCAGGTGACGAGCCGGCGGGGGTGCTCCAGGACCGCCGCGATGTCGGCCAGGAAGCGGGAGCCGAGCTCGCCGTCGATGAGGCGGTGGTCGAACGACAGCGCCAGGGTGGTGACCTGGCGGGCCTTCACCTTGCCCTTGTGGACCCACGGCTGGAGCTTGATCGCGCCGACCGCGAGGATCGCGGACTCGCCGGGGTTGATGATGGGCGTACCGGTGTCGACCCCGAAGACGCCGACGTTGGTGATGGTGATGGTCCCGTGCTGCATGTCGCCGGGGGAGGTCTTGCCGTCGCGGGCCGTGGCGACCAGGGACGACAGGGCCTCGGAGAGCTCGGGCAGCGTCTTGGCGTGGGCGTCCTTGATGTTCGGGACGATCAGGCCGCGCGGGGTCGCCGCGGCGATCCCGAGGTTGACGTAGTGCTTGAGCACGATCTCCTGGGCCGCCTCGTCCCAGGACGCGTTGACGTCCGGGTTGCGGCGGATCGCCACGAGGACGGCCTTGGCGATGAGGAGCAGCGGGTTGATCCGCAGTCCGGCCAGGTCGGGATCGGCCTTGAGCTCGGTGACCAGCTTCATCGTCCGGGTCACGTCGAGGGTGATGAACTCGGTGACGTGCGGCGCGGTGAACGCCGAGCCGACCATCGCCTGGGCGGTGACCTTGCGGACGCCCTTGACCGGGATCCGGGTCTCCCGGGCCGACGCGTCCACGGCGACGGCCGGAGCCGGGACGGCCGCGGGGGCCGGCACGGCGGCGGGCGCGGGGGCGGCGGCGGGCGCCACCGCCTGCGGGGTGATCGCCGCGGCGGCCGCGGCGTGCACGTCCTCGCGGGTCACGACGCCGCCCTCGCCCGTGGGGACCACGGTGGCCAGGTCGATGCCGAGGTCCTTGGCGAGCTTGCGCACGGGCGGCTTGGCCAGCGGGCGCTCGCCCGTCGGCTGCGCCGGTACCGCGACGGCGGCGGCCGGGGCCGCGCTGCCGTTCTGGACGGCCACGGCCGGGGCGGTGCCGTTCTGCGCGGGCGCACCGTCGGCGGCCTTGCGCGGCCGGCGCTTCGTCGAGGCGGTGGAGACCCCGTACCCGACCAGGACGGGCTGGCGGGCCTCCGGGGCGGGCTCGTCGGCCGCGGCGGCCTCCGAGCCCGTCGCGACGGCGGGGGCCTCGGCGACCGGGGCTTCGGCCGGGGCGCCGGCACCGGCCGCGGTCTGCACCGAGATGATGACCTGGCCGACGTCGACCGTGGTCCCCTCCTCGAAGAGGAGCGCGTGCACGACCCCGTCGAAGGGGATCGGCAGCTCCACGGCCGCCTTCGCCGTCTCGACCTCGCACACGACCTGTCCGTCGGTGACGGTGTCACCCGGCTGGACGTACCACTTGAGGATCTCGGCCTCGGTGAGGCCCTCGCCCACGTCGGGCATCTTGAATTCGCGGATCGTCATGAACGTGGCTCCTCAGTACGCCAGCGAGCGGTCGACGGCGTCGAGCACCCTGTCCAGGCCGGGCAGGTACTCGTCCTCCAGGCGGGCCGGCGGGTACGGGGCGTGGAAGCCGCCGACGCGCAGCACCGGCGCCTCCAGGTGGTAGAAGCACCGCTCCGTGATGCGGGCGGCGATCTCGGAACCCATGCCCAGGAAGACCGGGGCCTCGTGGACGACCACGAGCCGGCGGGTGCGCTCCACGGAGGCCTGGAGCCCGTCGAAGTCCACGGGGGACATCGAGCGCAGGTCCACGACCTCGACGGACTTGCCCTCCTCGGCGGCCGCGGCGGCGGCCTCCAGACAGACCTTCACCATCGGCCCGTAGGCCGCCAGGGTGATGTCGGTGCCGGAGCGGGCGACGCGCGCCTTGTGGAGCTCGCCGGGGATGGCCTCGACATCGACCTCGCCCTTGTCCCAGTAGCGCCGCTTCGGCTCGAAGAAGATCACCGGGTCGTCGCTGAGGATCGCCTGCTGGAGCATCCAGTAGGCGTCGGAGGCGTTCGACGGCGAGACCACCTTGAGGCCCGGGACGTGCGCGAAGAGCGCCTCCGGGGACTCGCTGTGGTGCTCGACCGCGCCGATGCCGCCCGCGTACGGGATGCGGATGACGACCGGCATCTTGATCTTGCCGAGCGCGCGGGCGTGCATCTTCGCGAGCTGCGTGACGATCTGGTCGTAGGCGGGGAAGACGAACCCGTCGAACTGGATCTCCACGACCGGCCGGTACCCGCGCAGGGCCAGGCCGATGGCGGTGCCGACGATGCCCGACTCGGCGAGCGGGGTGTCGATGACCCGCTCCTCGCCGAAGTCCTTCTGGAGCCCGTCGGTGATGCGGAAGACGCCGCCCAGCTTGCCGACGTCCTCGCCCATGATCAGGACCTTGGGGTCCGTGTCCAGGGCCTTGCGCAGCGACTCGTTGAGCGCCTTCGCGATCGACATCTTCTCGATGGCCATGGTGGTCACTCCCCACCCTCGAAGGACGCGAGGTAGGCGGCGAACTGCGCGCGCTCCTCGTCGACGAGCGCGTGCCCGTCCGCGTAGACGTTCTCGAAGATCGCCATCGTGTCGGGGTCGGGCATGGCCCGTACGACCTCGCGCACGCGCTTGCCCAGGACCTCGCTCTCCGCCTCCAGCTCCGCGAAGAACGCCTCGTCGGCGCCCCCGGAGGCCAGCAGGTGGGCCTTCAGGCGCAGGATCGGGTCCTTCGCCTCCCAGGCCGCGGTCTCCTCGTCGCGCCGGTACTTCGTCGGATCGTCCGACGTCGTGTGCGCGCCCATGCGGTACGTGAACGCCTCGACCAGGGTCGGGCCCTCGCCGCGGCGCGCCCGCTCCAGCGCCCAGCGGGTGACCGCGAGGCAGGCCAGGACGTCGTTGCCGTCGACGCGGACGCCGGGGAAGCCGAAGCCCTGGGCGCGCTGGTAGAGCGGTACGCGCATCTGGCGCTCGGTGGGCTCGGAGATGGCCCACTGGTTGTTCTGGCAGAAGAACACGACCGGCGAGTTGTAGACCGCCGAGAAGGTGAAGGCCTCGGCCACGTCGCCCTGGCTGGACGCGCCGTCGCCGAAGTAGGCGATGACCGCGGAGTCCGCGCCGTCCTTGGCCACGCCCATGGCGTAGCCGGTCGCGTGGAGCGTCTGCGAGCCGATGACGATCGTGTACAGGTGGAAGTTGTTGACCGTCGGGTCCCAGCCGCCGTGGTTCACACCGCGGAACATGCCGAGCAGGTTGGTCGGGTCGACGCCGCGGCACCAGGCCACGCCGTGCTCGCGGTAGGTCGGGAAGACGTAGTCGTCGTCGCGCAGTGCCCGTCCGGAGCCGATCTGCGCCGCCTCCTGGCCCAGCAGCGAGGCCCACAGGCCCAGCTCGCCCTGACGCTGGAGGGCGGTCGCCTCCCCGTCGAAGCGGCGGGTGAGGACCATGTCGCGGTAGAGCCCGCGCAGGTCCTCGGTGGTGATGTCCGCGACGAAGGGCGCGAACTCGGCGAGGTCAGGATTGTCCGCGACCTCGACCCGTTCTCCCTCGGGCGTCAGCAGTTGTACGAGCTGAGGCTCGGCGTCGTGCGGCTGTGCGGTGGCAGCGGCGGTCTTGCGGGCGCTCGCCGCGCCGGCCGCCCGCTTGGTGCCGCTGCTGCGTCGCGGCTTGCGCGCGGCAGTGCTCTCCACGGTCACGTGTGCTCCTCCGTCGGTCCGGCACCCGGGTTCTCCGGGGTCCAGTGCGGCTCACCTGCATCTGTACCCGCGCACGGGGTGGGTGCGCGTCGAGTACGGGATTCAGGCGTGACAGGTGCCCCGGCGAGTGCCCTGCGCAATGCACGTTACCCAGTGCGCCGTATAACCGCGAAACCCCGTTTGACCTGCGATTTTGCTTGGATATCCAAGTAAATCGGCGAGGGCGCGAACAACCACTGGTCACAGCCTTGCAGGGGGCCGGAACAACGGCACGTTATCCCGGGTAACTCCGGCAGGGAAGGGGTGAGTGTGTGAAACTGACTTCGTGCGCGAAGACGGAAAAATCAAGGTATTCCTCCTGGACGACCACGAAGTGGTACGTCGGGGTGTTCATGAGCTGTTGTCGGTCGAAGACGACATCGAGATCGTGGGCGAGGCCGGTACCGCCGCGGACGCGCTGGTGCGCATCCCGGCGACCCGTCCCGACGTCGCGGTCCTCGACGTGCGGCTCCCGGACGGCAGCGGCGTCGAGGTGTGCCGGGAGGTGCGCTCGCAGAACGAGGACATCAAGTGCCTGATGCTGACCTCGTTCGCCGACGACGAGGCGCTGTTCGACGCGATCATGGCGGGTGCCTCGGGTTACGTCCTCAAGGCGATCCGCGGCAACGAGCTCCTGAGCGCCGTCCGCGACGTGGCCGCCGGCAAGTCGCTGCTGGACCCCGTCGCGACCGCGCGGGTGCTGGAGCGGCTGCGCGACGGCAAGAACGGCAAGGGTGACGACCGGCTCTCCAACCTCACCGAGCAGGAGCGGAAGATCCTCGACCTGATCGGCGAGGGCCTGACGAACCGGGTCATCGGCGAGCGGCTGCACCTGGCCGAGAAGACGATCAAGAACTACGTCTCCAGCCTGCTGTCGAAGCTGGGCATGGAGCGGCGCTCCCAGGCCGCCGCGTACGTGGCCCGCCTCCAGGCCGAGAAGCGCTGACGCGGCCGGCACGGCGGCCGTCACGCTGAGTGGCGGCGCACGGCCGTGGCCACCCTTCCCGGTAGGCCTCGGGTGTCCGCTGGGCTGCCCGGGGCGCGCCGGGACCATTCGGGACCAACGTCCCCGATCATCGGGGCGGGCTCCTCTTTCCCGACCGCTCGTCGGTGCCGGAGAGTGGTCGCATGTCCCCTGAGGAACTCCACGCCATCGAACTGCTGCGCCGCGTGCCCTACGGCCGGGTCGCCACCAGCATGCGCGCGCTGCCCTTCCTCGCCCTCGCCCGCCACATCGTGGTGGAAGGCAAGGTCGTGCTGCGGATGCACGCCGGTTTCGGCTACCACCAGGCCTGCAACGGCAGTGTCGTCTCGTACGGGGCCGACAACTTCAATTCCCCCGACGCCGCGCTCTGGTCGGTGCAGTTCACCGGCACCGCGGAGATCGTCGAACCGACGACCGCGGAACTGGAACTTTTCGGTCCGGGGCCGCATTTCGTGGACGGAGCGGTGTTCGACCCGGTCTACATGCGCGTCGAACCCCAGCTCGTCACCGTGCACACCCTCGGGAATCCGAACCGGCGGGAACGGCAATACCAACACGCACTGTGATCATCGGACGAGTCGTCCGGATACGCGGAAGGGCCCGGCGGAAGGAATTCCGCCGGACCCTTTCCGGTACGCCGGGACGCGCTACCCGTTGGGCCCCGGGTCGCCGCTGCCCCCGTCGGGGGGCGACGGCTTCGTGGTCGGCGGATCCTGCGTAGGAGGCTTCGACACCGGCGACTCCACCGGAGTGGACTTCGACGGCGCCGGGCTCGACGGCGGGTTGGTGCTCGGCGTCGGGCTGGTGCTCGGAGTGAACTTGCTCCGGCTCGGCGTCGGCACGTACGTCTCGTCGTGGGTGCGCGAGGTCTCCGGCGCCGACGGGCTCGACGGGGTCTCGGGGTCCGTGCCGCCCTGGCTGCTCTGCGAGGCGCCCGGCGAGCTCTGGTTCACGCCCGGCGACTTGTCCTTGTTGTTGCCGTTCTCGTTGAAGGTCTTCACCGCGTACGCCACACCGCCGGCGATCGCGAGCACCGCGAGCAGGGCGAACAGCATCATCTTCCAGCGGCCGCCGCCCGGGCGGTCGTCGTAGCCGCCGTGGCCGTTCTGCCCGCCGCCCTGGCCGCCGTGACCGCCGCCGCCCGGGAAGGCCGAGCCGTCGTCCGGGTTGAGCGGGGGCACCATCGGCCGCTGGAACTGCGAGGTCGTGGCGTGCGAGGGGAACTGGTTCGGGTGCTGGCCGCCGTTGCCGGCCGGCTGCATCGCCGTGGTGGCCGCGCCGGGCTGGCCGTGCGGGAGCGCCATCGTGACCGGGCCGGTGTTCCAGGTACCGGTGTTCGCGCCCTGCTCCTGGAGCATCTGGAGGGCGTACTGGACGAGCCCGCGCATCTCCTCGGCGCTCTGGAACCGGTCGTCCGGGTCCTTGGCGAGCGACCGCATGACGAGGCCGTCGAGTTCCTGCGGGATCGTGTGGCCCTCGGGCAGCTGCGAGGGCGGCACCGGGGCGTCCTGCACGTGCTGGTAGACCACCGAGAGCGGGGTCTCGCCGGTGAAGGGGGGCCGCAGCGCGAGGAGTTCGTAGAGCAGACAGCCCGTCGCGTACAGGTCGCTGCGATGGTCCACGGCCTTGCCGAGGGCCTGTTCGGGCGACAGGTACTGCGGGGTGCCCATGACCATGCCGGTCTGCGTCATCGTCGACTGCACGCCGTGCAGGGCGCGGGCGATGCCGAAGTCCATCACCTTCACCGCACCGGTGTTGGTGATGATGACGTTCGCGGGCTTGATGTCGCGGTGCACGATGCCGTGCTGGTGCGAGTACGCGAGGGCTTCCAGCACGCCCGAGACGATGATCAGCGCCTGCTCGGGGCCCGGGGCCTCGGCGCTGATCAGCAGGTCGCGGATGGTGCGGCCCTCGACGAGCTCCATCACGATGTAGGGGACGACGTTCGGTCCGACCCGGTCCTCGCCCGAGTCGTACACGGCGACCACGGCGTGGTGGTTGAGGCCGGCGACCGACTGGGCCTCGCGCGTGAAGCGGGCCTTGGACACCGGGTCCTCGGCGAGGTCCGCACGCAGCAGCTTGACGGCGACGGTGCGGCCGAGGCGCACGTCCTCGGCGGCGAACACCTCCGCCATGCCGCCGCGGCCCAGGCGGTGGGTCAGCCGGTAACGGCCGTCCCCGACCAGGCCGCCCGCGCCCCAGTGCTCGGGACCGTCAGCCATCCCGGCGCCGTTTCCCTCGGGTTCGGGTGCCATCAGTCCTCGCCGTCGTCTCTCTCGTCCGCTCTAGCGGTAGGTCCTCATCGGGTCCTCATCGGGTGCTCCGATGAACGCTACAGCCTCGGAACCGGTCACCGTTCGGACGAAGGCACCCCGTGGCACCGTGGTCACGGAACGGGCACCTGGCTTGACGTGTGCTTGCCCTCCGGCAGACTGGGCGCCACATGCGCTCAGCCAGACGCGTAGGGACACAGCCCGAGGGGAAGCAACAGTCATGAGCCAGGACGGCACACAGGGCCGGTACGCAGGCGGCTCTCTGGCCGGTGGCCGTTACCAGCTAAGGGATTTGCTGGGTGAGGGCGGCATGGCGTCGGTCTACCTCGCGTACGACTCCGCCCTCGACCGGCAGGTTGCGATCAAGACCCTGCACAGCGAACTGGGGCGCGAGGCGTCCTTCCGCGAGCGGTTCCGCCGCGAGGCGCAGGCTGTTGCGAAACTGTCGCACACCAATATCGTCTCGGTCTTCGACACGGGCGAGGGCGAGGTCGTCTTCGGCGGTCCCGCCGGCGGCGACAGCACCGTGATGCCCTACATCGTCATGGAATACGTGGAAGGTCAGCCTCTGGGCTCCGTCCTGGAGTCGGACATCCGCCAGTACGGCGCGATGCCGGCGGACAAGGCGCTGAAGGTGACGGCCGACGTGCTGGCCGCGCTGGAGACCAGCCACGAGATGGGCCTGGTCCACCGCGACATCAAGCCCGGCAACGTGATGATGACCAAGCGCGGCGTGGTCAAGGTGATGGACTTCGGCATCGCCCGGGCCATGCAGTCGGGGGTCACCTCGATGACGCAGACCGGCATGGTCGTCGGCACCCCCCAGTACCTCTCCCCGGAGCAGGCGCTGGGGCGCGGCGTGGACGCCCGTTCCGACCTGTATTCGGTCGGCATCATGCTGTTCCAGCTGCTGACCGGACGCATCCCGTTCGAGGCGGACTCGCCGCTGGCGATCGCGTACGCGCACGTCCAGGAGGAGCCGGTCGCTCCGTCAACGATCAACCGGTCCGTCACTCCCGCGATGGACGCGCTGGTCGCGCGGGCGCTGAAGAAGAACCCGAACGAGCGCTACCCCACGGCCGCCGCGATGCGCGACGACCTGATGCGGGTGCTGTCGGCCGGTCAGACGGGCGCCCCCGTCATCGTGCCCGGCGCCGTCACCGGCGGCAGCGGCGCGGGCGTGGGCTCGGCCGTGTTCCCGCCCGTGGACTCCGGCTTCCAGTCGCCGCCGCCGCACGCGCTCCAGCAGCCCTACCAGAACCCGCAGACGCCGGCGCCGTCCCCGTACGCGCCGACGCCCGCGCCGCAGCACCAGGGCGGTTACGCGTACCCGCAGCAGGGCGTGCACACCCCGCCGCCCGCGCAGCAGTACGCGCCGCAGACCCCGGCGCCGTTCACCATCTCGCCGTCGAACACCGGCGGATCGGGTTCCGGTCCAGCGGGCGGCTCCGGCGGCGGCAAGCGGAACACGCCCGTCATCGTGGGCGCGATCGTGGTGGCCCTGCTGGCCGTCGGCGGTCTCATCGCGGCGATCTCGATGAACGGCAAGGACGAGGACCCGCAGGCCGGGCCGAGCACCCCGAGCGCGTCGGCGTCCGGATCGGCCGCGGCGGGCCACAAGGGGCCTGACCTCTCGCGGACGATCGACGCCGAGAAGTGCAAGAAGGCCAGCAAGTCCTACAAGGACGCGAACAAGGTCATGGCGCCGGACCTGCGGTACAAGAACCTCCGCTCGGTCAAGGAGTGCCTCCAGGCCGCCGGCTGGCGCTACGAGATCGAGATGCGGGACGAGGCCGTCTACGGCCAGGACACCGTGCTGGAGCAGCTGCCCGCGGCCGGTACGGACGTCGCCAAGGACGACACGGAGTTCACGCTGATCGTCTCCACCGGCAACCCGCAGTAGGGGCCGCCCCGGTTCCCCGGGGGCCCCGCACGACACACCCGGCATCCCGGGCCACCCCTATGGGCGGCCCGGGATGCCGCTTTTGCCCCATTATGTAAATCTGAGCACGTCGTGTCGGTCGCTTCCGCTCCGGTCGTGCCGGTCGCTACCGCTCCGGTCGTGGCCGTCGCTTCCGCTTCGGTCGTGCCGGTCGCTTCCGTCGTGTCGGTCACTTCCGCTTCATCGGTCACCCGGAACGGGAGGGGCTCCCCGTGATCCACCGCCTCCGCGCACCGCACCGGGCGGCCGGAGCCGCGCTCGCAGCCGCGCTGTTGCTGGTGGCGGCGCCGGCGAGCGCCACCCCCGCCCGCGCCCCCGGCGCCGCCGCGCCCGCGGGTGCCGCGCACGTGGCCGACGTACCGGACGAGGCGTACGAGGAACTCGCCGGCAGCGCAGCGGGCGTCGGCCGGGAGCGCCCCGGGCGGCCCGCCGCCGAGCCGGCCTCCGTCGAGCTGGCCCCGGTGTCGCGGCCGGTGCGGCCCGGCCGGCCCGCTCACCCCGACCACCCCGACCAGCCCGACCGTCCCGGCCGTCCCGCGCGTCCGGCGCACCCCGCGCGGCCGCCCGCGGAGCCGGCCGTTCCGGCCGTGCCGCCGGTGCCGCCGGAGGGCGTCGCCCCGGAACCGTTGCCGCACGTCGAACCGGACCCGCCCGCCTCGGTCAACGCGCTCGGCACCGGGCCGAACGAGCGGGCCGCCGACCTGGCCGCCCACCTGGTGCCGCTCGGCACCGGACTGGCCCTCATGGGGCTGGGCCTCGGCTACATGGGCGTGCGGCTGCGGCGCGGCCGCTGACGGACCCCGCGGGGCTCCGGGCCGTCCCGGCCCGTCCGGTCCCGTCCGGGGCAGGCTTGCGAGCGACGGCATACTCGGTATACATACTGAGTATGTCGATTCGCCACGGCCTTCTCGCCCTGCTGGAACGGGGCCCCCGGTACGGCTCACAGCTGCGCACCGAATTCGAGTCCCGCACCGGTTCCACCTGGCCGCTCAACGTCGGGCAGGTGTACACCACCCTCGCCCGCCTGGAGCGCGACGGCCTCGTCGCCCCCGGCGGCGAGGACCCGGCCGGGCACACCCTCTACGTCATCACCGACACCGGACGCGCCGAACTGCACCAGTGGTACGAGCGCCCCGTCGACCGCACCAACCCGCCCCGTGACGAGCTGTCCATCAAGCTCGCCATGGCCGTCGGCGCCCCCGGCGTCGACATCCGCGCCGTCATCCAGTCCCAGCGGCACGCCACGGTCCAGGCCATGCAGGACTACACCCGGCTCAAGGCACAGGCCCTCGCCGCCATCGAGAGCGGCCGGGCGGACGAACGCGACGACCTGGCCTGGCTGCTGGTCCTGGAACAGCTGATCTTCCAGACCGAGGCCGAGGCCCGCTGGCTCGACCACTCCGAGGCACGGCTCGTACGGATCTCCCAGCAGGCCGCCCGGGCACCCTCCGAGCCCGCCCCGCCCGGGCCCACCGCCACCGGATCCGTCACCGAGCCCGCCGCCGGCACCACCGCCGGCCGGCCCCGTACCGCCCGCACGCGGCGGGGCTGAACCACCGCTCCCAGGGGGAACCCCTCATGCCCGACCAGCACCGCACACAGCCCGTACTCCAGCTCGACCAGCTCGTCCGCACGCACGGCAGCGGCCCCACCGAGGTGCACGCCCTGCGCGGGATCGACCTCAGCGTCCACCCCGGCGAACTCGTCGCCGTGATGGGCCCGTCCGGCTCCGGCAAGTCCACGCTGCTCACCCTCGCGGGCGGCCTCGACACCCCGACCAGCGGCCGGGTCGTCGTCGAGGGCGTCGACATCACCACCGCGAGCCGCAAGCAGCTCGCCGCGCTGCGCCGCCGCAGCATCGGCTACGTCTTCCAGGACTACAACCTCATACCGGCGCTCACCGCCGCCGAGAACGTCGCCCTGCCCCTCGAACTCGACGGCGTCTCCGCCCGCAAGGGCCGCACCGCCGCCCTCGCCGCGCTGGAGGAGATGGGCCTCGTGCAGCTCGCCCACCGCTTCCCCGACGAGATGTCGGGCGGCCAGCAGCAGCGCGTGGCCATCGCCCGCGCCCTGGTCGGCGACCGCCGCCTGGTCCTCGCCGACGAGCCCACCGGTGCCCTCGACTCCGAGACCGGCGAGTCCGTACTCGCCCTGCTGCGCACCCGCTGCGACGCGGGCGCGGCCGGGATCCTGGTCACGCACGAACCCCGCTTCGCCGCCTGGGCGGACCGGGTCGTCTTCCTGCGCGACGGCACCGTCGTCGACGAGACCCTGCGCAGCGGGGCCGATTCGCTGCTCTCCGGGCGGGCGGCCGGCCTGTGACCTCCCCGCTCCGCTCCTGGTACCACCCCTGGGCCGCGGCCCTGCGCATCGCCCGCCGGGACGCCTGGCGCGCCAAGGGCCGCAGCGCCCTCGTCCTGTCGATGATCGCCCTGCCGATCGTCGGCGTGAGCGCCGCCGACCTCGCCTTCCGCAGCGGCGAACTCACCCCCGAACAGACGCTGAGCCGTTCCATCGGCGCCGCCGACGCCCGGATCACCGAAGCCGGCGTCGACGGACCCGTCTACCAGCACCCCGACGGCAGGAACCACGCCCCCGTCGGCGGCTACGACGCCTACCGGCCGGCCGCCGACGGGAAGGAACGCCCGTCGCTGAAGTCCCTGATCCCCGCCGGGGTCAAGGCCGTCCCCGACACCACGGCCCACGCCAAGGTGCACACCGCGCACGGCCTGCTCGCGACCGAACTGCGCGAGCTCGACGTGCACGACCCGCTGGCCAAGGGCATCGTCGCCCTCGACCGCGGCCGGCTGCCCGAGAAGCCGGGCGAGATCATCGCCACCACCAGCTTCCTGGAGGCCTCGGGGCTGTACGTCGGCTCCTCGGCCACCCCGCGCGGCTCGCAGGCCTCGTACAAGATCGTGGGAGCTTACGAGCTGCCCTCGCACCTGAAGAACCCCGAGCTGCTCGCCCTGCCCGGCCAGCTGCTCGCCCCGCTCGACAAGGCCCTCCAGGCCTCCGGAACGACCGGGATCCGGGCCGAGGACGCCTTCCTCCTGTCGATCGGCTCGGGTTCGGGTTCGGGCTCGGGCTCGGCTGGTTTCACGTGGAACATGGTCAAGGAGGCCAACACCAAGGGCGTCCTCGTACTGTCCCGCACGGTGACCCTGAACCCACCCGCCGACTCCGAGGTGCCCCTGTTCAAGCAGCAGCCGAAGGAGCAGTTCGACATCAACGGTGGCGGCGGGGCCACCGAGAAGGCCATCCTCGCCACCGTCGTCGGCCTCACCATGCTGGAGATCTGCCTGCTCGCCGGACCCGCCTTCGCGGTCGGCGCCCGGCGCTCCCGACGCCAGCTGGGCCTGCTCGGCGCGAACGGCGGCGACCGGCGGCACATCCGGGCCGTCGTGCTCTCCGGCGGCCTGGTGATCGGCGCCGCGGCCGCCGTCATCGGCACCGCCGTCGGCGTGGCCCTCACCATCGCGCTGCGGCCCGTCCTGGAGGAACAGCTCGGCGCCCGCTTCGGCGGCCTCTCGTTCCGACCGCTGGAACTCCTCGGCATCGCCCTGCTCGCCGTCGTGACCGGCCTGCTGGCCGCGATCGTCCCCGCCGTGACCGCGTCCCGGCAGACCGTCCTGGCCTCGCTCACCGGCCGCCGCGGCGTACGCCGCGCGAACCGGATCCTGCCCGTCGTCGGCCTGGTCGCCGTCGCCGCGGGCGCCACGATCGCCCTGTACGGAGCTCGCTTCCAGAGCAGCTCCACCGTCGTCGCGGGCGGCAGCGCCCTCGCCGAGCTGGGCATCGTCGCCCTCACCCCGGTCCTCGTCGGCCTCTTCGGCCGGGTCGGGCGCTGGCTGCCGCTGTCGCCGCGGCTCGCGCTGCGCGACGCCGTCCGCAACCGGGGCCGTACGGCGCCGGCCGTGGCCGCCGTACTGGCCGCCGTCGCCGGAACCGTCGCCGTCTCCACCTACCAGCACAGCCGAGACGTGCAGGCACGCCAGGAGTACACCGCTCAGCTCCCGGCCAACGCCGGGTCCCTGTTCAGCGACAACAGCGGCTACAAGGACGTTCCGGCCCTGCGGGAGAGCCTCTCGAAGAACCTGCCCGTGGCCGTACGGGCCGACGTGGACCGGATGGTCGTCGGCAACGCCGGCTGCGAGTCGTACTCCTCTGATCCGAAGTGCGGGCAGGTCGAGCTCATCGTCCCGAAGGAGCAGCGCTGCCCGCTCTACGAGGCCCCGAACGGCCCCGCCTCCTTCACCCCGGAAAAGGCCCGTGAGCTGCGGCAGGACCCCCGCTGCGCGTTCCGCGAGTTCTCGCCCGCCGTCGACGTGGTCGTCGCGGACGAGAAGCTGCTGAGCGTGCTGGCGGTCACCGACCCCGGTTCCACCGCGGCCCTGAAGGCGGGTCAGCCCGTCTCCTTCGACCGCCGCGACGTGAAGGACGGGAAGGTCACCCTGCGGATCGTCACCGACCACGACGCCGCCGACCGGGCCCGCCGCGACAACGCCGAACTGCCCGGTCAGGACAAGGTGTTCGCCACCCACCAGGCGCCCGCCTCGGCGGAGTCGTGGGGCGTACGGCTGGTCCTGCCGCCCTCCGCCGTCAAGGCCGCCGGCATCGCCACGGCCCCGGCCGGCGCGTTCTTCAGCCTCGACGGAAAGGCCGGCAGCGAGCAGCGGCAGCGCTTCGACGGAGAGCTCGACCGGATGGGCGCCGACGCCAGCCTGATGATCGAGGAGGGGTACCAGGACGAAAGCACCCTGGGCGTGCTCGTCCTCACCGTCTTCGCGGGCCTGGTCACCATCGGCGCGGCCGGCATCGCGACCGGCCTGGCCCAGGCCGACGCCGAGGCCGACCTGAAGACCCTCGCGGCCGTCGGCGCTCCGCCGCGGGTCCGTCGCACGCTCAGCGGCCTCCAGTGCGCGGTGGTCGCCCTGATGGGCGTGGTCCTGGGCTCCGCGGCCGGCATCCTGCCCGCCGTCGGACTGCGGATCACCCAGGAACAGGAGCAGGAGCGGCTGCTCCGCACGCACATCGAGATGGGGTACCAGGCGCTCACCGACACCGCGGTCCACGTGCCGATCGCCGTGCCGTGGTCCACGCTCGCCGGGCTCCTCGTCGTCGTCCCGCTCGGAGCCGGTCTGCTGGCCGCGCTCGTCACCAAGTCGAGCGGAGCGCTGGCGCGGCGCGAAGCCGGGTGATGTCACTGCCCCCGCACAGGGTGGATCACGCCCTTGCGGGGGCACACCGTGTGAGTACGCAGGTGTGCGAGAGAATGTCGGCATGGAGATGCCGAGGAGTGAACGGTCGCAGGACAGCCCCCCGCACGTCCTGATCGTGGGACAGGACGGGACGGCGGTCGGCGGCGCCGATGACGAGTCGCGCGAGGTTCCGGTGACGGAGATGGTCGAACAGCCCGCCAAGGTCATGCGGATCGGCAGCATGATCAAGCAACTTCTGGAAGAAGTCCGCGCCGCCCCTCTGGACGAGGCCAGCCGGGTCCGTCTGAAGGACATCCACGCGGCGTCGGTGAAGGAACTCGAAGACGGCCTCGCTCCGGAGCTGGTCGAGGAACTGGAGCGCCTCTCACTGCCGTTCACCGAGGAGGCCATCCCCTCCGAGGCAGAACTGCGGATCGCGCAGGCGCAGTTGGTGGGCTGGCTGGAGGGTCTCTTCCACGGGATCCAGACGGCCCTGTTCGCGCAGCAGATGGCGGCGCGGGCCCAACTGGAGCAGATGCGCCGGGCCCTGCCGCCGGGCGGATCGCACGAGGACGACGAAGACGGCCCGCACGGCGCGGTCCGCTCCGGCCCCTACCTCTAGGCCGCCCCGCCCCGTCGTCGAAACGCCCGCTTACGTCAGGTAAGCGGGCGCCCCTCCGCCTGCCGATGCACAGCACCGGCCGCCACGGCCCACCACCTCCGGGCGCCCCCCCCTTGCGGCACGGCGCCCGGGCGGGCACCCGTCCCTCCAACCCAGCCGCCATCCGAAGCATGAGCCCGGGCGCGACCCTTGAGGCGCGGGGCTCGGGCGGCGCCCGACCCCACCAGCCCCGCCGCGTCCGAAGCATGAGCCCGGGCGCAGCCCGGCACCTTGAGGCGCGCGGCTCGAACCGCACCCGGCCCCACCAGCCCCGCCGCCGTGCGCAGCACGGGGTTCGGGCAGCGCCCGAACCCGGTGCCCCGCCACCGTGCGCAACACGGGGTTGGGGCAGCGCCCGAACCCGGTGCCCGGCCGCCGTGCGCAGCACGGGCCGGGCCGCACACAGCCGCTCCAGCCCACCGGCGCTTGCAGAGCAAGCCGCACAACACCCGGCCCGCCACCCCTCTCCGGAGTCTGAGACGCGTGCCCGGGTCGTACCCCCAACCCACCCCGCCGCCCCCCGGCAGGGCGGGGCCGCCCCAAGCGCCCCGAGCCCGGCCCGGCCCTCGCCGCCCTTGGGGCGCGGGGCTCGGGCACGGCCCCCACCGCCCCCTGAGGCGCGGGACTCGAATCGCACCCGGACCACCAGCCCCGTCGCCGTGCGCAGCACGGGGCTCGGGCGGCGCCCGAACCATCCGCCCCGCCGCCGTGCGCAGCACGAGCCGCCCGGCATACAGCCGCCCCAGCCCACCGGCGCTTGCGAAGCGAGCCGCGCAACACCCCGCACACCACCCCTCTCCGGAGTCTGAGACGCGTGCCCGGGTCGTACCCCCAACCCACCCCGCCGCCCCTTGGGGCGCGGGACCGGGCGCGGAGCGGCACCGCCGGCCCCGTCGGCGTTTGAGGCGCGGGGCCGGGCAGGGTTCGGGGAACGGGGGGAGGGTGGGGCGGGGGGCTCCGCGCGGCGGTCTACCGGGCCCCGTACCCGGCAGGGTAAGGGCGTCGTAAGGGGGAGCCGACGGCCCCCACATGGGCCCCGCATACTCGGGACATGAGCTACGACGCGATCGTCCTGGCCGGCGGCGCCGCCCGGCGCCTCGGCGGGGCCGACAAGCCCGCCCTGCGGGTCGGCGGCCGCGCCCTGCTGGACCGGGTCCTCGACGCGTGCGTCGACGCCGGGACCACCGTCGTGGTCGGCGGCCGCCGGGCAACGGCCCGCCCGGTGCGCTGGGTCCGCGAGGACCCGCCCGGCGGCGGCCCCCTGGCCGCGCTGGACGCCGGGCTGCGGGCGACGACGGCCCCGCTGGTCCTCGTACTCTCCGCCGATCTGCCCTTCCTGGACCGGGACACCGTCCGCGCACTCCTCGCCGCCGACGGGCGGGACCGGCCGGACCGGCCGGACGGGGCCCTCCTGCGGGACCCCGACGGCCGGGACCAGCCCCTGGTCGCCGCCTACCGCGCCGAGCCCCTGCGCCGCGAGATCGCCCTCCTGGCCACCGAACACGGCACCCTGCACGGCCTCCCCCTGCGCGCCCTGACCGCCGAGCTCGACCTCACCCCCGTCACCGCCGCCGCGCCGCTCGCCTCGTTCGACTGCGACACCTGGGAGGACCTGGCGGCGGCCCGGGCCCGGATCAGGGAGCATGGGACCGTGCTGGAGCAATGGATCAACGCCGCCAAGAACGAGCTCGGCATCGACGTCGACGTCGACGTCTCCGCCCTGCTCGACCTCGCCCGTGACGCCGCCCACGGCGTCGCCCGGCCCGCGGCTCCGCTGACGACCTTCCTCATCGGCTACGCGGCCGCCCGCGCCGAGGCCGAGGGCGCCGACCCCGCCCGGGCCGTCACCGAGGCCTGCCGCAAGACCGCCGCCCTGGCCCTGCACTGGGGCGACGAAGCACAGCCCGCCGATCCCGAGGAGAGCGGCTCCGGATGACCCGTACCGACGCCGACGGCGCCCTGGACGAGGCCCTCGCCCTGGTCAGCCGCGATGCCCGCGCCCACACCGCCGGAGGCCACCGCGCCGCGCCCTGGCCCGCTGCCCGGGAGGCGGCCGTCAGGGCCGGCTCCGGCGTACGCGGCCGCACCCACCGGGTACCGCTCGCGGACGCCCACGGCGAGGTGCTGGAGGCCCCCCTGGAGGCCCTCAGCGACCTGCCCTCCTTCGACACCTCCGCCATGGACGGCTGGGCCGTCGCCGGCCCCGGCCCCTGGCACGTCCGCAGCGGCGGGATCCTCGCCGGTACCGAGCCGCCCCCGCCCCTCGCCGACGGCGAGGCCGTACGGATCGCCACCGGCGCCCGGGTCCCCGCCGACACCAGCGCCGTGATCCGCAGCGAGCACGCCCGCGAGGCCGGCACCCAGCTGTACCCGCAGCGGACCGTGAGCACCGGCCAGGACATCCGCCCCCGCGGCCAGGAGTGCCGCTCCGGGGACCTGCTGCTGCCCGTCGGCTCCCTCGTCACCCCGGCCGTGCTCGGCCTCGCCGCGGCCGCCGGGTACGACGAGCTGGTCACCCGGCCCCGGCCCCGCGTGGAGGTCCTGGTCCTCGGCGACGAGTTGCTGACCGGGGGCCGCCCCCACGACGGCCTCATCCGTGACGCCCTCGGCCCCATGCTCGGCCCCTGGCTGACCCGGCTCGGCGCGGAGGTCACCGGCACGCGCCGGCTCGGCGACGACCCGGCCGGGGCCGAGGCCCTGCTCAAGGCCGTCACCGGCTCCACCGCCGACCTGCTGATCACCACCGGCGGCACCGCCTCCGGCCCCGTCGACCACGTGCACCCCGTGCTGGCCCGGGCCGGCGCCGAGCTGCTCGTGGACGGGGTCGCCGTGCGCCCCGGGCACCCGATGCTGCTGGCCCGCATCGGCGACCGGACGGACGGGCGGCACCTCGTCGGCCTGCCCGGCAATCCGCTGGCCGCGGTCTCGGCGCTGCTGACCCTCGCCGAGCCCCTGCTGCGCGCCCTCGCGGGCCGGCGGCAGCGGCCGCGCTACACGGTGCCGGTGCAGGGCGACGTGCCCGGCCACCCGTACGACACCCGGCTCGTCCCGGTGCTGCTGACCGACGAACACGCCGTACCGCTGCGGTACAACGGCCCTGCGATGCTGCGCGGCGTGGCCGCCGCCGACGCGCTGGCCGTCGTACCGCCGCACGGCGCACGATCCGGGCAGGACCTCGAAGTCCTCGACCTGCCCTGGGCTTCGGGGGGATGTTTCACGTGAAACTTCACGGCCAGGACGCCATGGCGCGCGGCGCGGACGAGAAACTCGTCTCGCGCCGCATCAAACTGCCCAGACGCATCGTCGAAAAGCCGCTGCGGCAGGTCGGCCTGCGCCTGTTGATGGCCCTGTTCGTGCTGTTCCTGACGGTCCTGATCGTCTGGCTCGACCGCGCGGGGTACCACGACAACGCGAACGATCAGGTCGATCTACTCGACTGCTTCTACTACGCGACCGTGACCCTGTCCACGACGGGCTACGGCGACATCGTCCCGTACAGCGACAGCGCGCGGCTGGTGAACATCCTGCTGATCACGCCGCTGCGCGTGCTGTTCCTGATCATCCTGGTCGGCACCACCCTGGAAGTGCTCACCGAACGCACCAGGGAAGAATGGCGGCTGAGCCGCTGGAGGAAGAACTTGCGCGAGCACACGGTCGTCGTCGGCTTCGGCACGAAGGGCCGCTCGGCGCTGCAGACCTTGCTGGCCACGGGCCTGAGCAGGGAACAGGTCGTCATCGTCGACCCCAGCTCCAAGGTCATCGACATCGCCAACGCGGAAGGGTTCACGGGCGTGGTCGGCGACGCCACCCGCTCCGACGTCCTGCTCCGCGCGGAGCTCCAGAAGGCCCGTCAGATCGTCATCGCCACACAGCGGGACGACACGGCGGTGCTGGTGACGCTGACGGCACGCCAGCTCAACCGGGGCGCGAAGATCGTCGCGGCGGTCCGCGAGGAGGAGAACGCGCCGCTGCTGAAGCAGTCCGGCGCGGACGCGGTCATCACCAGCGCGAGCGCGGCCGGCCGCCTGCTCGGCCTGTCGGTGCTCAGCCCCAGCGCGGGCACCGTGATGGAGGACCTCATCCAGCAGGGCAGCGGCCTCGACCTGATCGAACGGCCCGTCAACAAGGCGGAGGTCGGCCGGAGCGTGCGGGAGACCGACGACCTGGTGGTGAGCGTGCTGCGCGGGCACCGGCTCCTCCCGTACGACGACCCGCACGCCAGCCCGCTCCAGCTGACGGACCGTGTGATCACCATCGTCCGCGCCCGGCCCCCGGTGGCACACGTGCCGCTCGGCCCGGCGGAGTAGCAGCGCCGCCGGGTCGCGTACTGGGCCGCACGGGCGGGTTCGCGTAGCCTCCGGGCCATGCATGCGATCACCATCGAGCAGCCCGGCGGCCCCGAGGCCCTCGTCTGGGCCGAGGTACCCGATCCGGTGGCGGGCGAGGGGGAGGTGCTCGTCGAGGTCGCGGCGAGCGCCGTGAACCGCGCCGACGTCCTTCAGCGGCAGGGGTTCTACGATCCTCCGCCCGGCGCCTCGCGCCACCCCGGCCTGGAGTGTTCCGGACGCATCACCGAGGTCGGTCCGGGGGTGTCCGGCTGGTCGGTGGGCGACGAGGTGTGCGCGCTGCTGGCCGGAGGCGGGTACGCGGAGCGGGTCGCCGTACCGGCGGGGCAGTTGCTGCCGGTGCCGCGGGGCGTGGACCTGGTGACGGCGGCCGCGCTGCCGGAGGTCGTCGCGACGGTGTGGTCCAACGTGTTCATGGTCGCCGGGCTGCGGCCCGGCGAGACCCTGCTCGTGCACGGCGGCTCCAGCGGGATCGGCACGATGGCCATCCAGCTCGGCAAGGCGGTCGGCGCGCGGGTGGCGGTCACGGCGGGCGGCAAGGACAAGCTGGCGCGCTGCGCCGAGCTCGGCGCGGACGTCCTGATCGACTACCGCGAGCAGGACTTCGTGGAGGAGCTGCGGTCCGCGACGGGCGGGGCCGGGGCGGACGTGATCCTGGACATCGTGGGCGCGAAGTACCTGGCGCGGAACCTGGACGCGCTCGCGGTCAACGGCCGGCTCGCCGTGATCGGGATGCAGGGCGGGGTGAAGGCCGAGCTGAACCTGGGCGTCCTGCTGGCCAAGCGCGCGGCGATCACCGCGACCTCGCTGCGGGCCCGGCCGCTGGAGGAGAAGGCGGCGATCATCGCCGCCGTACGGGAGCACGTGTGGCCGCTGGTCGCGGCCGGCCGCGTGCGCCCGGTGGTGCACGCGACGTACCCGATGGCCGAGGCCGCGGAGGCGCACCGGGTACTGGAGTCCAGCGCCCACGTGGGCAAGCTGCTGCTGCAGGTCTAGTGCCGTGCCCCGGCGGCACCCACCGCGCCCGGAGGGGTGGTGCCGTCCGGGCGGGGTGGGGGTCCCGCCCGGACGGGCTCTGTGGGCTGCTCTACAGGCTGCGGAGCAGCACCGACGGGGATTCCACGCAGTCGGCGACGTAGCGCAGGAAGCCGCCCGCCGTACCGCCGTCGCACACCCGGTGGTCGAAGGTCAGCGACAGCTGGACGACCTTGCGGACGGCCAGCTCCCCCTGGTGGACCCACGGCTTGGGGATGATCCGGCCCACGCCGAGCATGGCCGCCTCGGGGTGGTTGATGATCGGCGTGGAGCCGTCGACGCCGAACACCCCGTAGTTGTTCAGGGTGAACGTCCCGCCCGTGAGGTCCGACGGGGCCAGCTTCCCGGCCCGGGCGAGCTCGGTCAGCCGGGCGAACTCGGCCGACAGGGACTCGGGACTGCGGTGCTGCGCGTCCCGGACCACGGGGACCATCAGTCCGCGTTCGGTCTGCGCGGCGAAGCCGAGGTGCACGGCGGGGAGCCGGACGATCTCGTTCGCCGCGAGGTCGACGGTGGAGTTGAGCTCCGGGTAGCGGGCGAGGGCGGCCGTGCAGATCCGGGCGAGCAGTGCGAGCACCGAGATCTTCGGACCGTCGACGGCGTTCATGGCGGCGCGGGCGGCCATCAGTTCCGTCGCGTCGGCGTCGACCCAGCAGGTGGCCTCGGGGATCTCGCGCCGGCTGCGCGAGAGCTTCTCGGCCACGGCCCCGCGCAGCCCCTTGAGCGGGATCCGCTCGCCCTGGACGGCGGGCCGGGAGGCCACGGCGGGTGCGGCGGCCGGCGCGGCCTGAGCGGCGACGGGGGCGTCGGGGGCCGTCCGCAGGGCGGCCTCGACGTCGGCCCGCAGGATCAGGCCCTCGGGTCCGGAGCCGCGCAGCGCCCGCAGGTCCACCCCGTTGTCCCGGGCCAGCTTGCGCACGATCGGGGAGATCACCGCCACCGGCCCGAGTGCCACGGGGGCCGCCGGGGCCACGGCCACGGGAGCAGCAGCGGGGGCGGCCTGCACGGCAGAGGCAGAGGCAGAGGCGGCGGCAGAGGCGGCGGCAGCCGGACGCACCCGGCGGCGGCGCGCCGGCCGGGAGTGGTCCGTGCCGTAGCCGACCAGGACGTTGCCCGAACCGGACGCCGCCTCCGACGGCTCCGGCTCCGACGTCGTCCCCGAGCCCACCGCGACGGTGATCAGCGGAGCCCCGACCGGGAGCTCGGTGCCCTCCTCGCCGAAGCGGGCGGTGACCACGCCCCCGTACGGGCAGGGGACCTCCACCATCGCCTTGGCGGTCTCGACCTCGACGACCGGCTGGTCGATCTCGACCACGTCGCCCACGGCCACCAGCCAGCGCACGATCTCCGCCTCGGTCAGCCCCTCCCCGAGGTCGGGCAGCTTGAACTCCAGTACCTGCGGCATCAGTTCTCCCACTGCAGGCGGGCCACGGTGTCCAGGATCCGGTCCACGCCGGGCAGGTGGTGCTTCTCCAGCATCGGCGGCGGATACGGGATGTCGAAGCCCGTCACCCGCAGCACGGGCGCCTCCAGGTGGTGGAAGCACCGCTCCGTCACGCGGGCGGCGATCTCCGCGCCCGGCCCGCCGAAGCCGCCGGCCTCGTGGACCACCACGGCGCGCCCGGTGCGGCGTACGGAGGCGACGACCGTCTCCTCGTCGAACGGGACCAGCGACCGCAGGTCCACGACCTCCAGGTCCCAGCCCTCCTCGCGGGCCGCCTCGGCCGCCTCCAGGCAGACCGGCAGCGAGGGCCCGTAGGTGATCAGCGTGGCGCTCGTGCCCGCCCTGCGGACCAGTGCCTTCCCGATCCCCGGCACCTCGGCCGGCGCGTCCGGCGACCACTGCGCCTTCGACCAGTACAGCCGCTTCGGCTCCAGGAAGACCACCGGGTCGTCGCTCGCGATCGACGCGCGCAGCAGTCCGTACGCGTCCTCGACCGTCGCCGGGGTGACGACCGTCAGCCCGGGCGTGGCCACGTAGTACGCCTCGGAGGAGTCGCAGTGGTGCTCGACGCCCCCGATGCCGCCGCCGTACGGGACACGGATGGTGATCGGCAGGGGCATGGCGCCCCGCGTGCGGTTGCGCATCTTCGCCACGTGCGAGATGAGCTGTTCGAAGGCCGGGTACGCGAACGCATCGAACTGCATCTCCACGACCGGCCGCAGCCCGTACATGGCCATGCCGACCGCGGTGCCGAGGATGCCGGCCTCCGCGAGCGGGGTGTCCGTCACGCGGTCCTCGCCGAACTCCTTCACGAGGCCGTCCGTGATCCGGAAGACCCCGCCGAGCGCCCCGACGTCCTCGCCCATGACGTGGACGGTCGGGTCTTCGGCCATCGCGTCGCGCATGGCCCGGGTGAGGGCCTGCGCCATCGTCGCGGGCTTCACCGCCTGCTGTGCCACCGTGCTCACGCCTCGTCCTCGGCTTCCAGTTCGGCGCGCAGCAGCTCGGCCTGCTCGCGCAGCCGTCCGGTCTGCTCCGCGTACACGTGCGCGAACAGGTCCATGGGGTCCAGGACCGGCTCGGCGTTCATCCGCTCGCGCAGGTTCGCGGCCATCGCCTCGGCCGCGTCGCGGGCCTCCCGGATGCCGGCCTCGTCGAGGATCCCGCGGGCGGTGAGCTCGCGCTCCAGCAGTTCCACCGGGTCGTGGGCCTTCCAGGCCTCCACCTCGGCGTCGGTGCGGTAGCGGGTCGCGTCGTCGGCGTTCGTGTGGGCCTCCATCCGGTACGTGACGGCCTCGATGAGGGTCGGTCCGCCGCCGCTCCGGGCACGCTGGACGGCCTCGGTGAGGACCTCGTGCATCGCGGCGACGTCGTTCCCGTCGACCAGCCGGCCGGGCATGCCGTAGCCGACGGCCTTGTGGGCCAGCGTCGGGGCCGCGGTCTGCTTGGCGAGGGGGACGGAGATGGCGAAGCCGTTGTTCTGGACCAGGAAGACCACCGGCGCCTGCCAGACGGCGGCGAAGTTCAGCGCCTCGTGGAAGTCGCCCTCGCTGGTTCCGCCGTCCCCGACCATGGCCAGGGCGACGACCTCGTCCCCGCGCAGGCGGGCGGCGTGCGCCACGCCCACGGCGTGCGGGAGCTGGGTGGCGAGGGGGGTGCACAGCGGGGCTATCCGGTACTCGCGCGGGTCGTACCCGGTGTGCCAGTCGCCCCGCAGCAGCGTGAGGGCCTGTACGGGGTCCAGTCCGCGCGCCACGGCCGCCAGGGTGTCCCGGTAGCTCGGGAAGAGCCAGTCCTGCTCCTCCAGGACCAGCGCGGCCGCGATCTCGCAGGCCTCCTGGCCGACGGTGGACGGGTACACGGCGAGACGGCCCTGCCGGGTCAGGGCGGTGGCCTGCGCGTTGTAGCGGCGGCCGCGCACGAGCTCGGCGTAGTACCGGCGCATCAGCGCCGGGTCGAGGCGGTCGGCCGCCTCGGTGCCCAGCACCCGGTACGGCTCGGGGTCCGGAAGCAGCGCGGCTGCGTCCGTACGGGGCCTCCAGGCGGGCGGCGGGGTGGCACGGTGGGACGCACCGGCACCGGGCAGCTCTTGGACCGTCATGGCGGCGTACACCTCCTCGTGGGAAGCGGGCAGGGAGTGCCCCGGATGTGAGGCCCCTCACCAACCGATTGTTCGGTTGTCCGCGCAATTTGGCTACAGGCGACTCCAGGCTGTGGACAAACTGGCGCCGGGGCCGTGGGATGGGTGCAGGACGTCCAGGAGAGGGAGGCATCGGGCAATGCCGGATGAACAAATGGCCGGAGCGGGTTCCGCACCGGCCCCGGCGGGGAACGCCCCGGGCGTCCCTCCGGTCCCTCCCCGCCCGCTGGATCCGATCGACCGGTCGATCATGCGGCTGCTCCAGGCGGACGGCCGGGCGTCGATACGGTCGGTGGCCGAGCAGGTGCACGTGTCGCGGGCCAACGCCTACGCGCGGATCAACCGGCTCATCGACGACGGGGTGATCCGCGGGTTCACGGCCCGGGTCAACCACGAAAGGGCAGGTCAGGGCGCATCCGCCTATATCACCCTGAAGATCGTCCAGAACTCCTGGCGGACGGTGCGCGAACAGTTGCGCGAGCTCCCCGGGGCGGCGCACATCGCACTGGTCAGCGGGGACTTCGACGTCCTGCTGCTCGTCCACACCCCGGACAACCGGACCTTGCGCGAGCTGGTCCTGACCCGCCTCCAGTCCATCCCGGAGGTCCTGTCCACGCGCACCCTGCTGGTCTTCGAGGAGACGGACCTCCTGGACCCGGGCCCGGCGGCCGGCCCGGCGCTCACAGAGGACTGACTCCGGTACGACTGGTACGACCGGGTGAGCGGCGGTTCCCGAGCGGCGGATACCGACCGGCGGTCACGGAGCCGCGGTCAAGGAGCCGCGGTGCGCAGGCCGTCGAAGGCCATGTGGACGACCGCGTCGGCGAGCTGGCCGTGGTCCGCGCCCGGGTGCGGGCGGTACCACTCGACGAGGGAGTTCACCATGCCGAACAGCAGCCGGGTGGCGAGCCGGATGTCCACGTCCGCGCGCAGGTCCCCGTCGGCCGCGGCGGCCTTCAGCAGATCGGCGACCTGGTGGTCGAACTCGCGGCGCCGCTCCAGCGCCCAGCGCTCGGTGCGCGTGTTGCCCCGCACCCGCAGCAGCAGCGTCACGTAAGGCAGTTCGCCGAGCAGCACCTCGACCGTCCGCCGGGTGACGTACTCGACGCGTTCGACCGCCCGGCCGCGTACGGCGCCCGGCTCGTCGAGGACCGCGAACAGCCCGTCCAGGGCGCGGCTGACGGCCCGCAGCAGCAGCTCCTCCTTGCCCGCGACGTGGTGGTAGATGGAGGACTTGGAGATCCCGGCCGCCTTGGAGAGGTGCTCCATCGAGGTGCCGTCGTAGCCGCGCTCGTTGAAGACCTGGACGGCCACGGAGAGCAGGGTCTCCGGTGTGTACGTGTCCCGCCTGGCGGTGGTCATCGGGCGTCCTCCCCGTCGTCTTCCGCACCGGCCGCGTAGCCCAGCTTGAACAGCGCCAGCGAGGGCGCGTAGCGGCCGCCGGGACAGCGTTCGTCGAGGTGGTGCAGCAGGTCGTAGGCCCAGTCCCGGCCGAGCCGGTCGTGCCACGCGGCCGGGCCCAGCGGGTAGTTCACGCCGAGCGTCATCGCGGTGTCGATGTCCTCGGCGGCCGCGACCCCGCGCGCCACGGCGTCGGCGGTCAGGTCGATCAGCATGGCGACGGTCCGGGCGACGATCATGCCGGGGACGTCACCGATGACGGAGACCTTCTTGCCGAGCTTCTGGAAGAGGCCGACGGCCTCGGCCAGGGTCCGCTCGGTGGTGTCCTCGCTCGCCGAGAGCGCGATCCGGGTGGCGCCCCGGTAGTCCAGGGCGAGGTCGAAGTAGGCGACATCGGCGAACTCGACCGAGGTCTTGCCGTCCGCGAGCACCAGCTGGCCCTCGCCGGGCAGCTGGATGTACGGCCCCCCGTGCTCGGTGGCCGTCACCGCGATCCCGGCCTCCTCGATGAGGTCGGCCAGGACCGCGGCCGGTCCGAGGTCGCCGACGACGGTGACCTTGTCCGGGGCCTCCTCGGGACCCGCCGTGTGCGGTTCCGGGACGCGGGCGCCCTCCCCGTACGGGAACCAGCCCTGCCCGGACTTGCGGCCGAGGCGGCCCGACTGGACCAGCCGGCGCTGGGAGAGGGAGGGGGTGAACTTGGGGCTCCGGAAGAAGGACTCCCAGACGGAGCGGGTGACGGCCTCGTTGACGTCCTGGCCGATCAGGTCGGTGAGCTGGAAGGGGCCCATCTTGAAGCCGCCGCTCTCGCGGAGCACGGCGTCGATGGTGGCCGGGTCGGCGCCCTGCTCCTCGTGGACCGCGAAGGCCTCCGCGTAGAAGGGGCGGGCGATGCGGTTGACGATGAACCCGGGGGTGTCGGCGCAGCGGACCGGGGTCTTCCCCCAGCCGAGGACCGTGGCGTGGGCGCGCTCGGCGGCCGCCGGGTCGGTCGCGTGGCCGCTGACCACCTCGACGAGGGGCAGCAGGGGCGCCGGGTTGAAGAAGTGCAGGCCGAGGAAGCGGCCGGGGTGCGCGAGGGCGCCGGCGAGCTCGGTGACGGAGAGGGAGGAGGTGTTCGTGGCCAGCAGCGCGTCCGGCGCGACCACTCCTTCGAGTGCCGCGAAGAGGGTGCGCTTGACGGCGACGTCCTCGACGACGGCCTCGATGACGAGGGCCGCTCCGGCGAGGTCGGCGAGACCCGCCGCCGCGCCGATCCGGCCGATGGCGTCCTCGGCCTCGACGCGGTCCAGGCGGCCCTTGGCGGCCATCCGCTCGACGCGGTCGCGCACGAGGCCGGCTCCGGCTTCGGCGAAGGCGGGGTCGATGTCGTGGATCAGCACGCGGTGACCTGCGAGGACGGCCACCTGGGCGATGCCCTGCCCCATGGTGCCCGCGCCGACGACCGCCACAGTGCGGGACCGCTCGATTGCTGTCATGTCCTGATCCTCCCGCACCGACTTATCCACAGGCCTGCCGGGCCCTCTTGTCCCGACCGATCGTTCGGTTACTCTAACTCCAGTCTGCTCTCCTTCGCCCGGCTCAACGAGGAGTTGGTCCCTGATGGCCGCCGAGCTCACCGTCCCCCAGCTGTCCGCCAAGCACCGGCCCACCCTGGACCAGGCCCTGTCGGCGATCCGCAGCCGCGCCTACTGGTCCCCGCATCCCGAGCACCCCAAGGCCTACGGGGAGACCGCCCCGGCCGACGGCCTCGCCGCCTTCGAGGCCGTCCGCGGCTCCCGCTTCGACCTCGGCCAGCCCGGCACCGACGGCTGGACGGGCGGCGAGGTGTCCCCGTACGGCCCCGAGCTGGGCGTCGAGTACCCGCACGCCGACCCCGACGTGCTGCTGCCCGCGATGCGGGCCGGCATGGGCGCCTGGCGGGACGCGGGCCCCGAGGTCCGCGCGCTCGTCTGTATCGAGATCCTGGCCCGGATCGGCGCGCGGACGCACGAGTTCGCGCACGCGGTCATGCACACCAGCGGCCAGGCCTTCATGATGGCCTTCCAGGCGGGCGGCCCCCACGCCCAGGACCGCGGCCTGGAGGCCGTGGCCTACGCGTACGAGGAGCAGACCCGGGTCCCCGGCCAGGCCGACTGGTCGAAGCCGCAGGGCAAGCGGGACCCGCTGGAGCTCGGCAAGACCTTCACGGCCGTCCCCCGCGGCGTCTCGCTGATGATCGGCTGCAACACCTTCCCCACCTGGAACGGCTACCCCGGCCTGTTCGCCTCCCTGGCCACCGGCAACCCCGTACTGGTCAAGCCGCACCCGCGGGCCGTCCTGCCGCTGGCCCTCACCGTCAAGGTGGCCCGCGAGGTACTCGCCGAGGCGGGCTTCGACCCGAACCTGGTGGCCCTCGCCGTCGAGCGGCCGGGCGAGGGTATCGCCAAGACCCTCGCGCTGCGCCCCGAGGTCCGGCTCATCGACTACACCGGGTCGACGGAGTTCGGCGACTGGCTGGAGACCAACGCCCGGCAGGCGCAGGTCTACACGGAGAAGGCGGGCGTCAACACGGTCGTCGTCGACTCCACCTCCGACTACAAGGGGATGCTCTCCAACCTGGCGTTCTCCCTGTCCCTGTACAGCGGCCAGATGTGCACCACCCCGCAGAACCTGCTGATCCCGCGCGACGGCATCGAGACGGACGCCGGCCACAAGTCGTACGACGAGGTCGTCGCCGACCTGGCCGCCTCGGTCGGGGGCCTGCTGGGCGACGACGCCCGCGCCAACGCCCTGCTCGGCGCGCTGGTCAACCCGGACGTCAAGGCCCGGCTGGAGGCGGCGGCCGCCCTCGGCGAGGTGGCCCTGGCCTCCCGCGAGGTGGTCAACCCGGAGTTCCCGGACGCGGTCGTGCGCACCCCGGTCATGGTCAAGCTGGACGCCGGCAAGCCGGACCCGGACGCCGCCTACCTCTCCGAGTGCTTCGGCCCGGTGTCCTTCGCGGTGGCGGTGGACTCCACAGCCGACGCGCTGGAGCTGCTGCGCCGTACGGTGCGGGAGAAGGGCGCGATGACCGTGGGCGCGTACACCACGTCCCCGGACACCGAGCGGGCCATCGAGGAGGTCTGCCTGGAGGAGTCGGCGCAGCTCTCGCTGAACCTGACCGGCGGGGTCTACGTCAACCAGACCGCGGCCTTCTCCGACTTCCACGGCTCGGGCGGCAACCCGGCGGCCAACGCCGCGCTGTGCGACGGGGCGTTCGTCGCGAACCGCTTCCGCGTGGTGGAGGTCCGCCGCCAGGCGTAGCCGGCCCTCCCGCCCGGCCGGCCGTACCTTCCGGCCGGGCGGATCCGGCCGCCGGGCGGTCCCGGCCGGGCGGTCTCCACGGCTCATGCCGACAGGCCACCCGGCGGGCCGTCCGCTCCGGCGTCCGGACCCGCTCCGGCGGCCGGGCCCGCCGCCGCCTCGAAGGCGCGGGAGGAGCCGTCGGTCTGGGCCAGCCTGCGCAGGGCCGCGAACATCGCGTCGCCCAGGACCGTACCGACCACGACCGTCTCGATCAGGTCCTCCCGGGCGGCCCGTCGCCCGACGTACTCCAGGTCCGCGCGGGCCACCCCCTCGGCCGCCGAGGCGTAGGCGTCGAGCACCTCCGCGAAGCCGCCGTGCCCGACCCGGGCCAGCGCGGCCAGGGCCGCCGTCAGGGCCTGTCCCGCCGGGCTGTCCGCCGAGGAACGCCAGCCGCGCGCGTCGAGCAGCCGCACGACCCGCTCCCGGGCCAGTACCGCCTCCGCGTCCGGCCCCCCGTCGCCGACGCGGTCACTTGCGTACCCCGGCACCAGCCGGTCGGCGGCCGCGCCCAGCAGTTTGTGCACCGACCGCTGCTTGTCGTCGACGGCCGCGAGGACCTCGCCGATCGCCGCGAGGGAGAGCCCGCCCACTTCCAGCAGGGCGCGGATGAGCCGTAGCCGCCGTTCGTGGTCGTCGCCGTAGCTCGCCTGGTTGGGGCTGCTCAGCTCTCCGGCCGGCAGCAGTCCTTCCCGTACGTAGTACTTGATCGTCGGTACCGGCACACCGGTCCGGCCGCTCAACTCTCCGATGCGCATCGTGCGTTCACTCATCTCTGCTTGCCAGCTCCCCGCCCATCATAGATAGTGGCACTACCAGATAGCGGGAAGTGCCGCTATCCATCATGCTCCTGTGGGGGGAAAGCATGACCTCGTCCACCCGGCCCACCTGGTCCATCTCATCTTCCTTACGCACCTGGCACCGGCCGCTGACCGTCTTCGCCGGGGTGATGGTGGTGTGGGCCGCGGGCTCCGCCGTCGGACTGCTCGTCGACGACCGCGTCCTCCTGGGCGCCCCGATCTGGGCCAAGCCCTTCAAGTTCGCCGTCTCGTTCGTGGGCTACTCGCTCAGCCTCGCCTGGATGATCTCCCTGGCCGGCCGGGCCCGGCCCCGGCTGCGCCGCCCCGCCTGGTGGGCCGGCACCCTCGTCGCCGCCACGAGCGCCGTGGAGATGCTGCTCATCACCCTCCAGGTCGTCCGGGGCAGGCAGAGCCACTTCAACCAGGCGACGCCCCTCGACGCACAGCTCTACAGCGCCATGGCGCAGACCGTGGTGGTGCTGTGGCTGGCCACCCTCGCCGTCGCCGTCCTGCTCTTCCGCGCCCGCGTCGCCGACCGGGCCACCACCTGGTCGATCCGGATCGCCACCGTCCTCGCCCTCGCCGGCGCGGGACTCGGCTTCCTGATGACCCGGCCCACCGACGAACAGCTCGCGACCGACAACGCCCCCCTGGTGGGCGCGCACAGCGTCGGAGTGCCCGACGGCGGCCCCGCGATGCCGCTCACCGGCTGGTCGACCACGGGCGGAGACCTGCGCATCCCGCACTTCGTCGGCATGCACGCGCTCCAGCTGCTCCCGCTGCTCGTCCTCGTGCTGGCCGCCCTCGCCCCGCGCTTCGCCCGGCTGCGGGCGGAGCGGGTCCGGCTGCGCCTGACCCTGGTGGCGTCCGCGGTCTACGCCGCGGTGGTCGCCCTGCTGACCTGGCAGGCGCTGCGCGGCCAGCCGCTGGTCCACCCCGACGGGGCGACGCTCGCCGCGGCGGCGGCGATCCTCGCCGCGGGCGCGCTAGGCGTGCTCGGCGCCCTGCGCTCCGGCCGGGGGGCCGCCCCAGTGGAAGAGGGTCATGGCCACGCTGGTGGCCAGGTTGTAGCTGGAGACCTGCGGACGCATCGGCAGGGAGACCAGGTGGTCGGCACGGGCACGGAGCTCGGGTGAGATGCCGTGCCGTTCGGAGCCGAAGGCGAGCAGGGCGTCGTCCGGGAGGGTGAGGGAGCGGATGTCCTCGCCCTCCGGGTCGAGGGCGTACAGCGGCCCGGCCGGCAGTTCGTCCAGGGTGAGCCGGTCGACCGTGGTCGCGTAGTGCAATCCGGCCCCGGCCCGCACCACGTTGGGGTGCCAGGGGTCGAGGTCGCCGCGGGTGACCACGCCGGTGGCCCCGAAGCCGGCCGCGAGACGGACGACGGCGCCGACGTTGCCGAGGTTGCGCGGGTTGTCGAGCACCACGACCGGGGCGGGCCTCGGCAGCCGGGCCAGCACGGCCCGTCCCGCCTCCCGGTCGGGCCGGACGGCCAGGGCGGCGACCCCGGTGGGGTGGACGCGGGGCAGCAGTTCCTTCAGCGGAGCCCGGCGCACCAGCCGCGCCACTTCCGGGGCCACGTCGGGAGCCAGCCCGGCGGCGAGGGCGCGTACGGCGTCGGGGTCGTCGGCGACGACCGCCCGGACCTCGGCGCCGAAGCGCAGGGCGTGCTTCAGCGCGTGGAACCCGTCCAGCAGGACGACCCCGTCCCGCCCGGCGGCCTCCCGCCACTGCCGCGCGACGTCATCGGGACTCTGCTGCTCGCTCATGCCCCGACCCTACGACGCCCCGCGCGACCGCCCGCCCACGGCCGCCCGGGCCGCCCCGGCGGGCGTCAGCGCGGTACCGGGCTGGGCTCCGACGGGACCGGTGGCCCGGCGGGCTCCGCGGGCTCCGGGCGCGGCCGGGTCCGTACGGGCCTCAGGGCCGCGGCACGCGCGCCGAGCCACACCAGGAAGGCCGTCGGCAGGAAGACGGCGTCGGCGGCGATCATCGCCAGTGAGAAGAACGGCAGCCCCAGCAGCACCGCGATCCCCGCGTGCTCCAGCATCATGACCGCCAGCAGCACGTTCTTGACGCGCCGGTCGAACAGGGTGAACGGGAAGGCAACCTGCACCGCCACCGTCCCGTACGACAGCAGCATCACCAGCGTCCCGCTGCCCGCCAGCAGCCCGGACAGCCCCGGCCACGGGGTGAAGTAGTCCAGCCCGAGCGGGTAGTAGAGCGCGGTCCCGTCCTGCCAGCGCGATCCCTGGATCTTGTACCAGCCGGCCGTGGCGTAGATCAGGCAGACCTCCGCCATGATCACCAGCATTCCGGCGTTGTGCAGCAGGTTCGCGAGCACGTCGAGGACGGCCCGGCCCTCGCCCCGCGGCTCGTACCGGTCGACCAGCCACCAGAGCCCGAGCCCCACCCACAGCGCGGCGAAGGCGGCCAGCCAGCCCGTCCCGAACCGTCCGGCCAGCGCCCCGTACGCGAGGACCAGGCCCAGTACGGTCCACAGGACCGGCCCCGCCGCCCCCGCCGAGGCGCTGCCGCGCAGCCGGACGCGGCGCGCGTCCAGCGACCACACCTGCGCGCAGCGGGTGAGCACCAGGTAGATCGCCATCAGGTGGATGACGTTGTCGCCGCCGTCGCCCATGAAGACGCTGCGGTTCTGCAGGGACAGCACCCCGACCATGAAGACCACGGACGTGGCCCGCGTCCGCCAGCCGAGCACCAGCAGCGCGCTCGCGAGCACGGAGACGGCGTAGACGATCTCGAACCAGAGCGTGGAGTCCGACCACATCAGCACCGTGAAGGCACGGTTCGAGGCGGTCAGCCGCTCGGCCAGCTGCCAGCTCCACGGGCTGTCGGGGCCGTACAGCTCGTGCCGGTTCGGGATCTCCCGCAGCAGGAAGAACAGCCAGGTCCCGGCGAAGCCGATGCGGACCACGGCGCTCTGGTAGGGGCCCAGCGCCCGCCCGGTGACCTGCGCCAACGCCCGGGCCGCCCGGGCCCTGGGGCCCGGTCCCGACGGCTGTCCCGGCTGCCCCGGTCTTCCCGGCCCCCTCATACCGTCCACCACGGCAGCTCCCGGTAGTAGGTCTGGGTGTCGGTCTTCTCGGTGCTCCAGCTCGGCGCCGCCACGGCCGTGGTCGCCGAGCGCAGCTGGATCCGCTCGATCCGGTCGCCGTCCCGCCCGCCCCGGGCGAGCCGGTCCAGGGCGATCCTGCGCAGGTACTCCTCGGAGAGCGCGCCGCGGTCGCCGTTCGGGCGCTCGTCCTCGTCGTGGGAGCCCGTGTAGAAGTCCCAGGCCCGGCGGAGCTCGTTCTGCTTCGTGTGGCTCGGCAGCAGGCTGTGCCGGATGGCCGCTCCGTCCTCGGCCGACAGGTCGCGCCAGTCTCCGGTGACGACCTCGCCCGCCGGGGTGCGGACCTCGGCCCGCACCTGCACGGCGATGTTCTGCTGGAGGGGGTTCGGGGCGAAGAGCTTCCAGTTCTGTTCGAACTCGGGGTAGACCCAGCCGTCGACCAGGTCCGCGTGCCGCTTGCTCACCGTGTTGGACGGCGCGACGTGCAGGAAGACGAGCGCCAGGTGCAGGCCTGCGGCGACGGCCACGGCAGCCAGCGCCAGGGCCGCCACGACCCGGTACGGGGCCGACAGGCCGGCTATTCCGGGCGTCCTGGCCGGTGCGTCCCGCTCGGCTGGGGGTGACTCGGCGGGGGGCTCGGCGGACGCCTCGCCGGGCGGGGCCGGAGGGGCCGCGGAAGGCGGAGGAGGCGGCGGAACGACCGGCGGAAGGGCTCCTTCCGCAGGCTCGTGCTCGTTCGAATCCATCCCGCCCCGATCATCCCGCGTCCACAGGGTTGCCCACAGAGGTTGACACCCTACGGGCCGCCGTCTCACCATTGAAGAGGATGAACCGAACGATCGGTCGGTCGGGCGGACGGCAGACTCTGACAGGGAGCCGAGATGGTCGCAGTGACCCCGGAATCGGGCCCGGGCACGGCAACGGCGCCGCGCACGGCGAACGCCGTCGAGGCGGACCTCGGCGCGCAGCTCGCCGCAGCCTTCGACGCCGCCGTGGCGGCGGACGAGCGCGTGGAGCCGCGCGACTGGATGCCCGACGAGTACCGCGCTTCGCTGGTCCGGCAGATGGCCCAGCACGCGCACTCCGAGATCATCGGCATGCAGCCCGAGGCGAACTGGATCACCCGCGCGCCGTCGCTGCGCCGCAAGGCGATCCTGATGGCCAAGGTGCAGGACGAGGCCGGCCATGGCCTCTACCTCTACAGCGCCGCCGAAACCCTCGGCACCAGCCGCGACGAGCTGCTCGACAAGCTCCACTCGGGCAAGCAGAAGTACTCCTCGATCTTCAACTACCCCACCCTGACCTGGGCGGACGTCGGCGCCATCGGCTGGCTCGTGGACGGGGCGGCGATCACCAACCAGGTGCCGATCTGCCGCTGCTCCTACGGCCCGTACGCCCGCGCCATGGTCCGCATCTGCAAGGAGGAGTCCTTCCACCAGCGCCAGGGGTACGAGCTGCTCCTCGCGCTCTCGCAGGGCACCGAGGCCCAGCACGCCATGGCCCAGGACGCGGTGGACCGCTGGTGGTGGCCCTCCCTGATGATGTTCGGCCCGCCGGACGACGAGTCGGTCCACTCCGCCCAGGCGATGGCCTGGCGGATCAAGCGCCATTCCAACGACGAACTGCGCCAGCGCTTCGTGGACATCGCCGTCCCGCAGGCCGAGTCGCTGGGCCTGACCCTGCCCGACCCGGACATCAAGTGGAACGAGGAGCGCGGGCACCACGACTTCGGCGCCATCGACTGGTCGGAGTTCTGGAACGTCCTCAAGGGCAACGGTCCGTGCAACGAGCAGCGGATCAGCCAGCGGCGCAGGGCGCACGAGGAAGGCGCCTGGGTCCGCGAGGCAGCGGCGGCCTACGCCGAGAAGCACACCAGCACCGGACGAGAGGTACAGGCATGACGCAGAACTGGCCCCTGTGGGAGGTGTTCGTGCGCTCGCGCCGCGGCCTCTCGCACACGCACGCGGGAAGCCTGCACGCCCCGGACGCGGAGATGGCCCTGCGCAACGCCCGCGACCTCTACACGCGGCGCGGCGAGGGCATCTCCATCTGGGTCGTGCCCTCCACCGAGATCATCGCCTCCTCGCCGGACGAGCGGGACCCGTTCTTCGCCCCGTCCGCCGACAAGCCCTACCGGCACCCCACCTTCTACGACATCCCCGAGGGGGTGCGTCACCTGTGAGCAGCACCGGCACCGCCCCCCTCACCGGCGTCACGGCCGCGGCCGCGCTCGCCCTCGGCGACGACGCGCTGATCCTCTCCCACCGCCTGGGCGAATGGGCCGGTCACGCCCCCGTCCTGGAGGAGGAGGTGGCCCTGGCGAACATCGCGCTCGACCTGCTCGGCCAGGCGCGCGTCCTGCTGTCCATGGCGGGCGACGAGGACGAGCTGGCCTTCCTGCGCGAGGAGCGTTCCTTCCGCAACCTCCAGCTCGTCGAGCAGCCCAACGGCGACTTCGCCCACACCATCGCCCGGCAGCTGTACTTCTCCTTCCACCAGCACGAGCTGTACGGCGCGCTGGCCGCCGGGGACGGCCCGTTCGCCCCGCTCGCGGCCAAGGCCGTCAAGGAGACCGCCTACCACCGGGACCACGCCGAGCAGTGGACCCTGCGCCTCGGCGACGGCACCGAGGAGAGCCGCCGGCGGATGCGGGCCGGGCTCGACTCCCTGTGGAAGTACACCGGCGAGATGTTCAAGCCCCTCGAAGGGCTCGGCGTGGACCCGGCCGCCCTGGAAGACCGCTGGCTGGCCGCGGTCGGCGGGGTACTGGAGCGGGCCGGGCTCGCCCTGCCCGAAGGGCCGCGTACGGGAGCCTGGGCCGCCGGCGCCGGCCGCGAGGGCCTGCACACCGAGTCGTTCGGACGGCTGCTCGCCGAGATGCAGCACCTGCACCGCAGCCACCCGGGAGCGTCGTGGTGACCGGGACCGCGGCGGCCGCCGGAGCGGTGGGCATGACCCGCCTGGAGGCGGAGCTGGCCGAGCTCGCGGGTTCCGTCCCCGACCCGGAACTGCCGGTGCTCACCCTCGCCGAACTGGGCGTCATGCGCGGCGTCCGGATGCACGAGGACGGCCACGCCGAGGTCACCCTCACCCCCACCTACACGGGCTGCCCCGCGATCGAGGCCATGTCGGCCGACATCGAGCGGGTCCTGACCGGCCACGGCATCCCCGAGGTGCGGGTCGTCACCGTGCTCGCCCCGGCCTGGTCGACGGACGACATCAGTGCCGAAGGCCGCCGGAAGCTGGCCGAGTTCGGCATCGCGCCGCCCCGCCCGCACTCCGCCGGAGGACCGGTCCCGCTGACGCTGTCGGTGCGCTGCCCCCATTGCGGATCCACCGACACCGAGCTGCTCAGCCGGTTCTCCTCCACCGCGTGCAAGGCGCTGCGCCGCTGCGTCTCCTGCCGCGAACCGTTCGACCACTTCAAGGAGCTGTAGATGGCCGTGTCTGTGCCCTCGGCGGAGCCGGGCCCCGCGCGCGCCGCGCGCCACGGCGCCTTCCACGCGCTGACGGTGGCGGCGGTCGAACGGCTCACCGACGATTCGGTGGCGCTGACCCTCGCGGTGCCCCCGGAACTGCGCGACGAGTACCGGCACGCGCCCGGCCAGCACCTCACCCTGCGCCGCACCGGCCCCGACGGCGGCGGGACCCGTCGCACCTACTCGATCTGCTCGCCCGCCCCGGCCGCCGACGGCCCGGGCCCGGCACTGCTGCGGGTCGGCGTGCGGCTCGTGGAGGGCGGCGAGTTCTCCACGTTCGCGCACAAGGAGATCGCCGCCGGGGACGTGCTCGACGTGATGGTCCCGGCCGGCCGGTTCGTCCTGGAGCCCGCCGCGGCCCCCGCCGCCGCGCACTACGCGGCGATCGTCGGCGGCAGCGGGATCACCCCGGTCCTGTCGATCGCCGCGAGCCTGCTGGCGGCCCGCACCGACGCCCGCTTCTGCCTGGTGCGCAGCGACCGGACGGCCGCGTCGACGATGTTCCTGGACGACGTCGCCGACCTCAAGGACCGCTACCCCGACCGCTTCCAGCTGGTGACCGTCCTCTCCCGCGAGGAGCAGGAGGCCGGTCTGCCGTCCGGGCGGCTCGACCAGGAGCGGTTGTCGGCGCTGCTGCCCGCGCTGCTGCCGGTCGCCGAGGTGACGGGCTGGTTCCTGTGCGGGCCGTACGGGCTGGTGCAGGGCGCCGAGCGGGCGCTGGGCGAACTGGGCGTCGCCCGGACCCGGGTGCACGAGGAGATCTTCCACGTCGAGGACACCGCGCCGCAGACCCCCGGCCGGACCGCCTCCGCGCCGTCCCACGGCCGGGTCACGGCACGCCTCGACGGCCGTTCCGGCACCTGGCCGGTGCAGGACGGCGAATCGCTGCTGGACGCCGTGCTGCGGGGCCGCGCGGACGCCCCGTACGCCTGCAAGGGCGGGGTGTGCGGCACCTGCCGGGTCTTCCTGGTCGCGGGCGAGGTGCGCATGGAGCGCAACTTCGCGCTGGAGTCCGAGGAGACGGACGCCGGCTTCGTGCTGGCCTGCCAGTCCCACGCGGTGTCGGAGGAAGTGGAGATCGACTTCGACCGCTGAGCCGCCGCCCTTCCCGCGCCGCCCCTCCGCCGTCCCTCTGCCGCCCTCTGCCGTTCCTCCCCCTGTGCAATTCCTGTCGCCTGTTCTATCTTGACGGACCGTCAGATATGACGGACGGGACCCAGCCGGTGCACGCGGGAGGACAGGCAGTGGACTTCACCTTCACCGAGGAACAGCAGGCGGCCGTCGAGGCGGCCAGGGCCGTGTTCGCGGATGTCGCCCCCGACCGCGTGCCCAGCCCCGCGCTCACACCGGGAGCCGTCGCGGACGAGTTCGACCGGCCCCTGTGGAGCAGCCTGGCCGGCTCCGACCTGCTGGGCCTCGTCCTCGACGGGGAACACGGCGGCGCCGGCCTGGACGTCATCGCCCTGTGCCTGGTGCTGCGGGAGTCCGCCAAGGTCCTGGCGCGCGTACCGCTCCTGGAGCACTGCGCCACCGCCATGGCCGTCCAGGCCCACGGCAGCACCGAACTGGCCGCCGCCCTGCTGCCCGGCGCCGGGGACGGCACGCTCGTCCTGACCGTCGCCGCGCACGGCCGCACCGGCCACGATCCCGCAGAACTCGCCGTCACCGCACGCCGCGACGGCACGGACTGGACCCTGGACGGGGTGCAGACCTCCGTCCCCTGGGCGCACAGCGCCGACTGGATCGCCGTACCCGCACACCGCGGCGACGGCGAGGCCGTCCTCGCACTCGTCCCCCGCGCCGCCGGCGGGCTCACCCTCGCCGCGCAGTACTCCACCAGCGGGGAACGGCTCGCGGAGCTCACCCTCGACGGGGTCCGGGTACCCGCCTCCCACCTCATCGAGGCCCCCGGCGCCTGGGAGCGGCTCCGCCAGCTCCTCACGACCGGGACCTGCGCCCTCGCGCTCGGCCTCGGCGAGAACGTCCTCACCATGACCAGTCAGTACACCGCCAAGCGGGAGCAGTTCGGCTTCCCCGTCGCGACCTTCCAGGCCGTCGCCGTACAGGCCGCCGACCGGTACATCGACCTGCGCGCCATGGAGGTCACCCTCTGGCAGGCCGCCTGGCGGCTCGACGCGGCGACCGGCGGCGCCGGCGGCCCGCTGCCCAGCTCCGGTGACGTCGCCGTCGCCAAGATCTGGGCCTCCGAGGGAGTGCGCCGGGTCGTACAGACCGCCCAGCACCTGCACGGCGGCTTCGGCGCCGACACCGACTACCCGCTGCACCGGTACCACGCCTGGGCGAAGCAGCTGGAGCTCCAGCTCGGGCCGGCCGCGGCGCACGAGGAGGCCCTGGGCGACCTGCTGGCCGCCCATCCCCTCACCTGAGGCGGAAAGCCCCTCAGAGCACGAAGGCCGGGTTCCCGCTGTCCGTCACCATCGGGCGCCCGGCGCTCTCCCAGGCCTGCATCCCGCCGTCGACGTTGACGGCGTCGATGCCCTGACGCACCAGGTACTGGGTGACCTGCGCGGAGCGCCCGCCGACCCGGCACATCACGTGGACCCGGCCGTCCTCCGCGATGGCCTCGGTCAGCTCGCCGTAGCGGGCCACGAAGTCGCTCATCGGGATGTGCAGCGCGCCCTCGACGTGCCCGGCCGCCCATTCGTCGTCCTCGCGGACGTCCAGGACAAAGCCTTCGGAGGGCACCGCGGCGGCGTCCACCGAGGGGAGCGGTCCGAAGTTCATAGCTGTCGCCTTCTCTCTTCGCGGGTCTGGCCTGCCAACCTACCCGGCGAGCGCCGCCAGCTCCGCCTCGCGCTCGGAGACCTGTGCCAGCAACTGCTCCGCGATCTCCTCCAGCAGCCGGTCCGGGTCGTCCGGAGCCATCCGCAGCATCGACCCGATCGCGCTGTCCTCCAGCTCCCGGGCCAGCACGGACAGGAGTTCCTTGCGCTGCGCCAGCCACTCCAGGCGGGCGTACAGCTCCTCGCTCTCGGTCGGCCGCACGGCCTCCGGCGCGGGACCGGCCGCCCATTCCTCCGCCAGCTCGCGCAGCAGCTGCTCCTCGCCGCGCCCGTAGGCGGCGTTGACCCGGGCGATGAACGCGTCGCGGCGCTCCCGCTCGGTCTCGTCCTGGGCCAGGTCCGGATGCGCCTTGCGGACCAGCTCCCGGTAGAGCCGGCGGACCTCCTCCGAGGGACGCACGCGCTCCGGGGGCTTCACGGACCCGCCGGTGAGCATCGCGGACGCGTCGTCGGAGATCCCGTCGGAGTCCAGCCAGTCGTGGAACAGCTCGTCGACGCCGGGCATCGGCATCACCAGCGAGCGCGCGTCACGGGCCCGCCGCAGGTCCTCGGGATCCCCGCTGCGGGCCGCCTTCGCCTCCGCGATCAGCGCGTCCAGCTCGTCGAGCCGCGAGTACATCGGCCCGAGCTTCTGGTGGTGGAGGCGGGAGAAGTTCTCGACCTCCACCCGGAAGGTCTCCACCGCGATCTCGAACTCGATCAGGGCCTGCTCGGCGGCGCGCACGGCCCGGTCCAGCCGCGCCTCGGGCCGCTCGTCCGCGGCGCCCGGGGAGGCGGCGCCCGAAGTGGCGCCCGGGGTAGCGTCCGGAGCGGCGTCCGGAGAAGCCTGGGAGGCCGCGGACGGGCCGGGGACTGTCTGCTCGGGGTGCTCGGTCTGCTCGCTCACCCGGCCAGCCTACGGCCCGTCCGGCCGGGCGGTGTTTCACGTGAAACACCGCCGGCCCGGCCCCTCCGATCAGACCGTGCCGGCCCCGGCCCCACGCCCCACCACCCGCCCCGCTCCACGCCCCGCCCCCGCCGGCATCCCGCCCGGCCCTCCGCTCAGACCCCGGCCTCCGCCGCGATCCGCCCGCCCCGGACGGCCGCCACCAGATCCGCGTGGTCGGCCTCGGTCCGGTCGGCGTAGGCCACCGCGAAAGCCGCCACGGCCTCGTCCAGCTCCTCGTTCTTGCCGCAGTACCCGGCCAGCAGCCTCGGATCGGCGCTGTGCGCGTGCGCCCGCGCCAGCAGCGCGCCGGTCATCCGCCCGTAGTCGTCGAACTGCTCGGCCGACAGCGCCGCCGGGTCCACGCTGCCCTTGCGGTTGCGGAACTGGCGCACCTGGAAGGGCCGCCCCTCCACCGTGGTCCAGCCGAGCATGATGTCGGACACCACCTGCATCCGCTTCTGCCCGGCCACCACCCGCAGGCCCTCGTGCTCCTCCACCGCCGCGTGGAAGCCCAGTCCGGGCAGGTACGGCAGCAGCACGGACGGCCGCGCCTCCTTCACCTGGAGGACCAGCGGCTCCCCCCGGTGGTCCAGCAGCAGCACCACGTACGAGCGCGTGCCCACGCTCCCCGTCCCGACCACGCGGAACGCCACGTCGTGGATCGCGTACCGGGCCAGCAGCGGCAGCCGGTCGCCCGGCAGGGTCTTCAGGTACGGGCCCAGCGAGGCCGCCACGGCCGCCGCCTCCCCGTCACCGACGCGGCGCAGCACCGGCAGCGCGTCGACGAACCGCCGGACGCCGTCCGCCCCGATCTCGGTGGACTTGGCGGCGAACCGGGCCGAGGTGTTGTTGCGGGCCTTCGCCGAGACCCGCTCCAGCGTGCCCAGCAGGTCGCGGGCATCGGTGTGCGAGACGAGCTCCTCGTCCGCGATGGCGTTCCACGCGTCGAGGGCGGGGAGCTTCGCGAGCAGCCGCATGGTCCTGCGGTAGGCGCCCACCGCGTCCTGCGCCGCCGTCCGGCAGGTGTCCTCGTCCGCGCCCGCCACCCGCCCGGCCAGCACCAGCGAGGTGGCCAGCCGCTTCACGTCCCACTCCCACGGGCCGAAGACGGTCTCGTCGAAGTCGTTGAGGTCGATGACGAGCCGGCCGCGCGCGTCCCCGTACAGGCCGAAGTTGGCCGCGTGCGCGTCACCGCAGATCTGCGCCCCGACGCCGGTCACCGGGCCGCCGGACAGGTCGTGCGCCATGAGCCCGGCCGCCCCGCGCAGGAACGCGAAGGGGTTCGCGGCCATCCGGCCGACCCGTATCGGGGCGAGCTCCGCGACCCTGCCGGCGTTGGACTCCTCCACCGCCCGCACGGCGTCCGGCCGTCCGGCCGGGGCCTCGAACCGGGCGTGCGCGGAACGCGGTACGCGCTCGCGCAGGGCCCGGCCCGCCTCCTTGGGCGAACCGGCCACGGACCGGGGCGCGAAGCCCTCGACCCGCGGTATTCGCCCGCCCTCACGTCCCGCCGCCGCGACCGCTTCCGCCGTCGCGCCCGCCGCGTTCTGCTCCGGTACCGTCACCATTCGCGCCGCCCCCGCACCTGTCGCTCCGTGTCGGCCGAGGCGGCCGACTGCGCGTCGGCCCGACCGTTTTCGGCCCGACCGTATCTAGAGCCCGGCGTCCCTGGCCAGCAGGGCCGCCTGGACCCGGTTGTCGCAGCCCAGCTTCGCGAGGATCCGGCTCACGTACGTCTTCACCGTCGCCTCGCTCATGTGCAGGCGCCGGCCCGCGTCCGCGTTGGACAGCCCTTCCCCGAGCAGCGCCAGCACCCCGCGTTCCCGCTCGCTCAGCTCGGCCACCCGCCTCCGGGCCGCCTCGCCGCGTCCGGCGGCCCGGCCGGTCGCCAGCTGGTCGACCACGTGCCGCGTCGCGGAGGGCGACAGGTAGGCGTCGCCGGCGGCGGCCGCCCGGACCGCGCCGATCAGCTCTCCCGGCGCGGAGTCCTTCAGCAGGAACCCGGCGCCGCCCTCGCCGAGCGCCCGCAGCACGTTCTCCTTCTCCCCGAAGGTCGTCAGGATCAGCGCCCGCACGTCCGGCACGGTCCGACCCAGCTCGCCGAGTGCCGTCAGCCCGTCCATCACCGGCATCTGGATGTCGAGGAGCACCACGTCGGGGGCGTGGGAGCGGGCCAGCTCCACCGCCTCCCGGCCGTTCGCACCCTCCGCGACGACCTCGATGTCCGGTGCGGAGGTCAGGATCATCCTGATGCCCGCCCGGATCAGCGGCTCGTCGTCAGCGATCACCACTCTGATCACCTTGGCTGTCACCCCGCGCTCCTACTGCTTGACCTCGTACGCCTGCTTCTCGACGAGCTTGCCGTCCTTGAAGCAGAACCGGAACACGGCGTCGGTGGTCAGGTCGTCCGACTCCTCCGACAGCAGCGCCAGACAGTCCGACCCCGGGGGCCGGGGCGGCCCCTTGCGCTCCAGGCCGTCCGTCATGACGCTCTCCCCGGACGGCAGCCGCTCGCGGACGGTCTGCTCCGACTCCCCGACACTCACCGCGCCGTAATCCTCCTTGCTGATCATCGCCTTGTTCGCGGAGCTCACCAGCAGCGCCACCCCGGCCCCCATGACGATCAGCAGCAGGACGAGCGCCGCGACGGCGATCCCGCAGCCCAGCGCCCAGCCGCCGGTCCGGCTGCGCACCGGCACCGCGAGCTCGCGGTCCACCGCCGCCCAGTCCAGGGGCGGCGCACCCTTCCGGGCCGTCGCCAGGGCCTGCGTCCGCTGCCCGAAGTCGTCGGCCACGTCCTCGACGGCGCCGGCCGGCTCGGCGCCGTACGGGAGCACTCCGGCCACCCGGAAGCCCCCGCCCTCGGCGGCCGCCGCGTGGACCATGCCGCCGACCAGCCGGGCCCGTTCCCGCAGCCCCGTCAGCCCCTGCCCGCCCGAGACCACCTCACCGGAACCGGGACCGGCCGCAGGGCCGTTGGCGATCTCCACCACCAGGGAGTCGTCCTCGTACCGCAGTTCCACCGTGATGGAGGCCCCCGGAGCGTGCTTGTAGGCGTTGGTCAGCGCCTCCTGCACGATCCGGTACGCCGCGTGGTCGCAGGCCGCCGCCAGCGGCCGGGGCTGCCCCGCCACGGAGAGCCGTACGTCGGTCCCCGCGGCCCGCGCCGTCTCCACGATCCCGCCGATCCCGGCCACCCCGCGCGCGGCGGGCTGCGCCTCCTCCACGGGCAGCGGAGCCTCCACCCCGTCCCGCAGGATCCCGACGACCTCGCGCAGCTCGTGCATCGCCGCGACCGAGGCCTGCCGCAGCACCCCGACCGCCTCGCGCTGCCGGTCGGTGATCGCGGGATCCACCTCCAGCGCCCCGGTGTGCACCGAGATCAGCGCCAGCTGGTGGCCGAGGCTGTCGTGCATGTCCTGGGCGATCCGCTGCCGCTCCCGCAGCCTGGCCTGCCCGGCGACCATCGTCCGCTCGCGCAGGAGCTGGGCGTTGCGCTCCTGAAGGGCACTCAGCAGGGTCCGCCGCTGGTACCAGTACCGGCTGGCCAGACCCGGCATGACCGTCGAGGCGAGGAACATCAGGGTGGAGAACACGATGACCAGCAGGGGACGCATCTGCGACCACTGGTCGACGAGGCTGAGGCCCACTTCCGCGACGAACGCGATGACGAAGGCGGCCAGCGCCCGGCCCACCCCGACGATCCGCCGGCCCGCGGACCAGCCCAGCAGGATCGTCACGAGGAACACCCCGGGCAGGAATCCGCTGGCCGCGGCGCCCACGATCAGGGTCGTCGCGGGCAGGCGCCGGCGCAGCAGGGTCAGCGCGACCACGAGCACGACGGCCGAGGCCGTCTTCAGCGTGGAGCTGTGACTGAGTTCGTCGACGCCCACGCCGAGCAGCGCGATCACCGCGGCGATCGTCAGGTCCCCCGCCAACGCGCTCCGGGACCAGGGCTCCGGCCCCTTCAGCCAGTCCCAGCCCGCCCGCGCCCTCGCCCTCGTATCCACGCGAGCGACCCTAGACACCCGACGGCACCGGCGGCTTCCCCCTTTCGTCGCGCGCCGTGCGACGAAAGTCGGACGGTTGAGGTGCGGGGAGAGAAGGGCCACGGGGGCGAACCCGGCGCCGCGGCTCGGCCGCGCCCTCCCCTATATAAGGGTCCGGAGGCCGATAATGCAGGAAGCCCCGATCCGGATTCCGGATCGAGGCTTCCTCGATGTGGGCGAGGGGGGATTTGAACCCCCACGTCCCGAAGGACACTGGCACCTGAAGCCAGCGCGTCTGCCGTTCCGCCACTCGCCCGAGCAGCTCCCCAGTGGTTCTTCCCTTTCGGGCCGTTCCCCTGGCGACGTCGAAACATTAGCACGTCGGACGGGGTGGAATCACATCGCTTTCCCGGCCCCCTCGGAGGGCGGCCGGGACGGCCCCTCCCGCAGTCCGCTCCGGGTGCGGGACACTGTCCCTGGAGCGCCCCTACGATCCCTTGTGAGGACCAACACTCCTGCGCACGGGACCGATGGGGAACCAGCCGAATCCGCCACGCGTGGATACGATCAGTAAGCAGTACAGGGCGACAACGACGGAGGAGGTGCCCCATGGGAGTTCTGAAGCGGTTCGAGCAGCGACTCGAAGGTCTGGTGAACGGCACCTTCGCCAAGGTGTTCAAGTCCGAGGTCCAGCCGGTGGAGATCGCCGGCGCCCTCCAGCGGGAGTGCGACAACAACGCCACCATCTGGAACCGCGAGCGGACGGTCGTTCCCAACGACTTCATCGTGGAGCTCAGCGCCGGCGACTACGAGCGTCTGAGCCCCTACTCCGGCCAGCTCGGCGACGAGCTCGCGGGCCTCGTCCGCGACTACGCCAAGCAGCAGCGGTACAGCTTCATGGGCCCCATCAAGGTCCACCTGGAGAAGGCCGACGACCTCGACACCGGCCTCTACCGGGTCCGCAGCCGTACCCTGGCCTCCAGCACCTCCCAGGACTCGCCTCAGGCCGGGCAACAGCAGCAGGGCCAGCAGGGCGGTTACGGCTACCCGCCGGTCGCCGCCCCGCCCATGCCCGCGGGACCGCCTCCGGGCGGACCCGGCGGCCGCCCCGGCGCGGGCGGGCCCGGTCCCAGCGGCGCCCCCGGCACCACGCGCCGCTGGATCGAGATCAACGGCACACGCCACCAGATCTCGCGCCCCACGCTCGTACTCGGCCGGAGCACCGAGGCCGATGTGCGGATCGACGACCCCGGCGTCTCGCGCCGGCACTGTGAGATCCGGACCGGAACACCCCCGACGATCCAGGATCTCGGGTCCACCAACGGCATCGTGGTGGACGGACAGCACACCACCCGCGCTACGCTCCGCGACGGCTCGCGGATCGTCGTGGGCAGCACCACCATCATTTACCGGCAAGCCGAAGGGTGAAGCGGGGGCAATGTCAGAGCTGACCCTGACGGTCATGCGGTTGGGTTTCCTGGCCGTTCTGTGGCTGTTCGTCATCGTGGCCGTTCAGGTCATCCGCAGCGACCTGTTCGGCACGAGAGTGACGCAGCGCGGCTCACGCCGCGGCGGCGCCACCAGTGCGCCGCAGCAGACCGGGCGGCAATCCGCCGCGCCACCCCAGCAACGCCAGCGCCGGGGTGCGCCGACCAAACTCGTCGTCTCCGAAGGCACCCTCACGGGCACCACGGTGGCCCTCGCCGGCCAGACGATCACGCTGGGCCGTGCTCACGACTCCACGATCGTGCTGGACGACGACTACGCCTCCAGCAGGCATGCCAGGATCTACCCCGACCGTGACGGCCAGTGGATCGTCGAGGATCTCGGGTCCACCAACGGCACGTATCTCGACCGGACCCGGCTGACCACCCCGACGCCCATTCCGCCGGGCGCCCCGATCCGCATCGGCAAGACCGTCATCGAGCTGCGGAAGTAGTACGAGAATGAGCGAGCGGAGCGAGCGAGCCGCGGCGGTCCGTCCCACCGGGGACTCGGATCCGAGCGCGCTCCCGACCGGAGGGTGGGCAGTGTGGCTCGAGACCGGTTGTACCCGGAGGCAGCGTCGACAGGGCAGGTGCGCATGAGTCTGTCCCTGCGTTTCGCCGCCGGATCGCACAAGGGCATGATCCGCGAGGGCAACGAGGACTCCGGCTACGCCGGTCCCCGGCTCCTCGCGATCGCCGACGGCATGGGCGGCCAGGCCGCCGGCGAGGTCGCCAGCTCCGAGGTGATCTCGACCCTCGTCCAGCTCGACGACGACGTCCCGGGCTCCGACATCCTCACCGCGCTGAGCGTGGCCGTGCAGCGGGCCAACGACCAGCTGCGCGTCATGGTCGAGGAGGACCCCCAGCTGGAGGGCATGGGCACCACGCTCACCGCCCTCCTGTGGACCGGCCAGCGCCTCGGACTCGTCCACGTCGGCGACTCCCGCGCCTACCTGCTCCGTGACGGCGTCCTCACGCAGATCACCCAGGACCACACCTGGGTGCAGCGTCTCGTCGACGAGGGCCGCATCACCGAAGAGGAAGCCACCACCCACCCGCAGCGCTCGCTCCTCATGAGGGCGCTCGGCAGCGGTGACATCGTGGAGCCCGACCTCTCGATCCGCGAGGTCCGGGCCGGCGACCGCTACCTCATCTGCTCCGACGGGCTGTCCGGCGTCGTCTCCCACCAGACCCTGGAAGAGACCCTCGCCGACTACCACGGCCCCCACGAGACGGTGCAGTCCCTGATCCAGCTCGCCCTGCGCGGCGGCGGTCCGGACAACATCACCTGCATCGTCGCCGACGTCCTCGACACCGACAGCGGCGACACCCTCGCCGCCCAGCTGAACGACACCCCGGTCGTCGTCGGCGCGGTCGCCGAGAACCAGCACCAGCTCTTCGACGGCAACGCCATGCAGACCCCGGCCGGGCGCGCCTCGGGCCTCGGCCGTCAGGCCGCTCCGCCCGCCGGCGCCTTCGGCCCTCCCGGCAGCGGCGAGGCCCCCGGCTACGGATACCCCGACCAGAGCCCGGGCGGCGGCGGCTACGGCAGCTTCGGCGAACCCGACGCGTACGAGGCCGACCCGCCGTACGAGGACACGTACGACCACCCGCGCAGGCGCCGCAGCAAAGGGCGCAAGTGGACCACGCGGACGCTGATCCTGCTGCTCGTGGCCGGTGTCGTCGGCGGCGGCCTGTACGCCGCGCACCGGTGGACGCAGACCCAGTACTACATCGGCGTCAAGGGCGAGCACGTCGCGCTGTACCGCGGCATCAGCCAGAACCTGGCCTGGATCCACCTCTCGAAGGTGGAGACGGATCACCCCGAGATCGAACTGAAGTACCTGCCGTCCTTCAAGCGGAAGCAGGTCGAGGCCACCATCACCGAAGGCAGTCTCGACGGCGCCCGCAAGAAGGTCGACGAGCTCGGGACCCAGGTCGCCGCCTGCAAGAAGGACGAGGCCCGCCGCGCCGCCGAGGCGCAGAACAACCAGACGCCCGGCCCCGTTCTGACTCCCGCGGAGCAGACGATGGCCGGCCTGTGCGAAAAGCAGTAGAGATACGCGGGCACAGGGGGCCCGACACACCATGAGCGTTGTCACCAACACGACCACCATCGGCGCCATCGAGGCGCCGAGCCGGCGGAACACCGAGCTCATGCTGCTCGCGTTCGCCGTGGTCATCCCGATCTTCGCGTACGCCAACGTCGGCCTGTCGATCCACGGCGAGCTGCCTCCGGGCATGCTGCTGTACGGGCTCGGCCTCGGCGTGCTCGCCGGCATCGCCCACCTCGTCGTACGGCGCTACGCCAAGTACTCCGACCCGCTGCTGCTGCCGATCGCCACCCTGCTGAACGGGCTGGGCCTGGTCCTCATCTGGCGGCTCGACCAGTCCGAGCGGCTGCAGAAGCTCGCCAAGCGGAACTTCGGCGCCTTCTCCGAGTCCGCGCCGCGGCAGATGATGTACACGGCGCTGGCCATCGCCCTGTTCGCCGTCGTGCTGCTGGTCCTCAAGGACCACCGCGTGCTCCAGCGGTTCACGTACATCTCGATGGCCGCCTCCCTGGTCCTGCTGATCCTGCCCGTGATCCCGGGTCTGGGCGCGGACGTGTTCGGCGCCAAGATCTGGATCAGCGTCGGCGGTTTCTCCATCCAGCCCGGCGAGTTCGCGAAGATCGTCATCGCGGTGTTCTTCGCGGGCTACCTGATGGTCAAGCGCGACGCCCTGGCCCTGGCCAGCCGCCGCTTCATGGGCCTCTACCTGCCGCGCGGCCGTGACCTCGGCCCGATCCTGATGATCTGGGCGATGAGCCTGCTCGTCCTCGTCTTCGAGAACGACCTCGGCACCTCGCTGCTCTTCTTCGGCATGTTCGTGATCATGCTGTACGTGGCCACCGAGCGGACCAGCTGGATCGTCATCGGCCTGCTGATGTCGATGGCCGGCGCCGTGGTCGTCGGCACCACCGCCAGCCACGTCGAGGCCCGTGTGAACGCCTGGCTGGACCCCTTCGGCTGCTACGCCACCTCCGGCGCCTGCGAGCAGGTCGGCCAGTCGATCATGAGCTTCGGGTCCGGCGGTGTCCTCGGCACCGGCTGGGGCCAGGGCAGCTCCGACCTCATCGGCTTCGCCGCGAACTCCGACTTCATCTTCTCGACCGTCGGCGAGGAGCTCGGCCTGACGGGCGTCATGGCCTTCCTGCTGCTCTACGGTCTGATCATCGAGCGGGGCGTGCGCACCGCGCTGGCCGCCCGCGACCCCTTCGGCAAGCTCTTCGCCATCGGGCTGTCCGGCGCCTTCGCCCTCCAGATCTTCGTCGTCGCCGGCGGAGTCATGGGCCTCATCCCCCTCACCGGCATGACCATGCCCTTCCTCGCGTCCGGTGGTTCCTCGGTCCTCGCGAACTGGGTGCTCATCGCCATCCTCATCCGGATCAGCGACACCGCACGCCGGCCCGCCCCGGCCCCCGCCCCGTCCCCCGACTCCGAGATGACCCAGGTGGTCCGCCCGTCATGAACAAGCCCCTGCGCCGCATCTCGCTGTTCTGCGGGCTGCTCGTCCTCGCCCTGCTGATCCGGACCAACTGGCTGCAGTACGTGCAGGCGGAGGACCTCAGCACCCGCAAGGAGAACCGCCGGGTCCTGATCGCCCAGTACGCCACCGAGCGCGGCAACATCATCGTCGAGGGCCAGCCCATCACCGGTTCCACGCGGACCGACAGCACCGACTTCCGGTACAAGCGCACCTACCTCGACGGCCCCCTGTGGGCGCCCGTCACCGGCTACGCCTCGCAGGCCTTCGGCTCCACGCAGCTGGAGAACATCGACGACGGCATCCTGACCGGCAACGACGACCGGCTGTTCTTCGACCGCACCATCGGCATGTTCACCGGTGAGAAGAAGCAGGGCGGCAACGTCGTCACCACCCTGAACGCCGCCGCCCAGAAGGCCGCCTTCCAGCAGCTCGGCAGCAAGAAGGGCGCCGTCGCGGCGATCGACCCGCGCACCGGCGCCGTCCTGGCCCTGGTCAGCACCCCGTCCTACGACCCGTCCAGCTTCGCCGGCTTCTCCGACGCGGACGAGAAGGCCTGGGTCTCGCTCAAGGACAGCGAGGACAAGAACCTCGTCAACCGCGCCCTGCGCGAGACCTACCCGCCGGGTTCCACGTTCAAGGTGGTCACGGCCGCGGCCGCGCTGGAGAACAACGTGGTCACGGACATCGAGGCGCCCACGGACACGCCCGAGCCGTACATCCTGCCGGGCACGAAGACCCCGATGGTCAACCACGCCTCGGGCTGCGAGAAGGCCACGCTGAACTTCGCGCTCCAGGTCTCCTGCAACTCCGTCTTCGCCAACCTCGGCGACAAGGTCGGCCGCGACAAGATGGTCGAGACCGCTCAGAAGTTCGGCTTCAACAACGACAAGATCGACATCCCGGTCCGCGCCTTCGCCAGCGTCTACGACAAGACGATGGGCAAGGACGGCAACGCGCAGAGCTCGATCGGCCAGTTCAACACGGCGGCCACCCCGCTCCAGATGGCGATGGTCACCGCGGCGATCGCCAACGACGGCAAGCTGATGAAGCCGTACATGGTCGACCAGCTGACCGCTCCGAACCTCGACGTGATCGAGAAGCACGAGCCGCAGGAGATGAGCCGGCCCCTCTCCGCCGCGAACGCGCAGAAGGTCCAGCAGATGATGGTCAACGTCGTCGAGAAGGGCACCGGCGGCCAGGCCAAGATCAAGAACGTGAAGGTCGGCGGCAAGACCGGTACGGCCCAGCACGGCGAGAAGAACGCCAAGCGCCCCTACGCCTGGTTCATCTCCTACGCCGAGAACCCCGACGGCAGCTCGCCGGTCGCCGTCGCCGTCGTCATCGAGGACAGCGCCGCGGACCGCGAGGACATCAGCGGCGGCGGTCTGGCGGCACCGGTCGCCAAGGCGGTCATGGAAGCCGTACTGAAGAACAAGGGATGAGAAGCCGGGGCAGTGTCCGAGCGCTCGGTACCGGTCCGATATCAGCCTGTGGTCACGAACCGATCACCGACGATCGGCCGGTAGCCTTGCCGCGAACAGCACACCGCCGGACCACACACGGGTGCGGTCGGGACTGACGGAGAGGGCTGCAAACGTTATGGAAGAGCCGCGTCGCCTCGGCGGCCGGTACGAGCTGAGCCACGTGCTCGGCCGTGGTGGCATGGCCGAGGTCTACCTCGGTCACGACACCCGGCTCGGCCGTACCGTCGCCGTCAAGACCCTGCGCGCCGACCTCGCCCGCGACCCGTCCTTCCAGGCCCGGTTCCGCCGCGAGGCCCAGTCGGCCGCGTCGCTGAACCACCCGGCGATCGTCGCCGTCTACGACACCGGCGAGGACTACGTCGACAACATCTCCATCCCGTACATCGTGATGGAGTACGTCGACGGCTCGACCCTGCGCGAGCTGCTGCACTCGGGCCGCAAGCTGCTGCCCGAGCGCACCCTGGAGATGTGCATCGGCATCCTCCAGGCCCTGGAGTACTCGCACCGCGCCGGCATCGTGCACCGCGACATCAAGCCCGCCAACGTCATGCTGACCCGGACCGGCCAGGTCAAGGTCATGGACTTCGGCATCGCCCGCGCCATGGGCGACTCCGGCATGACCATGACGCAGACGGCCGCCGTGATCGGCACCGCCCAGTACCTCTCCCCGGAGCAGGCCAAGGGCGAACAGGTCGACGCGCGCTCGGACCTCTACTCCGCGGGCTGCCTGCTGTACGAGCTGCTCTGCGTGCGGCCGCCGTTCGTCGGTGACTCCCCGGTGGCCGTGGCCTACCAGCACGTCCGCGAAGAGCCCCAGCCCCCGTCGAACTTCGACCCCGAGATCACGCCCACGATGGACGCCATCGTCCTCAAGGCGCTGGTCAAGGACCCCGACTACCGCTACCAGTCCGCGGACGAGATGCGGGCCGACATCGAGGCCTGCCTCGAAGGCCAGCCCGTCGCCGCCACCGCCTCCATGGGCGCGGCCGGGTACGGCTATCCCGACCAGGGCGGCTACGGGCACCAGGGCTACGACCAGCCCACCACCGCCCTGCGGTCCCCCGACTCCGGCCAGACCTCGATGCTCCCGCCGATGCCCCCGGGCGACAACGGCTACGGGTACGGGGACCAGGGCCACGGCGGCTACGACCAGGGCGGTCACGGCCGCCGCCAGAAGAAGAACCGGGCCTCCACGGTCCTGCTGGCCCTCGCCGGCGTCCTCGTCCTGGTCGGCGCGATCCTCATCGGCAAGTCCCTCTTCAGCGACCGGGCCGACAACCGGCCCTCCGTGCCCAAGTTCGTCGGCGACACCCTGGAATCGGCACAGGGCCGCGCCCAGAGCGTGAAGCTCACGGTGGTCAAGGAAGCCGACGAGCCCTGCGACAACCAGCCCAAGGGCAGGATCTGCTCGCAGGACAAGGAACCCGACACCAAGGTCGACGAGGGCACCACCGTCAAGGTGAAGGTCTCCTCGGGCGCCCCCAAGGTGCCGGTGATCGACGTGGTGCGCCTGACGTACGAGCGGGCCGAGTCCGCGCTGAAGGACAAGAACTTCCAGGTCGAGAAGGAGCTGCGGGAGTCCGAGGGCAACCCGGGCGTGGTCCTGGAGCAGAGCCCCAAGAGCGGTACCGAGGCCGAGAAGGGCTCGGTCGTCAAGCTGATCGTCTCCAAGGAGATCTCCAAGGGCACCGTCCCGGACCTCACCGGGAAGACCAAGGAAGAGGCGGTCAAGCTCCTCACGGCCGCCAAGCTGAAGCTCGGCAGCACGACCGAGGTCGACCAGCCCGGGGCGGCGCCGAAGACGATCGTCCACCAGCAGTACGCCGCCGGTGAGCAGCTCGCCAAGGACACCCCGGTCAACGTCAGCATCGCCAAGGCGACCGCGGCGCCGACCGCCGTTCCGCTGCTGTTCGGCCGGACCGTGGCCCAGGCCAAGGACGACCTGAAGCGGGCCAACCTGACCTTCGGAGCGGTCCTGTCGGGCCCGACGGACGACAACGCCACGGTGCTGCAGTCCGACCCGGCGGCCGGGACCCCGCAGCCGGCCGGAACCGTCGTCAACCTCCAGACCTCGCCCGGCAGCGGCCAGGGCGGTCAGCAGGGCGGCAACGGGAACGGCGGCAACGGCGGCGGCTTCATCGGAGGCCTCGGCGGCCGCTGACGGCCGGCGGCACCCCCGTACGAACGAAGGCCCGGCCCCTCTCCACGGAGAGGGGCCGGGCCTGTTTCACGTGAAACACCGTCCGCCGCGGCTCAGCGCAGCTCGGCCGGCGGGGTGCGCTTGTCGTCCACCTTCTCGGTCCGTACGAGCTCGCCCCACACGATGTACCGGTACTTCGACGTGTAGACGGGGGTGCAGGTCGTCAGCGTGATGTAGCGCCCGGGGGCCGTCTTGCCCGACTCCTTGGGGACCGGGTTGATGACGTCGACGTTGTACTTCGAGGTCTGCCGCAGCTCGGCGAAGGCCTTGTAGACGTACCAGGTGTCGCGGGTCTCGAAGACGATCGCGTCGCCGGTCTTGACCTTGTCGATGTTGTGGAACTTGGCCCCGTGCCCGTCACGGTGCGCGGCCAGCGCGAAGTTGCCCTTCTCGTCCCAGGGCAGGGCGGACTTCACGGGCTGGGTGTAGTACCCGGCGACGCCGTCGTCGAGGACGTCGGGGTCCGTGCTGGGCTTGACCAGCACCTCGCCGTTCTTCATCGCCGGTACGTGCAGGAAGCCGATGCCGCCCTGGGTGTCGAGGGCGCCCGGCTCGGCGGGCGCCCCGGCCGGGGGTGCGGGGGCCGCCTGCCACTGGCGGCGGACCTCGTCGCCGCGCTCCGACGCCTGACGGTCGGCGAGGACGTTCGTCCACCACAGCGAGTAGGCCACGAACAGGGCCAGGACGAGGCCCACCGTGATCAGGACCTCTCCCAGCAGGCTCAGGAACCCGGCGATCACGCTGCGGTTTCGGGGCGGCGGTGCGGAGCGGCGGCGGGCACGAGACACTGCGGATTCGTCCTTACGGGCTGTTCAGCGCGGGCGGAGCGCCCTGGCTGCGGGGGCGTTCTTCGGTCATCCTGCCCCATACGATCATCCGGTAGGTGCTCGTGAACTCGGGAGTGCAGGTCGTCAGCGTGATGTACCGGCCCGGGCCGGTGAATCCGGAGCCCTCGGGCACCGGCTTGATCACGGAGACGTTCGTCGGGGGGGTCTGCGGCAGGATCGAGGTCATCTCGTACGTGTAGAACGCGTCCCGCGTCTCCACCACGATCGGATCCCCCGGCCCCAGCTTGTTGATGTAGCGGAACGGCTCGCCGTGCGTGTTCCGGTGGCCGGCCACCGCGAAGTTGCCCTGCTTGTCCGACGGCATCGCCGTCTTCAGCGCCCCCTCGCCGTAGTGCCCGACCATGCCCCGGTCCAGCACCTTCGGCTTGCTGATCCCCTCCGCCACCGGCACCTTCAGGTCCAGCTTCGGGATGTGGAGGATGGCGAAGCCCTGGCCCGGTTCGAAGGCCGCCACCGGGGGCGCCGCGCCCTGGCCGGGCGCCGCCGGATCAGGGGCGCGTTCCCACGTCTGCTGCAGGGAGCCGGCGGCCCCGTCCGCGGTCCGCTGCGCCAGCAGGTTCGTGTACCAGAGCTGGTAGGTGACGAACAGCAGCATCACCAGGCCGACGGTGATGAAGAGCTCCCCGACCGCCCGGCTCAGCACCACGACCGCGCCTCCGGAGCGCGGGCGGGCCCGCCTTCGGCCCCGCCCGCCCCGTCGGCGCGCCCGTGCGTGCGAACGCTTCGCGGCCTCCTGAGCGGCCTTGCGCCGCGCGGCCCGGCCCTCGGTGGGCGCGGACGGCGCGACCGCCGTCACGCGACGGCCTTGCCCACCACCGGGGCCAGTCCCGCCGATCGCTGGACGGCTCCGGCGTCGCCGCAGCGCACGAGCCAGTTCGCGAGCATCCGGTGGCCCCATTCGGTCAGCACCGATTCGGGGTGGAACTGCACGCCCTCCACGTCGTGCTCGCGGTGCCGCAGGCCCATGATGATCCCGTCCTCGGTGCGCGCCGTGACCTCCAGCGCGTCGGGGAGGGTCAGCGGCTCGGCCGCGAGGGAGTGGTAGCGGGTGGCGGTGAAGGGGGAGGGCAGCCCGGCGAAGACGCCCAGGCCCTCGTGCACGACGGGCGAGGTCTTGCCGTGCAGCAGCTCGGGGGCCCGGCCCACCACGCCTCCGTAGGCGACGGCCATCGACTGCATGCCGAGACAGACGCCGAAGACCGGCACGCCGGTGTCCGCGCAGTGGCGGACCATGTCCACGCAGACGCCCGCTTCCTCCGGCGTGCCCGGCCCCGGAGAGAGCAGCACGCCGTCGAAGCCGTCCTGGGCGTGGGCGAGCGCGACCTCGTCGTTGCGCAGCACCTCGCATTCGGCGCCGAGCTGGTAGAGGTACTGGACCAGATTGAAGACAAAGCTGTCGTAGTTGTCGACAACCAGAATGCGCGCGCTCACGGAGTGGCTCCCGATCCCTCGTCCACCGTCACATCATTGAACGGAAGGAGCGGCTCGGCCCACGGGAAGACGTACTGGAACAGCACGTACACCACCGCCAGGACCAGTACGAGTGAGATCAGCGCGCGTACCCACGCGTTGCCCGGCAGGTGCCGCCAGATCCAGCCGTACATTCCGTCCGCGTCCCTTTCGCTCCACGCACCGCAGGGGCGGTACCGCAACAGCCTAAAGGCAGAGGCCCGGCGCGGTGGGTCCGCTGTGCAATCACTCTGGTGCGCCCTGCCGCGCGGGGCGGGTGTCCGTGAGCTCCGCCCAGACGACGAGGCGGTGGCTGTGGCCCCATTCCGGCTCGCAGGTGGTCAGGGTCAGGTACTTGCCGGGGGCGGTGAAGGGGGACTTCGCCGGCACGGGGTCGACGACCCCGGTCTCGGTGGGGAGCGTGCGCAGCGGGGCGGCGCGGACGGTGTACGTGTACCGGTGCGTGGCGTCCCGGACGATGACGGTGTCCCCGGGGCGGAGCAGGGGCACGTCCTTGAAGGGGTCGCCGTACGTGCGGCGGTGGCCGGCGACCGCGAAGTTCCCGGTGCCGCCGGCGCGGGCCGTGCCGGTGTAGTGGCCGAGGCCCTTCTTCAGGAGCTCGGGGTCCGTTCCCTCCAGGACCGGCTTGTTCCAGTCCGGGCCGAAGCGCGGGATCGTCATCTCGGCGAAGGCCCGGCCGGCGGGGTAGGTCGCGTGCGGCTCCTCCGCGGGCGGGTCCTCCGCGGGCCGTGGCGGGGGCTGCCGGCCGCCCTGCCCCGGGGGCGGGGGCGCGGGCGCCGCGGCCGGGGCGGCGGCCGCCCAGCGGTCGCGCAGCCGGTCCCGCTCGCCGTCCATGGCCCGGTCGGCCTTGACCCCGGTCCACAGCAGGACGTAGGCGACGAAGAGCACGATCAGCGTGCCGGCCGTCAGGCACGCCTCGCTGAGCGTCCGTACCACCAGGCGCAGTACGACGTCAGGGCGCGGCGGACTCCAGCGGCTTCGCATAGTGGAGGTCCACTGTGCCGGAGTAGCCGGGCAGTGTCAGCCTCTTCTCCTCGTCCACTTTCCAGCCCAGTCCGTAGGCGTTGACGTACAGCTGGTAGTTCTGCAGGGCGGGCGAGTCCGCGAGGGCCTTGCGCAGGGCGCCGGGGTCGCCGACGGCCGACACCTTGTAGGGGGGCGAGTAGACCCGGCCCTGGAGGATCAGGGTGTTGCCGACGCAGCGCACCGCGCTGGTGGAGATCAGGCGCTGGCCCATGACCTCGATGCCCTCGGCGCCACCCAGCCAGAGCGCGTTCACGACGGCCTGGAGGTCCTGCTGGTGGATCACGAGGTCGTTCGGCTGCGGTTCGGGCACGCCCGGGACGCGGGCCGTGGCGTTCGGCGGGGCGTCGTTGAGGGTGACGGTGAGGCCCTTGCCGGAGAGCTCCTCGGTGCCGGAGGCCTTGCGCAGGGCGGCCAGCTTGGCGTCCTCGGCCTTGGTGCTGCCGTCGTCGCGGTCGGCGAGGGCGTCGACCTGCGAGCGCAGGGCGGCGGCGCTCTTCTCCAGCTCGGCGTTGTCGGCGCTGCGCTCGTGGATGAGGTCGGACAGTTTGAGGAGTGACGCGTCCGTGCGGATGTTCGTACCCTTGGACGTGTTGAAGCTGGTGACGAAAATGAGCCCGGCGAGGGCGAAAACGGCGGCCGTCAGCAGCCGGACCGGTCTGGCCCGCAGACGGGGACCCGCGGAGGAGTCGTCGGAATTGCTCAACGTACCCTTCTCCTTCAACGCCACAGGTCCACTACGCTAACGGACGCCCGGGGCAGGCAAGGTCCCCCAGCGCATCGACAGGAGAGCCCCTCGTGCCGAAGTCACGTATCCGCAAGAAGGACGACTACACACCGCCGTCGGCGGGGAAGCAGGCGCAGACGATCAGGCTGACGAACCGCAGCTGGGTCGCGCCGGTCATGCTGGCGTTCTTCCTCATCGGTCTGGCGTGGATCGTCGTCTTCTACGTGACCGATACCCAGCTGCCGGTCGAGGCCCTGGGGAACTGGAACATCGTGGTCGGTTTCGGCTTCATCGCGGCGGGCTTCGGCGTCTCGACGCAGTGGAAGTAGTGCGCATCTAGCGCCGGAACGCAAGCTCTCCCCATGAGTTATCCACAGCGTCATCCACACCTGAGGAAAAGACAGAAGATCTGTGGATAACTCTGTGGAGAGTTGACGCCGGTGTGATCAGGTGAGTGCGGCCGTCCGGACCAATACCACCGCTGCGGCCAGCAGGAACACCGCCGCACAGGTACCCCACTGGACGAGCGTGCGCTTCCTGCCCGTGGCGCGGCCGAGCATGCCCAGGGCGACGAGGGCGCCGGTCACCAGGCCTCCGATGTGGGCCTGCCAGGACACGGACCAGCTGCCGCCCAGCGGTACGAAGGTCACGAGCAGCATCAGCCCGAGCGTGATCAGGACCGGCCGCATCTCGTAGCGCAGCCGGCGGGCGAGGACGACGGTGGCGCCGAGGAGCCCGCAGACGGCGCCCGAGGCGCCGAGGGTCGGGGTGTTCGGCGCGGTCAGCAGGTAGACGAGGGCGCTGCCCCCGAGCCCCGACAGCAGGTAGAGCGCGAGGTAGCGGACGCGGCCCAGGGCCGCCTCCAGCGGACCGCCGATCACCCACAGGGCCAGCATGTTGCCGATGATGTGCCACCACTCGACGTGCAGGAACACCGAGGTCAGCAGCCGGTGGTACTGGCCGGTGGCGACCCCTTCGACGGGGGCTCCCCAGTACTGGACGTAGCGGCCCAGCAGCTCCAGCTGGATGGCCAGCCCCGGGACCAGGTACGCGGCGAGGAACACGGCCGCGTTGATCCCGATCAGGACTTTGGTGACGAGCTGGGGATCGGCGGCGACGAGGCCGCCCGCGAGGGTGCGCGGGGCGTTGGCCGTGGCGGCGTGCCCGGTGCCGGAGCCGCCGCGCACGCAGTCGGGGCACTGGAAGCCCACCGAGGCGCTGATCATGCACTCCGGGCAGATGGGGCGCCCGCAGCGGGTGCAGGCGATCCCCGTGTCGCGGTCCGGGTGGCGGTAGCAGCCCGGCAGACGGTCGGTGTCCATCGGTCCCCTCGGTCGGCGGCGGGACAGCGGCGCCCCGCCGGTCCGGTACACAACCAGGACGGACGGGCGGGGCGGAAAGGTTCCCGGGGGCGCGCCCCGGGCGGGGGTGAGGGGCTGCCGGGGTCAGCGCTCCTCGATGACGACGGACTGGATGATCACGTCGGCGACGGGGCGTTCGGTGCGCGGGTTGGTCTCGCCGGCGGCGATGGCGTCCACGACCTTGCGGCTGGCGGCGTCGGTGACCTCGCCGAAGATGGTGTGCTTGCGGGTCAGCCAGGCGGTCGGCGCGACCGTGATGAAGAACTGGGAGCCGTTGGTGCCCGGCCCGGCGTTGGCCATGGCGAGCAGGTACGGCTTGGTGAAGGCGAGGTCGGGGTGGAACTCGTCGGCGAACTGGTAGCCGGGACCGCCGGTGCCGTTGCCGAGCGGGTCGCCGCCCTGGATCATGAAGCCGCTGATGACGCGGTGGAAGACGGTGCCGTCGTAGAGCGGTGCCGTGGTCTTCTGGCCGTCGGTGGGGCGGGTCCACTCGCGCTCGCCCTTCGCGAGCTCCACGAAGTTCCGGACGGTCTTCGGAGCGAAGTTCCGCAGCAGCTCGATCTCGATGTCGCCGTGGTTCGTCTTCAGGGTGGCGTAGAGCTTCTCGGCCACGGGTCTGCCTTCCATAGTCATCACTGTCGGTTCCGATCCTCCCACGGAGGGCAGCGCCGCACAGAAATCCTCCACTCGTATGCCCTGTCACGCATGCCCGGCGGCGCTATGGCAGGCATGATCCGACAAAGGGTGGAAAGGTGAACCGTGTCCGCCACCGAGGAGGAGGATCCCCGTGACCCGCAAGGACAGCGTGCGCCTGGCCGCCGAAAGCGCCAGGGATACGGTCCGGCACGCAGCGGAAGTGGTGGCGCCGTACGCAGGAACCGCCAAGGACGCGGCTGTGCACTACGCGCAAGAGGCGAACGAGCGACTGGCGCCGATGATGTCGCAGGCGGCCACCGAGGCCGCGCGACAGGCCCGTACGACGTACGACTGCCACGTGCATCCGCGCCTGAAGCAGGCCCGCACGCACGTGCCGCCGGGCGTGGACCGGGCGGCGACCCAGGCGGTGCTCCAGACGCGCCTCGCGGCGCGGCAGGCCGCCGACTACACCCAGCCGAAGCTGGAGAGCGCGCTCGCGGCCGCCACGCCCGTGGCGGAGGAGGCCGCGTCCCGGTCGACGGCCGCCCTGGCGGCGCTGCGCGGCCAGGTGTCGGCGAAGGAGGTCCGTCGGCTGGTGCGCCGCCACGAGCGCCGGGAGCGGTGCGGGCGGGCGGCGCGCGGGGTCGCGCTGGTCGGCGTACTGGCCATCGGCGCCTTCGCGGCGTGGAAGTGGTGGGACCGGCAGTCCAACCCGGACTGGCTCGTGGAACCCCCGGCGGCCACCGAGCTGTCGTCCCGCGACGCCGGCCCGGCCGCGTTCGACGAGGAACTGGCGCAGAAGGAACGTGAGGCGGACGCGGGGCCCGAGGGCTCCCCGGACAAGCAGCTCTGACGGACCCGGCCGCCCGGCACGCGCGGCGAACACGGGAAGGGGCCCGGATCCACCAGGATCCGGGCCCCTTCCCGAGCGCCGCCGGGTTCAGTTGGGGAGGGTGAGCACCATGCCGGGGTGGATGAGGTCCGGGTTCGGGCCGACGACGCCCCGGTTCATCGCGTAGAGCTCGCGCCAGCGGCCCTCGTTGCCGAGCTCGCGGCGGGCGATCGCGGAGAGCGAGTCCCCCGGCTTGACCGTGTACGTGCGCTTCTTGGCCGCCGGCTTGGGCGACACCGGGACGGCCTTGTGCGCGGCGGACGCGGGGCTGGGCGCCGCGGGCGCGGCGGGCGCGGCGGCCCTGGGCGGCATCGCGGCGGGCTTGGGCATCGCCGCGGGCTTGGGCGCCACGGGGACGGCCTTGTGCGCGGCGGAGGTGGGGGTGGGCGCCGCGGGAGCGGCTGCGGGCTTCGGCGGCGCGGCCGCGGCCATGCGGTCGGCGGCCGCCTTGGTGGCCGCCGCGGCGTCGGTGTACTTCGAACCGGTGCCGGCGGGCGCGTTCGGCGCCGCGGGCGGGGAGGCGGCCGGGGTCTGCTGTTCCACCTGCTCCCGCGCCTTCTCCGCCTCGTGTTCCTTCTTCTTGTCGGACTTCAGGAAATCGAAGAGTCCCATGTGCGTGCGCCTCCGGCGTGGTGTGGCCCCCCGGGCTAGGTGCCTGCCCCCCACTCTCGGACACCCCGGGCCCGGGGGCCCTGTGACTGGGCCGTACGGGGGACCTCCGCACCGAGGCGCCCTCGTGGCGACCCTCCTGCGCAGTTCCCGGCGCGCCGGGTGACGCTCACCACACACCGGAAGAACGAATTCCAGCCACCTGAGAGTACAATCGCCAGCGATCCGTGGAGTCGGACAGTTCCCTGCGAATTGTGTCACCGATGTGACGGGTCTGCTGCAACGCCTCAACCTGGTCCGGCGCATTGAAGAACAGTACGAATTCATACCCGCCGGCCGCAGAAGAAGCGTAGACATGCTGCAGGTGTTCGCCGAGCCCGTTCCGCGCCAGAATTTCTCGGACGCGCTGGAAAGTGCCGCGCAGGGCACTCCCGTCACCCTCCAGTTTCAACAGGGTTGCATACATGGAATCATCTCGTGTTCTCGCGGGTGGGTGAAGGACGGGTGGAATGACTGAATCTCTGTACACCAAGGGGAGTTCGGACTCGTCGCTCGCGTGCCTGGGCATCGGCGGACGGGCCGAGACGGTGTACCGGGCCATGATCAAGAACCATCAGTGGGGGATCGCCGAGCTGGCCCGCGAACTGTGCGTCCCCGAGGAGGAGGTCCGCGCCGGCCTCGACGAGCTCGCCGCCTCCGCACTGGTGCGCCCCTCCTGGGAGGAGCCGGGAGCCATCGTCCCGGTCAAGCCCAGCCTCGCCCTCGCCGGACTGATTTCCGCCCAGCAGAAGGAAATCCTGGAACGCCAGCAGAGGCTTGAGGAAGGCCGCGCCGCGATGGCCGACCTCGTGGCCGAATTCGAGCAGGGACAAACCGGCTCCAGCGGCGGGAACATCGAGTACCTGCGCGGCATGGATTCTGTACGCGGATACCTGGAGGAAATCTCCGAGGAAGCCCGCTCCGAGGTGCTCGCCCTCATTCCCAAAGCCTCGCTGACCACCGACAGCATGACGGCCAGCAAAGCCCTGGACGAGAAACTCGCCCAGCGCGGCGTGGACATCCGGACGGTGTACCTCGACAGCGTCCGGAACCACCCCGCCACCCGCCGCTACGCGGCCTGGCTCAATTCCTGCGGCGGTGAGGTCCGTACCCATCCCGTCCTGCCGATGCGCATCATCCTGGTCGACCAGAAGGCCGCCGTCCTCCCCATCGATCCGCAGAACTCCGGCACGGGCGCGCTCGTCGTCCGCGAGCCGAGCGTCGTCGTCGCGCTGCTGACCCTCTTCGCGAAGATCTGGGAGGCGGCCCGCCCGCTGGGCACCGCCGAACAGCCCGACAGCCTCGGACTCAGCCCCCAGGAGCGGGAACTGCTGCGGCTGCTCGCCTCCGGGATGACCGACGAGGCCGCCGGCAAGCAGCTGGCCATCTCCGTCCGCAGCGTCCGGCGCCTGATGTCCGACATCATGGCCCGCCTCGACGCCCGCAGCCGGTTCGAGGCGGGCGTCCGCGCCACCGAGCGGGGCTGGATCTGAGCGGCGGCCCTCACCGCTGCGCGATCCGTGCCACCGCCGGCCGGGCCAGCGTCAGGTAGTCGGACACCGCCAGCTCCACGGACATGTCCAGCCGCCCGGTGTTGAAGTAGAGCGCCGGATGCCCGGTCAGTTCCTCGTCGACCAGCACCTCCAGCTCGGCCGCGGCCGCGCCCAGCGCGAACGGGGCGATGGACCCGCTGACGCAGCCGGTCAGCCGCTCCGCGACCTCCCGTACGGCGAACGACGCCTCCGTGCCGCCCATCAGGTCGGCGACGGCGGCGAGGTCCACCCGCCGGTCGCCCGGCACCACGGCGAGGACGTAGCGGCGCCGCCGCTTGCCGTAGGCGACGCGCAGCACGATGGACTTGGCGGCCTGCGCCAGCGGATGTCCGCGCAGCAGGCTCGCCGCGTCCGTACGGCCCTCCGGGGCGTGCGCGATGAACCGGTGCCGCGCCCCCGAGGCCCGGAACAGCGCCGCCAGCATCGGGTGCACGTCCAGGGCGCCCGCCGGGGCGGCGGCCCGCAGGACCGCCCCCTCGGACAGCGGCCGGGCCCGGAGCCCGAGCGCCGTCACCGCGCGCTCCGGCCCAGGACCGTCGCGGCGGAGGCCCGGGCCAGCGACAGGGCGTCGCCCAGCTTCTCGGCGTGCCGGCCTCCGGCGCTGGCGAGCGCGCCCTTGCCGCCCGCGCCGCCGCCGATGACGGCGGCCGCCTCGGCGAGCACCTCGCGGGCCTCGATGCCCTGTTCGCGCAGCCGGCTACCCACGGCCGAGGCCAGCAGGGCCTTGCCCTCGTGCGGGGTGCCGAGGACGACGACCCCGACCCCGGAGGCCAGGCGTACGGCGACGGTGGAGGCCAGCTGCCGCAGCTCCTGCGCGTCGACCCCGTCCACCCGGGTCGCGACCAGCATGCCGCCCGGCATGGCCTCGGCCTTCTCGGCGAGACCGGCGGCGATCGCCGACAGCTCGGCGCTGCGCATCCGCTCCACGTCGGCCTGCGCGTTGGCCAGCAGGTCGAGCCGCTTGCGCAGGGCCTCCACCGCATCCTCGGGGCGGGCGCCCAGCAGCCCCGACAGCTCGCGCAGCAGGGCGCGTTCGCGGTCGGCGGAGAGCAGCGCCTCGTGTCCCGTCCAGGCCTCGATGCGGCGCAGGTTGGCGCCGACCGAGGACTCGCCCGCGATGCGCAGGGCGCCGACCTGGGAGCCGTGCGCCACGTGCGTGCCGCCGCACAGCTCGCGCGAGAAGTTGCCGATGTCGACGATGCGCACCGTCTCCTCGTACTTCTCCCCGAACAGGGCCAGCGCACCGGCCTGTTCGGCCTCCGCCCGGTCCGCGTACCAGACCCGGACCTCCGGGTCGGCCAGGAGCCGCTCGTTGACCCGGGCCTCCAGCTCGCCGAGCTGGCCCGCCGAGAGCGCGGAGAAGTGCACGAAGTCGAAGCGCAGGCGGCCGTCGTCGACGAGCGAGCCGTGCTGCGCGGCGTGATTGCCGAGGAGCTCGCGCACCACCGCGTGCAGGACGTGCGTGGCGGAGTGCGAGCGGGCCACGGCGGCCCGCCGCCGGGCGTCGACGACGGCCTCGGCGGTGTCGCCCGTACGGATCTCGCCCGCGGTGACCCGGGCCGTGTGGACGTGGAAGCCGGGCAGTCCGCGCCGGGTGTCGGTGATCTCCAGGACGGCGCCGTCCGCGGTGTGCAGCAGGCCGGTGTCGCCGACCTGGCCGCCGCCCTCGGCGTAGAACGGGGTAGCGGCCAGGACCAGTTCGACCTGCCGGCCGGCGCCCGCCGCCGCCACCGGGGTGCCCTCGTCGAGCAGGGCGAGGACGGTGCTCTCGGCGGTCAGGCGCTCGTAGCCGAGGAAGTCGGTGCGGCCGTGCCGGGCCACGAGGTCGCGGTAGGCGTCCTGGCGGCGCAGGGCGGCGGCCGTCTTCGCCTTGCCGCCGCTCTTGGCGCGCTGCTGCTGGGCGGCGAGGAGCGCGGCGAAACGGTCCTCGTCGACCTCCAGGCCCGCGTCGTGCGCGGTCTCCAGGGTCAGTTCGACGGGGAAGCCGAAGGTGTCGTGGAGTTCGAAGGCGGTCTCCCCCGACAGGGTGCCGGACCGCTGGTCCTTGGCACGCCGCACGGCCGCGTCCAGCAGCTTGGCGCCCTGGCGCAGGGTCCGGCCGAAGGACTCCTCCTCGGAGTGCACGATCTGCTCGATCAGACCTGCGTGCTCGGTCAGTTCGGGCCAGGCGGTGCCGAGGTTGGCGATGACGCTGCCGGTCACGGCGGGCAGCAGCGGGCCCTCGATGCCGAGCAGCCGGCCGTGCCGCACGGCGCGGCGCATCAGCCGGCGCAGGATGTAGCCGCGGCCCTCGTTGGAGGGCAGGACCCCGTCCGCGATGAGGAAGGCCATGGCGCGGGCGTGCTCGGTGACCACCTGGAAGGAGACCTTCTCGGCGCCGCTGCCCGGGTAGCCGCGGCCCGCCAGTTCCTGGACCGTGGCCAGGGTCGGGGCCAGCAGGTCGGTCTGGCAGACGTTCTCGACGTCCTGGAGGATCACCGCGAGCCGCTCCAGGCCCATGCCGGTGTCGATGCCCTTCATCGGCAGCTCGCCGAGGATCGGGTAGTCGGTCTTGCCCTCGCCCTCACCCCGGCCGAACTGCATGAAGACCAGGTTCCAGATCTCCATGTAGCGCTCGTCGTTGACGGCCGGGCCGCCCTCGGGGCCGAAGGCGGGGCCGCGGTCGTAGTACAGCTCCGAGTTGGGGCCGCAGGGTCCGGGCACGCCCATCGACCAGAAGTTGTCCTCTTTGCCGAGCCGCTGGATTCGCGACGCGGGGATGCCGACCTGCTCCCAGACGCGGATCGACTCGTCGTCGTCGAGGTAGACGGTCGCCCACAGCTTCTCGGGGTCGAGTCCGAAGCCCTTGGTGACCAGCTCATACGCGTACGCGATGGTGTCGGACTTGAAGTAGTCGCCGAAGGAGAAGTTGCCGAGCATCTCGAAGAACGTGCCGTGCCGGGCGGTCCGGCCGACGTTCTCGATGTCGGAGGTGCGGGCGCACTTCTGGACCGAGACGGCGCGCGGGAACGGCGCCGGGGTCTCCCCCAGGTAGTAGGGCTTGAACTGGTTCATGCCCGCGTTGGCCAGGAGCAGCGTCGGATCGTCGGGGACGAGCGGACTGGAGCGGACGAGCTCGTGGCCGCGGCCGGTGAAGAAGTCGAGGAAGGTGGAACGGATCTGCTGGGAGTGCACGGGATCACCTCGGTACGGAACTGCGGATGCGAAGGGGACGGGCGGGGCGGGCGGGTCAGACCAGGCAGGGGATCGCGGACACGGAGGTGACCCCGAAGGCGGGCTCGCGCACCAGGGCCGGAGTGCCGCCGCGCAGACCCGGGTGGCGTTCGTCGAGGGCCCGGAACATCGCCTCGACCTCCATCCGGGCCAGGGCCGCGCCGAGGCAGAAGTGGCCGCCGCGGCCGAAGGCGACGTGCCGTCCGCCGGTCCGCCGGACGTCGAAGCGGTCGGGGTCCTCGAACACCTCGGGGTCCCGGTCGGCGGCGGCGAGGACCAGGACCACCCGCTGCCCCTTGGCGATCCGGTGCCCGGCGTACTCGAAGTCCCGCAGGGCGGTGCGCGGGGCGAAGTGGAACGGCGAGGAGTAGCGCAGGGCCTCCTCCACGGCGGCCGCGTACGGGACCTCGCCCGTGCGCAGCGCCCGGTGCTGCCCGGGGTCGGCGAGGAGGGCGGCCATGCCCACGGCGACGGCGGTGGCGACCGGTTCGGCGCCGCCGGTGAGCAGCTGCGCGAAGAGGGCCGTGACCTCCCGGTCGTCGAGGGAGCCGTCCGCGTACAGCCCGCCGAGGAGGGCGGCCATCGGTCCGGAGCCGCGCGGCAGGACCGTGCCCGTGACGTAGGCGGTGAGCTCGCGGACCGCCCGGCCCGCGGCCAGCGCCGTCTCCTTCTCCAGGACGGGCATGCTGAGGTAGCCGATGAGGGCGTCCGACCAGCGCAGTACGTCGGCCCGTTCGGCGTCGTCGATGCCGAGGAAGGCGCAGATGGCGGTGAGCGCGTACGGGCGCGCCACCTGTTGGAACAGGTCGCCCTCGCCGGGTCGCAGGGCGGCGGCGGCCGCCTCGGCGGCGGCCTGGACGGTCTCGGTGAAGGGCGCGAGGCTGCGCGGGGTGAACGCCCGCTGGAGGGCCTTGCGGGCCTTGAGCTGGTAGGGCGGGTCGGCGAAGACCAGCCACTTGCCGAGGAACTCCTCGACGGGGGCGAAGGCGGCCCGCATGTCCTCGGTCATCGAGGCGAGCATCTCCGTCTTGTCGCGGGCCCCGAGGGCGCTCTCCATCAGCAGCGCCTCGACGTCCGCGTGCCGGGTGACGTACCAGCTGCGGGTCGGCGGGTTCCAGTGGACGGGCTCGTGGGCGCGCAGCCGGGCGAAGAAGGCCGCCGGGTCGAGGGCCACCTCGGCGGAGAGGATCTCCTCGGCGTCGAAGGCGGGGACGGCAGCGGCGGCGGGTACGTCGGCGGGGGCCGGCGCCGCGGTGGTCGTGGTCATCTAGGGCACCTCCTGAGCGGGTGTGTCGAGCCCGGCGAGTTCGTGGGCGGTCCGGCCGAGTACGTCGCCCAGTGCGCGCAGCGCGCCGCCGTCGAGGACGTCCGGATCGGCGGTGAGGTCGAGGTAGAGCCGGCCGTCGGCGTGGCCGGGGTCGACGGTCTCCGCGGTGAGGTCGAAGGGGCTGGTCCGCGCGGTGAGGCGGGCGGGGGCGAAGACGGCGCCGTCCAGGTCGAGCGTGCGCGAGGCGCAGCGCGGCCAGTCGGAGAAGACGGTGCGGAGCAGGGGGCCGGGAGCGGCGGGGCCGCAGGCACGGATCTCCTCGTAGCCGAGGCGCTGGTGGCGCAGGGCGAACGCGGCGGAGCCGAGTACGGAGCGGAAGTCCGCCACGGCGTCGGCGCCGTCGGTCCGGACGCGTACGGGGACCAGGTCCGCGAGGGGGCCGATCACCGCCCATCGGCCGGGTTCGTGGCGGGCGGGCACCGGCAGGCCGACGCAGAGGTCCCGCTGCCCGGTGAAGCGGGCCAGCGCCAGCCCGTACACCGCGAGCAGGGCCAGAGCGGGCGTCACGGTGGCGTCGCCGGCCCGGACCAGGAGCCCGTCGAGGACCGGCCGCGCCAGCGACAGCCGCAACTGCGCGGGCCCGGACGCCGCCGCACCGGCGGCCGCGACGGGCCGGGCCTGCGGTACGGCCCCGGCGAGCTGGACGGCCCAGGCGGCGCGCAGGGCGTCCGCCCCGTCGGGGTCCGGCGCGGCGGCCGGGAGGGTGCCCGGCAGGCCGTCCGGTACGGGGGCCGGGAGCGGCCCCGCCTCCGGGCCGGCCCCGTACAGGCGCTCCAGTTCGGCCTCCAGGAGCGGCAGCGAGGGCCCGTCGACGGCGGAGCGGTGCACCTGTACGACGAGCAGCGCGCCCTGCGTCCAGCGGTACAGCTCCGCCCGCAGCAGCGGCCCGTCGCCGAGGTCGAAGGGACGTCCCGCCCGGGACTCGGCGGCGGCCAGCGCCCGGCCGACGGCGTCCCAGCCCTCGCCGGGGGTGGCGTGCACGGTGACGCCCTGCGGCGGCCGGGGCCCGCGCAGCGCGGGGTGCCGGGCGGCGAGGGCGGTGAGGGCGGCGGCGAGCCGGTCCGGGTCGGTCCGGTCGGCGCCGCCGGTCGCGAGGTAGGCGAGCGTGACGGCGTCGGCGGGTTCCGCGCCCTTGAACCACCGCAGTTCGGAGGGGAGTTGGCGGGAGGACAGCATGACGACTCCTCTGGTCGACTCGTGGGTGGGCCGCTCAGGCACGGACGGCCTCCTGACCCGCTTCGGCGGCGCGCGAGGCGGACCCGTCGGACGCGCCGGACGCGCCGGACGCGCCGGACGCGCCGGACCCGACGGTTTCAGCGGACCCGGCAGCACCGTCGGCACCGGCAGCACCGTCGGACCCGCCGGATTCGCCCGCCCGGGCCCCGGTCACGGCCGTCGCGGCCCGCCCGAGCAGGCCGGTCGACGCCAGCAGCGCCACCGGGACCAGCGCGCACAGCACCGCCAGGCCGGCGACGAAGCCCGCGCCCGCGCCACCGGCCACCAGGACTCCGGCGGCCAGCGGCCCCGTCACGAAGCCCACCGAAGTGGCGGACCCGTAGGCGGCGTTGAAGCGCCCGCGCAGTTCCGGCGCGGCCAGCGAGTTCACCAGCGAGGGCATCCCGGCCGCGTACAGGGTCTCGGCGACGGCGAACAGCACCATCCCCGCGATCAGCACGGCGAGCTGCGGGCCCCGGCCGTCCACGGCGAGCGCGCACAGGACGAGCACCCAGTTCGCGGCCCAGGCCGCACCGGCCAGGGCCACGGTCCGGGTGTGCCTCCAGCGCTTGATCAGCTCGTGCAGCACCAGCTGCGCCCCGATGACGCCCGCCGTGTTCACGGCGAAGAGCACCGCGAGGCCGCCCGAGTCCACGTCGGTGCTGGTCAGCACGAAGGCGGGCAGGCCCGCCTCCAGCTGCCCGTACGAGGCGAAGTACAGGGCCGTGCCCAGCCCCATGACCAGCAGGAACGGGCCGTTCGCGAACACCTGCCGGTAGCCGGCGCCCTTGGCGCCGTCCTGCCCCGGTGCCGGCTTCGGCGGTTCGGCCGCGTCCAGCCCGCGCAGCAGGAACATCGCGACGGCGATCCCGAGGTAGCTGAGCGCGTCCGCCCCGTACAGCAGGCGGAACGACATCGGGTGCGCGACGGTCGCGAGCGCCCCGCCCAGCAGGCCGCCGATGCCCATGGCCGCGTTGGCCAGGGTGAAGCTGGAGCCGAAGACCACCGGGTGGGACTCCGGCGGCACCGACCCGGCGAGCAGCGTGTTCCACGCCGAGGAACCCCCGAGGCCGAGCCCCCACACCAGCGCGGCGAGGAGGAACTGCCAGGCCTCGGAGGCGACGGCGTACCCGGCCACGCCGACGGCGCTGAGCAGCATGTGCGCGGCGGCCGCGCGCCGGGCGCCGATGCGGTCGGCGAGCCGGCCCGCGTGCAGCCCGCCCAGGATGACGGCGACGGAGGTGACCGACACCGCGTGCATGGCGGTGGCCAGGCCCAGTCCGTTGATCTGGTGGATGTAGACGACGAGGAACGGCAGGACGAGGCCCGAGCCGATGTTGTTGACGGCGCCCAGCGCGAGCAGAGTCCTGGCGGGACGCGGCAGGGCGCGCAGATCCTTCATCAGGGACACGTCGGACCCTCCTTCTCCGTGGTGGAAGCGGGTACCGGCGCGACCACCGGCCGGGGCACGCGCACGACGGGAAGGCGCCCCTCGTGCGCCTCCACGCGCGCGGCCGCGCCCAGCGGGACGGTGAGCATCGGGTCGGTGTGCCCGAAGGGCAGGTCCAGCACGATCGGTACGTCGCCCGGGAACGCGTCGAGCAGGATCCGGTGCAGCGCCTCCGTGTGCTCCGGGCCGTACGGGCCTCCCGGGGTGCGCCCGACGAGCACGGCGGCGGCCCGCTCGGCGATGCCGAGGTGGCGCAGCTGCGTCAGGCTGCGCTGGAACGCCGGTACGGCCGCCCCGTCCGCGGTGCCCTCCAGGCACAGCACGGTCGGCGCGTCCGGGGGGCGCAGCCAGCGGGTCCCGGCGAGGAAGCCGAGGGTGGGCACGTTGCCGCCGAACAGGACGCCCTCGGCGGTGCCGGGGCGCAGGACGTACGGGCTGCCCGGGTGGCGGGGCCGCTCCTCCTGGTCGGCGCTCGCCCAGTCCCCGTGGGGCTGGGTCCACCAGTCCGGCAGCGGCCAGTCCCCGCCGGCGCCGCCCCGGAGGGTGTCGCGCAGGTGCCCGGTGGTCTCCGCGTAGGGGCGCGGCCATTCGCCGAACTGGGGCAGCAGGGCGGGGCCGTAGAAGACGGTGGTGCCGGTGAGGGCCTGGCAGCCGAGGAGCAGGGCCGTGTTGTCGCTGTAGCCGACCAGGATCTTCGGGGGCAGCCCGGCGAGCTCGTCGAGGTGTTCGAGGAGGTCGTTGGAGTTGTTGCCGCCGATGGTCGTGAACACCGCGCCGACCTCGGGGTCCGCGTACAGGTCGAGGAGCGCGCGGGCCCGTTCGCGGCCGGTGCCGGCGATCGAACCGGCGTACCGGCCCTCGGGGGCGAACCGCACCGTGCAGTCCAGCTCCCGCTCCAGCGCGGCGAAGGCGCGCAGGGTGCGCCGGGGGAACCGGCCGGCGGCGTAGGCGCTGGTGGCGGCCACTCCCACGACGGCGCCGGGCGCGAGCGCGGGCGGGGCGGTGGTGACGGGCAGCCCGTGGCCGGCGCTCATGCCGTGCCGAACAGGTAGCGCAGGGCGTTGCCCGCGAGGAGGGCCCGCTCGTCGGCGCCGCTCAGGCCGAGGGAGCCGAGGATGCGCCGTACGGCCTCGGAGGTCCCGGCGCCGAGCACGCGCCCGTCGTCCCAGGGCTGGAGGTGCCAGGGGGTGTCGAGGGAGAACATCAGGCGGGGGCCGCAGTCCGCGATCAGGGCGGCGAGCCGGGCGTCGGAATCGACGGGACCGGGGTCGCCGACGGTCCGCTCGCAGACCGCTTCCCACGGGCCGAGGTCGGCGTACACGCCGGGCTGCTCCAGGACCTCCGTGAGCCCGGGGTTGTTGAACCCGAGGTGGGCGAGGCTGATCCGGGCGCCGGCCCGGACGGCGGCGGGGACGGCGTCGGCGCGGATCTCGGCGAGGTCGCCGAGGCGGCCCTCGGGCGAGCAGTGCAGGACGGTCGGCACGTCCCAGCGGGCGGCCAGGTCGAGGTAACCGCGCGCGACGTACTCGGCGATCGGGGTCTCGGCGGCCGGCGGGTGCCACTTGAGGGCGAACACCTCGCCGAGGCGGCCCTCGTAGTCGGCGGCGAAGGCGTCGGCGTCGCGGAAGGGGTCGGCCATGAGGGCGGTCATCGGCAGCCCCGCGGCCGGCGGGTTGTCCTTGCGGAAACGGGCGCAGTCGTCGAGGAGTTCCAGGTTCCGGTGCCGGATGACGCGGCTGCAGGTGTCGGGGTCGACCTGGGTGCCCTCCGGCTTGAACCGCCGGTAGTAGGGCATCGGCAGGACGAGCGCGCCGACGGCCGAGGGCGGCTCCGGCAGCAGGTCCCGGCCGAGCGTGGTGAGCAGCTCCATCAGCTCCGTGACGGACTGCCGGTAGGTGTGCTGGGACTCCTCGCTGTGGAAGATGAGTTCGGCGCCGGTGTGCTCGTGCGCGCTGACCAGCGCAAAACCGCCCGCGAGACCGCCCGCGGCCCCGTCCGTGCCCCCGGCCGCGGCGGTGAGCTGCGCCCGCACCCGCTCCCGTACGTCCTCCCCGACGACGGGCGCGGGGCCCCGCGCCGCCTGCGGCAGCGGCAGGTCTCCGGGGATGAGCCCGTACACGACGTGGTCCACGCGGCCGGAGTGCGTGGTGCCGGCCCCGCGCAGCACGCCCTCGCGGGTGAAGCCGGCCTTGAGCGCGACGCGCTGGGAGGCGGTGTTCCCGGTGGCGGCGAGCAGGGTGATCCGGCGGACCGGGGTCGAGGTCAGGGCCCAGGCGGCCACGGCGCCGACGGCTTCGGGCGCGAAGCCGCGGCCGCGTGCGGCGGGCACGGTCCAGTAGCCGATCTCGCAGGTCAGCTCGGTCCAGTTGGTGGACTTGAGGCCGAAGCAGCCGACGAGTTCGCCGGTCTGCGCGTCCTCGGCGGCGAACTGGATGCCGTCGCCCCCGGCCAGGGAGGCCGGGGCGCCCTCGGTGCACCACCAGCGGGCGTGCGCCTCGGTGTAGGGGCTCGGCAGGGGCAGCCACCGCTGGGTCGTCGGGTCGTCGCAGGCGGCCCGGACGGCGGGCACGTCCCGCTCGGCGAAGGGGCGCAGCACGAGCCGCGCGGTGGTGAGGGTCTCCTCGGTGAAGCGGTTCATCTCTCCGTCTCCTGCGGTCACTTCTCGCCGCGGAACTTGCGTCCCAGCAGCACCGACGAGCCGGTCGGGCGGGCGCAGTGCGCGCAGGGGCGGGCGGGTGCGGCGTCGGGGTCGTGGACGACGCCGTTCTCGCCGGTGGGCCGGCCGATCACGTCGAGGACGTCCTGGCCGAGGGCCGCGCGGGCGCAGTCGTCGGCGTGGCACAGCGGGACGCGGGCCGCGCCCGGCAGGCCGTCGAGGTCCGTCCGCGCCGGGAACGCGTCGAGGTCGGTGATCCTGGCCCGGTGCCCGGCGGCCCGGGTCAGCGCGAGCCGCTCCCCGAGGGCCTTGAGCCGTACCCCGGCCAGCGCGGGCAGTCCGTCGGGCCGGACGGCCTCCCCTTGCCCGGCGTCCTCCCCGAGCAGGAGTTCCCCGCCCCGCTCGGGCCCTTCCACCGTGAGGTAGAGAGGGGCCCCGTGCGTCCGCGCCCGCGCGGCCCGGGCCCGGTAGCCGCGGTGGTCGTCGAAGACCTCGGCGCGGATCCCGCCGGCCACGAGCCGCGCGGCGAGTTCCGCGGCCCGTTCGGCGCCCTCGGTCACGGCGGGTACGACGGCCACCTGGACGGGGGCGATCGCGGGGTGGTGCACCGGCTTGTCCGGGTCGGTGTGCGCGTGGACGAGCAGGGCCAGTACGAGGCGGGCCGAGAAGCCGAAGTTGAGCATGGACAGCGGGACCCCGTCGGCGTCGCGCACGCCGAAGGTCTCGCTGAAGCGGGTGCCGAGCTCGTAGACGGAGGTCAGCGTGGTGGAGGTGCCGTCGGGCAGCAGGGTGACCAGCTCGTGCCGCCGGTCGGCGTACGCCCCCGTCGCGCCGGGCTCCTTGAGCCGTTCGACGGCGACGGTGGGGAGCCCGAGGGCGGCGGCGACCCCGCCGGGTCCGTGCAGCATGAAGGCCGTGTCCGCCGAGCCGTCACCCGTGTAGGCGGCCTGCGCCTCGAAGAAGGGCCAGACGAACCGTTCCATCCACAGCGGGCGCATGCCGTGGCCCTCGTGCCGGCCGACGGTGCGCACCGAGGTGACCCGGAACGGCGCCTGCCGGCCCTCGCGGAGCCAGGCGGCCATGACGGTGGAGATCTGCGCCTCGATGGTGGAGGCGAGCGCGACGGGTTCGGTGTCGTCGTCGGGGCCGCGCAGCAGGTAGACCCGGTCGAGGAAGCTCTTGATGGAGCCGGCCTGGCGCTCCAGGGAGGCGAGCGGAACGGCGGAGGGCAGGCCGAGTTCGCCGTAGCCGCCGGAGGCGAAGAAGGTGCGGAAGGCGTCGACGACGTTCGAGCAGAGCGCGTAGCCGTGGGGGAGCCACCCGCTCGCCCCGGACACCGGGTACTTGGCGTTGATGATGTGGGAGCGCTGCAGTGCGGCGGCGTCCCCGGCCCAGGTGGCGGTCACCGCGCGTCCTCCGTCCCGCGCAGCAGCGCGTACTGGCTGATGTGGAAGAAGGAGACGGCCAGCGGCTGGAGCCGGTTGTCCGTGTCCATGTAGCAGGCGCCGTAGCGCTTGGCGGCCTCGGCGGGCAGGTCCTGCACCGAGGCGGTCACGCGGCCCTCGTGCCGCCAGACCAGCGCGTCCTCGCCTTCCAGTGCCCAGGGTTCGACGGCGGGCCGGGCGGGGACGCCCAGCTCCTGGAGGATCTCGTCGACGACCGGGGCGAGTTCGGTCCGCCGCTCCTGCGGCTGGGCCAGCAGCCCGTCCGCGCACACCAGGTCCTCGGCGTCGGGTCCGGCGTCCGCGACCGGGGCGACGGCGGGGCCGCCCGTCCAGTAGCCCACCGGCAGTTCCCGCCAGCTGAAGCGCTGCTTGGCGACGAGCGGGAGCCCGCGCAGGCAGAGTCCGGCGGTCGGGTACCAGCCCTTGGGGCGCTCGGAGTCGTGCGTGGTCAGCGCGGTGCGGCGCAGTCCGGGCCGGAGCAGGGCCGCCACGGGGGACACCAGCACCGGGGGAACGAGGACCGGCAGGTGGGTCCGGCGTACGGACACCTCGCCCAGCAGGCGTTCGACGAGCCGCTGCGACTCCCGCAGCCGCTCCAGCGCCGCGCCGCTCAGGATGTAGTGGCCTGCGGGGCCGTACTCGCGCCGGACCAGCGCGGTCTCGGCCGCCGCCTCGGGGGCGCCGGTGTGCAAGGGCATGGTGTGTCCAGTGGGTCGGGTGGTGCGGCAGGGCGGGGGGAGGCACCGTGAGCGCCTTCGGCGCGGCCTCGTCGGGGTGGCGGGGTGGTGACGGCTCGCCGGGCCCCGGTGTGCGGGGCCCGGCGATGAGCGTCACGGGGTCACGGTGACCCCGTTCAGGCGCGGCGCCAGCTGGAGCTCGCGGATGTCCTTCTGCTGCAGGACCCACATCAGCCAGCGCTCGATGCCGAGGCCGAAACCGGAGGTGTGCTGCGGACGGGCGTCCTTCATGCGGACGTACCAGTCGTAGTCCTCCTCGGGCACCTGGTGGTGGGCCAGGGCCTTGCGGGCCTGCTCGCCGTCGACGTGGCGCTCGCCGCAGCCGACGGTCTCGCCGATGCCGAACAGCAGGTCGCCGTTGAGGGCGGTCTTGCCCTCCGCGTCGCCGTACGCCTGGTAGAAGGGCACCGACAGGTGGTCGTAGTGCGTGACCCACAGGATCGGGCTGATCTCCTGCATCAGGCGGCGCTCGCCGTGCCGGGACAGGGTGCGCCAGCCGCCGTGGTCCTCCACCGCCTCCGGGTCGTCGCCCAGGTGGGCCACGGCCTCCTCGAAGGTGATGCGCGGGAAGGAGCCCAGGGCGGCCATCTGCTCCAGGTGCTCGGTCGTGCCGGCGATGGCGCGCACGTCGTCCGCGTAGCGGTCGAGGACCGCCTTGGCGAGCGCGCGCATGTAGTCGTCGACCGCCGCGATGCAGGCGTCGAGCCCGCCGGGGAGCTCGGCCTCGCTGTGGAAGAACTGGTTGAGGTGGGTCTCGTCGCAGTCCTCGCCGCGGAAGCTCGGCATCAGGTACCAGCTGCCCGTGGGGCTCAGCCGGCAGCCGTACTCCAGCATGAACTGCATCGAGTCGGCGAGGAAGGTGCGCTGGCCGAACAGGTCGATCTCGACCGGCAGCGAGTCACTGCCCAGGCCCATCGGGCTGGAGATGCTGTTGGTGGTGATGGGCAGGTGGACGGACTTGACCCCGCGCTCGCTCCAGAAGACGGCCGTCTGCACGGTCACGAGGTCCTGGAGGTCGACCAGCGTGCGGTACAGCGGCTGGTCGACGATCTCCAGGAATCGGTCGGCGGACGGACGCCATCCACCGTGCGTGTACGTGGGCGTAGCCAATGTTTTCCCCTTTGGAAGTGGCGCGGTTCGCGCCCGAGGCAGAAGCAGGCCGGCGCCTGCGGGAGTCGAGATCTCACCGCGGCAATTCCCCCGGGCCTGCTGGGATTCGGTGGTTCCATCCTGTCCGTTCGGCGCCGCCGAATCAGCACTTTCCGCTGGCGCGAGCCTGCCTGGCATTCTCCTGCCCGGCGCTCCGCGGGGCCCCGCAACAAGGGCATGCATAAAGGCCGTTGCCCCCGGAGGATTCCGGGGGCAACGGCCTTCGTCATGCTTTCGCTATGCGTCTGTTTTCGGCAGGACCGAATGCATCCAGCCAAAGGTGTCCGGGCTCTGCCCGTACTGCACGGCGGCCAGGGCGTCGCGCAGCCGCGTGGTGACCTCGCCCGGCAGCCCGTCCCCGATCACGGAGCGGCCCGCCGCGGTGGTCACGGCTCCGATCGGCACCACGGAAGCCGCCGTACCGCAGGCGAACGCCTCGCTGATCCGCCCGTCCCCGGAGGTCAGTTCGGCCAGCTCCACCTGGCGCTGCTCGGTACGGATCCCGAGGGAGGCGGCCAGTTCGATGAGGCTGCCGCGGGTGTTGCCCGCCAGGATCGTGCCGGAGAGCCCCGGGGTGACCAGCAGCGGAGCACCCGACGCGTCCCGGGTGACCCCGAAGAAGTTCATCGCGCCGAGCTCCTCGACGAAGCGGTGTTCCTGCGCGTCCAGCCACAGCACCTCGTGGCAGCCGTTGGCCAGCGCCTGGGCCTTCGCCGAAAGGCTCGCCGCGTAGTTGCCGGCGCACTTGGCCGCCCCGGTACCGCCGGGCGCCGCCCGGATCTGGTCCGGCGGACACCACACGTCGATGGCCTGGTAGCCGTCGGCGAAGAAGTAGTCGACCGGCGAGGCGATGACCGCGAACAGGTACTCCTGCGCGGGCCGCACCCCCAGGCTGGGCTCCACCGCGACCATGAAGGGCCGCAGGTACAGGCTCTGGCCGGGCCCCGTCGGCACCTCCGCCACGTCGGCCCGCACCACCATCTCGCACGCCTCGGTGAACAGCTCCACCGGCAGCTCCGGCATCGCCAGGCGGTGCGCGCTGCGGTTGAAGCGCTCCGCGTTGACGCCCGGCCGGAACAGCGCCGGCGGCCCGTCGGGACGCGGGTACGCCTTGAGCCCCTCGAAGATCGCCTGCCCGTAGTGCAGGGCCATGGCGGCGGGCGACAGTTCCAGCGGCCGGTGCGGCGCCAGCTCCGGCGCCGTCCACCCCTGCCCGGCGCTCCACCGTGCGAGCACCATGTGCGCGGTGAACCGCGCCCCGAAGCCCAGCTTCGCCGCGCCCGCCGCAGGGGCCTCGGCCAGTGCCGTCACGACGTACCGCCCATCTCGTACAGGGGCAGCAGCGCGGCCTCCAACTCTGCGGCCCGCGCCCGGAACTGCGCTTCGTCGTCCGCGCCGATGACCAGCAGCAGGCACCACACGGAGGGGTGCAGCTCGCCGATCCCGAAGCCGACCGACCGGGACCGGATGATGTCCAGGACGTAGGGGAAGGCCTTGATCTGCTCGTCGGTGGGGTCCTTCAGGATGGTCCCCGCCTCGGCCGGCGCCAGGTTGATCCAGCCGACGTACGGGTACGGCGGCTCCTGGAGCGCCAGCGGCTCGCGCCCGGCGCCCATGATGGCCTCGACCCACAGCTGCCGCAGGTCGGCGCCCAGCGGCCCGAAGCTCTCGGGGATCGCACCGCCCGCGAAGCGGGTCGCGATCTCGGAGAACCAGAGCCGGCCGTCGGCCCGGCGGAAGATCTCCAGGTGGGTGATGTCGTCGGTGATCCCGAAGGCGGCGTTGATCCGCTCGTGCAGCTCCTCGACCTCGGCGTACAGCGCGGCCTCGGCGTCGCGCGGCAGCAGCATCGAGCCGTTGTCGCGGCCCGGCGTCTCGACGAGCATGCGGGGCCGCAGGTAGCGGCTGACGCCCAGGATCTGCGCCCGGCCGTTCTCCCAGATCGCGTCGACGTGGTACTCGTCCCCGTCGATCGGCTCCTCCGCGAGGAGGAACTGCGCGACGGTCTCCTGACCGGCCCGGCGCAGGATCGCGGCGAGCTCCTCGGGGCCGGTGACCTTGGAGGTGTCCACCGAACCGAGGCCGGCGGCCGGCTTCACGATGACCGGGAAGCCGAGCTCCTCCTCGACGCGGCGCACCGAACCCTCGACGTCCGCCGTGGTCAGCGACACGTAGCGGGCGCAGGCGATCCCGGCCTGCGCGGCGCGCTCCTTCATGGCCCGCTTGTCCCGCATCAGGACGGACTTCTCGATGGCGGGCTGCTCCAGACCGAGCAGGGTGGCCAGGTAGGCGGCGCTGAACTGGCTGAACTCGGAGAGGCTGAGCACCCGGTCGATCTTGACCCCGGTGGACCGGATCTCCACGGCCAGCTGCGCCATCTCGTCGAGGGCGTCGAAGCTGCGGATCACGTAGTGCCGGTCCACCCGGGCGATCAGCCGCGGATCGATGGCCCGGTTGGCGGCCTCCCATTCGTCGAAGACCAGCGTCACGGAGGCCCCGCGGTCAAGCAGCGCTTCCAGGGTCACCCGGTCCCACCGGCACACCAAGACGTTCATTTCGCTCACACCCGGCCGTTCTGTCTGTTTGTGGGTCTCCAGGGGGGATTCATCAGTCCCAATTGAGGCTTTCCAAGGTGACGGTGACCGCCGGGGCGGCCGCGGTTTCCCCGGCGGCGTTCGCGGCGGTGGCGCCCAGCGCGACGACGGCGACAGCGGCGGAAAGGGCGGCAGCGGCTCGTACCAGAAACTTCATTTCGACTCCCCCGTGGAACTGGTTCTTTGGCGGCAGTGGCGTCTTCGGTCGAATTCCGCCCGCCGCACGAGAAATACTGCGCGGCGCCCGGCGCAGGTCCAAGGGAAATCCCTGGCAGGTTGCTGTCTGGCCGCCAGGTGCCTTGAGCCACCCCCGAGCCACTCCCCGTTCACCCTCGACCGCCGCCGCCCGGCGCCCGGCCACGGGCAGGGCACCCGCCGCACCCCACCCGGCCCGCGCACGCAGAGGGGAGCCCCACCGGAGCCCCGCCGCCCGCCCCGGCCACCCGGCCACGGGCAACGCAAAAAGGTCCCCCGACCGGCGTTTCCGCAGGTCAGGGGACCTTTCATCTGTGGAGCCTAGGAGATTCGAACTCCTGACATCTGCCTTGCAAAGGCAGCGCTCTACCAACTGAGCTAAGGCCCCGTACGGGGGTACGCGCCGCTCCCCCGGAAGGGAGTGGACGTTCCGCAAGACAGAGTACCCGGTGTACCCCCTCATCCCGCAAAATGATAGGGACTCCCGTCCCGCGACCACGCTCCGTAAGATGCTCGCGAGGTTCGCACCAGCGAAGGGGAGTAGTAAGAGTGGACGCAGTACAGCAAGAGGCCACGGCCAGAGCCAGGGAACTTCAGCGCAGTTGGTACGGGGAGCCGCTCGGCGCGCTGTTCCGACGGCTCATAGATGACCTCGGTCTCAACCAGGCCCGCCTCGCTGCCGTCCTCGGGCTGTCGGCGCCGATGCTGTCCCAGCTGATGAGCGGCCAGCGCGCCAAGATCGGCAACCCGGCCGTGGTCCAGCGGGTCCAGTCCCTCCAGGACCTCGCGGGCCAGGTGGCCGACGGAAGCGTCAGCGCGGCGGAGGCCACCGACCGGATGGACGAGATCAAGAACACCCAGGGCGGATCCGTCCTCAGCAACAGCGGCCAGACCGCGACCGGTTCGGGCGCGCCCACCGTCAAGCGCGTCGTCCGCGAGATCCAGTCGCTGCTGCGCTCGGTCTCCGCGGCGGGCGACATCATCGAGGCGGCGGACACCCTCGCCCCGAGCCATCCGGAACTGGCAGAGTTCCTCCGGGTGTACGGCGCGGGCCGCACCGCGGAGGCGGTGGCCCACTACGAGGCCCACCAGAACTGACGCACGAGGGTGACGGGGGACGGGCACAGCGATGGGTGAGGTCTTCGCCGGTCGGTACGAACTGATCGACCCGATCGGACGCGGCGGCGCGGGCGCCGTCTGGCGCGCGTGGGACCACCGGCGACGCCGCTACGTCGCCGCGAAGGTGCTGCTCCAGAGCGACGCCCACACCCTGCTGCGCTTCGTGCGCGAGCAGGCGCTGCGCATCGACCACCCGCACGTGCTGGCGCCCGCCAGCTGGGCGGCTGACGACGACAAGGTCCTGTTCACCATGGACCTCGTCGGCGGCGGGTCCCTCGCCCATGTGATCGGGGACTACGGCCCGTTGCCGCCCCGGTTCGTCTGCGCGCTGCTCGACCAGCTCCTGTCGGGGCTGGCGGCGGTGCACGCGGAGGGCGTCGTCCACCGCGACATCAAACCGGCCAACATCCTGATGGAGGCCACCGGAACCGGGCGGCCGCACCTGCGGCTGTCCGACTTCGGCATCTCGATGCGCAAGGGCGAGCCCCGGCTGACCGAGACGAACTACGTGGTCGGCACGCCGGGTTACTTCGCCCCGGAACAACTGATGGGCGAAGAGCCCGACTTCCCCGCCGACCTCTTCGCGGTCGGACTGGTCGCCCTGTACCTGCTGCAAGGCCGCAAGCCCGATTCCCAGGCCCTGGTGGAGCACTTCCTGGCCCACGGCACCCCGGACGCCCCCGAGGGCGTTCCCGCGCCGCTGTGGGACGTCGTCGCGAACCTCCTGCAACCCGACCCCCAGGCCCGCTTCCGGACCGCCACGGGCGCCCGCAAGGCCCTCGCCGAGGCCGTCGAGCTGCTGCCGGCGCCCGCCCCCGACCTGGATCCGGTGGAGGTGTTCGACCAACTCGGCCCGCTCCCCGCCGGTTTCGGACCCCAGGGTCCCCTGGCCCCCGCGGGCGCTCCCCGTGCCGAAGGCCCCGGAGCCCCCGGATCCCCCGAAGGCCCCAGAAGCCCGCAGACCGCACCGGACGCCCCCGCGACGCCCCCGACGCCCTTCCGGCCCCCGACGGGCCCCACGGCCGCCCAGAGCCCCGCCACGACCCCCGCCACGGCCCCGGCCACGGCCCCGACCGCGGGCACCCCGGCGGGCGAACCGACCCGGACCGACCCGCGCGGCACGCCCCCGCCCGCCGCCCCGGCGGGGTTCGGGCCGCCGCCCGTCTACGACCCCTCGGGAACGGGCAGCTTCCACCTGCCGCCCCCGGTCCCCGCGGGCCCGGTACCCGAACCGCTCACCGCCCCGCACCCGGTCGCCGCCCCGGCCCGCCCGGGCCGCATCGCCCCGCCGCCGTCGAAGGTCACCGCCGGGATCCTCACGGCGGCCCTGCTCTGCTTCGCCCTCGGCGTCTGGGCCCTGACCCAGGTCTAGTGCCGGAGGGACCGCGGCCTAGTGCCCCTGCGGGCCAGCAGGATCCAGACCCCGAGCACGAGCAGCAGTACCGTCCCCGTCCCGAAGCCGGCTCCCGCCACGAGCCGCATCACCGAGCGGGATTCCTCCGCCCGGACGGCCTCCGGGGCGGTGAGCCCGTCCTTCGCGGCGGTCCGGTCGGCGGCGCCGACCCCGAACCCGGCCTCGGTGAGGCTCTCCGCATACGCGGGCCCCTTGGCCGGGCTCCCGGTCACGTCCAGTCGCAGCGTCAGCGGCACCGGGGTCGCGTCCTCGGTGAACTCCCCGACCTTCCCGCCCAGGGTCACTGCGAGGTAGTACCAGCCGGCCAGCCGTACGGGCCGCTGCTCGGTGTCGTCGGAGAAACGGTTCTCGTACGCCACGGGCGCGGTCTTCGGCAGGGTGACGGCCGCCTGCTTGCCGTCGTACGAGGTGTCCTCGGACTCCACCAGGGCGCGGTAGGGCGTGTAGAGCGAGACGGTGAGGCCGTTGGAGGCGGAACCGTACTGCTTCGTCATCCTGGCCGCCGCGATCTCCGCGCCGATCCCGAGCTGCTGCCCCCAGTCCAGCGGTACCCGGTAGAAGCGTGTCTGCCCGGGCCTCAGGTCGTCGCGCCACACTCCGGAGTCCAGGGCCCGGGCGTCGTTGAAGCCGGTTCCGCCGGTACGGGCCACCGGGTCCGTGCCGGGCAGGGTCGGGGAGGCCGAGGGCCAGACGCTGGCGGCGGCGCTCGGCGCGCTCCCTGCGGCGGGCGCCGGCTCGCGCTGGAGCCGGATCTCGACCGGCCACGCGGCCTGGTCGGAGTCCTTCGCCGCGGTCCGGGTGAGCTTCGCGTAGTAGGTGCCCCCGGCCTGGCAGTCGGAGTCCTCCTCCAGCCGGCGGGAGCCGACCGCCGCGACGGGCACGGCGTCGTAGCCGAAGGAGACCTTGCCGGGGTTGTGGGGGCAGGCCTTGCCGGCGGCGGTCATGACCTCCACCTCCAGGCCGTCGCCGTAGCCGACCTTGGCCCCGGCGGGCGGGCGCAGCACCGCGGAGACGTACACGGTGGAGTTGGCGTCGAGGCCCAGCCGGTAGACGCGTTCGCCGGGGGCGAGGGTGTCCTCGTAGAACTGCCCGGCCGCCAGCAGCGGGGCGTCCGCCGTGGAGGGCTTGCCCTCGACCGGGCGGGCGCCGTCCGCCGTGCGGTACTCCGGCAGCGCCGCAGATCCGGGACCGGCCGCGTACGCGGCTCCCGGCAGCCAGGCCAGCAACCCGAGCACCGCCGCCCCGGCCAGCACCGTCCTCCGCACCCGCACCATCACGCCCACCCCGAGTTTGCTAACGCAAGCCAAATCTTCGCATACCGGAATAATTCTTCACAGAACAGCACGAAGCCCCGGCAGCAGCGGCAGCCGGGGCCTCATGAGATCAACCGTGGGTCTCACACACCGGAACCAGAGGGCACGGAGTCAGTTGCCTCCGTCCACAGGTCCTGCTCGGCGCGATCCGCCTGGATCTGGCGGTACACGAGGAGCCCGCCGATGGCGGCCAGTGCGACCAGGAGCAGCTTCTTCACCGCGCGACCTCGTCTTTCATTGACGTTGGGGACTTCTGGCGGCCAACAATACACACCGACCGATACCGATCGGTTACCTGGGAACCCCTCAACTGGCCCAATGACGAAGACCCCCAGGCCTTGGCCTGGGGGTCTTCGACACTGTGGGGCTAACAGGATTTGAACCTGTGGCCTCATCCTTATCAGGGATGCGCTCTAACCAACTGAGCTATAGCCCCATCCGCGCTGCGCGCTGACTCCTGAAGATTAGCGCACAGAGCGGGTCGAGCCAAAATCCGTTCCCGCGGGCCTCCCCGCGGGCTTCCCCGCAGGTCAGTCAGCGGGTCGATCAGCGGGTCATTCGTCCTCGGCCAGCGTGAGCTCCACGCCGCCCACGAAGCCCGCCGACAGGTTGTAGATGAACGAGCCCAGCGTCGCGAGCGCCGTCATCAGCACCACGTCGATCACCGCGATCACCGACGTGAAGATCAGTACGCGCGGCAGCGACAGGAACGACTGGAGGTCGAACCCGTTGCTCTCGTTCGAGCCGGTGGCCTCGCTGATCGTGCCGCCGACCGTCGAGAAGATGCCCATGGCGTCCATGACCATCCACAGCACCGCCGCCGCGACGACGGTGCACACGCCCAGCGCGATCGACAGCAGGAAGCTGACCTTCATCACCGACCACGGGTCCGCCTTGGCGACCCGCAGCCGCGCCTTGCGCGTCCTCGGTGCCGTACGGACCCCCGGCCGGGCCCCCCGCTGCGCACCCGGGCCCGAGGGCGCCGCGTAAGCCTGCGGGGGCTGGTACGGCTGGGCGTCCTGGCCGGTGCCGGCGGCCGGTGCCTTCGGCTGCGCCTTGGACTGCGCCTTGGACTGAGCCTTCGACTTCGGTTCTCGGGTGTCCGTCACGGTTCCCCCCTGGGAGTCCGCGGCGGGGCCACGGGCACCGTTCGCTCCAGTCTTGGCCGGTCCGGCGCCCGTGGCTCCACTCACGCTTACTCCTCGTGCTCCCCAGCCGAGGGCTCCGTGCCCTCGGCGGCCTCGGCGGCCTGTCCTTCGGCTGCCCCGGCCTCGATCTCTGACTCGATCTCGTCGGCCTCGTCAGCTTCCTGACCCGCCTCGGCGTTACGTGCGATGCCCACCACGGCATCGCGCTTGCCCAGGTTGATCAGCTGGACGCCCATGGTGTCACGGCCGGTCTCCCTGACTTCGTTGACTCGCGTACGAATCACACCACCGCCGAGGGTGATGGCGAGAATCTCGTCCGTTTCGTCGACCACCAGCGCGCCGACGAGCGAACCGCGGTCCTCGACGATCTTCGCCGCCTTGATGCCCAGACCACCACGGCCCTGGACGCGGTACTCGTCGACCGGCGTCCGCTTGGCGTAGCCGCCGTCGGTCGCGGTGAAGACGAACGTACCGGGCCGCACCACGCTCATCGACAGCAGCTCGTCGCCCTCGCGGAAGCTCATGCCCTTCACGCCCGAGGTCGCGCGGCCCATCGGGCGCAGCGCGTCGTCGGTCGCCGTGAAGCGGATCGACTGCGCCTTCTTGCTGATGAGCAGCAGGTCGTCCTCGGCGGACACCAGCTCCGCGCCGATCAGCTCGTCGTCGCTGCCGCCCTCGGTCTCCCGGAGGTTGATCGCGATGACACCACCCGAACGGGGCGAGTCGTAGTCCTTGAGCGCCGTCTTCTTCACCAGGCCGCCCTTGGTGGCCAGGATCAGGTAGGGCGCCGCCTCGTAGTCGCGGATCGCGAGGATCTGGGCGATCTTCTCGTCCGGCTGGAAGGCCAGCAGGTTCGCCACGTGCTGACCGCGGGCGTCGCGGCCGGCGTCCGGCAGCTCGTACGCCTTGGACCGGTAGACACGGCCCTTGTTCGTGAAGAACAGCAGCCAGTGGTGCGTGGTGGAGACGAAGAAGTGGTCGACCAGGTCGTCCTGCTTCAGCTTCGTGCCGCGCACGCCCTTGCCGCCGCGCTTCTGCGAGCGGTAGTCCTCGGTCTTGGTGCGCTTGACGTAGCCGCCGTGGGTGATCGTGACGACGATGTCCTCTTCGGCGATCAGGTCCTCCATGGACATGTCGCCGTCGAAGGGCACCAGCTTGGAACGCCGGTCGTCGCCGAACTTCTCGACGATGACCGCCAGTTCCTCGCTGACGATCTGCCGCTGGCGCTCCTCGGAGGCCAGGATCGCGTTGTACTCGTTGATCTTCGCCTGGAGCTCGTCGTGCTCGGCGACGATCTTCTGCCGCTCCAGGGCCGCCAGGCGGCGCAGCTGCATTTCGAGGATCGCGTTGGCCTGGATCTCGTCGATCTCCAGGAGGCCCATCAGGCCCTCGCGCGCGATCTCGACGGTGTTGCTGCGCCGGATGAGGGCGATGACCTCGTCGATCGCGTCCAGCGCCTTGAGCAGACCGCGCAGGATGTGGGCGCGCTCCTCCGCCTTGCGCAGGCGGAAGCGCGTGCGCCGGACGATGACCTCGATCTGGTGCTGCACCCAGTGGCGGATGAAGGCGTCGATCGACAGGGTGCGCGGCACGCCGTCCACCAGGGCCAGCATGTTGGCGCTGAAGTTCGACTGGAGGTCGGTGTGCTTGTACAGGTTGTTCAGCACGACCTTCGCGACGGCGTCGCGCTTGAGCACGATCACCAGGCGCTGGCCGGTCCGGGACGAGGTCTCGTCGCGGACGTCGGCGATGCCGCCGATCTTGCCGTCCTTCACCAGGTCGGCGATCTTCTGCGCGAGGTTGTCGGGGTTGGTCTGGTACGGGAGCTCCGTGACCACCAGGCACTGGCGGTTCTGGATCTCCTCGACCTCCACCACCGCGCGCATCGTGATGGAGCCGCGACCGGTGCGGTACGCCTCCTCGATGCCCTTGCGGCCCACGACCAAGGCGCCGGAGGGGAAGTCCGGGCCCTTGATCCGCTCGATGAGCGCGTCCTGGAGCTCCTCGTGCGAGGCCTCCGGGTGCTCCAGCGCCCACTGGGCACCGGCCGCGACCTCGCGGAGGTTGTGCGGCGGGATGTTGGTCGCCATGCCGACCGCGATGCCCGCGGAGCCGTTGACCAGCAGGTTCGGGAACCGCGCCGGCAGGACGGTCGGCTCCTGGTTGCGGCCGTCGTAGTTGTCCGTGAAGTCGACGGTCTCCTCGTCGATGTCCCGGAGCATCTCCATGGCCAGCGGCATCAGCTTGCACTCGGTGTAGCGCATCGCGGCCGCCGGGTCGTTGCCCGGGGAGCCGAAGTTGCCGTTGCTGTCGACCAGCGGCATGCGCAGCGACCACGGCTGGGCCAGGCGGACCAGCGCGTCGTAGATCGAGGAGTCGCCGTGCGGGTGGTAGGTGCCCATGACGTCGCCGACGACGCGGGCGCACTTGTAGAAGCCCTTCTCGGGCCGGTAGCCGCCGTCGTACATCGCGTACAGCACGCGCCGGTGGACCGGCTTGAGGCCGTCCCGTACGTCGGGCAGGGCGCGGGACACGATGACGGACATCGCGTAGTCGAGGTAGGAGCGCTGCATCTCCGTCTCGAGCCCGACGGGCTCGATCCGCAGCACGGGCTGCTCCTCCGCGGGATTCTCTGCGGTGGGGGTGGTTTCGTCGGCCATTGCTGGTCAGAAGTCCTTTCAGGCGGTCAGCGGAGACCGACTCAGATGTCGAGGAACCGAACGTCCTTGGCGTTGCGCTGGATGAAGGACCGCCGGGCCTCGACGTCCTCTCCCATCAGCACCGAGAACAGGTCGTCGGCCTGCGCCGCGTCGTCCAGGGTGACCTGGCCGAGCACGCGGTGGTCGACGTCCATGGTGGTGACGCGCAGCTCCTCGGCGTTCATCTCGCCCAGACCCTTGAAGCGCTGGATCGAGTCTTCCTTGATCCGCTTGCCGTTCTGCTTGCCGAGCTCGACCAGGGCGTCGCGCTCACGGTCCGAGTACGCGTACTCGAAGTCGTCGCGGCCCCACTTGATCTTGTACAGCGGCGGGCGGGACAGGTAGACGTGTCCGGCCTCGACCAGGGG